>CAZFWY010000005.1:27386-31213 GCA_964522715.1 uncultured Thermofilaceae archaeon | reverse complement strand
GGATTACTTGTACCATAACGCTATACCTGCCTTCTTCTCTAAGCTGTCAAGCGGCGCTAAAGCTTGGGATAGGAGCGTTGTGGATTACTTGTACCATAACGCTATACCTGCCTTCTTCTCTAAGCTGTCAAGCGGCATTAAGGCCACTCTTGAGCTGTGGATAGATGAGGGGTTCCACGTGTTCTTAGTAGAGGGCGTCCTCGCAGCTTCTTCTCGAATAAGGAGGGTGCAGACAGGAGTGCTGAACCACTACATATTGATGCTGTGGTTAGGTTTCTCCGTGCTCGCTATCATATTCTTGCTAATGGGGGTGTAAGCCGTGGAACCCGTACTTGCGTTATTCTCTGTGGTTTTAGCACTACCAGTAATCTCAGCCTTACTAATACCTTTACTTGAGAAGAAGCCGAAGATAGCGCGCACCATTTGTATTGCGATCTTAGCTGTAAACATAATCCTGCTAATGGCGCTTCTAACGAGAATAAAGGGCAACTACTCTCTCTTTGAGGGAGCCATAGTAGTAGACAAGTTCTCTATATTATTCGCCGTATTAATCACCTTATCCACGCTGATAGCGACGTACGGCGCTTCCCCAACGCTCGATACTTGGCATGGAGGGGCAGCTTTCTACAGTCTGGCACTCTTAGCTCTCACAGGAGTTTACGCAGCCTCAATGTCTGGTAATATTTTAACGTTGCTTTCAGCCTGGATATTATCCTCTATAGCCTCGTACACCGTGGTAGCGCTGGCGAAAGATCCCTTGTCAGTTGAAGGAGCTGCAAAGTACGCGGTCATGGGGTCAGCTTCATCGACTCTCCTCTTCCTAGGCGTTACACTATTCTTCGCGATTACGAGCGGAGTGATCATAAACGGCAAGTTAGTACTCAGTATCGAGCAAGTCATACTCGCAACAATGGTATCTCTCTTAGCCTCTATAGGCTTTAAGATGGGGGTCTTCCCCTTCCAGGGCTGGCTACCGGATACCTACGGGGGCTCACACCCATCCCTAATCGCGCTAGTATCAGGAGTAGCGAAATGCTTAGCTATCGTTACATTGCTTAAGTTTTCTTCTTTACTCTCATCGGCGTGCCAGTATTGGTTGCCCTTAATAGCCCTGCTTTCTATCTTGACTATGTTCTACGGGAACCTAGGAGCTTTAGTTCAAGAAAGCGCTCAAAGACTGCTAGCCTATAGTAGTATAGCGCATGCCGGTTATCTTCTCGTAGGATTCGCCGCGTTATCACCCCTTAAAGGCATGATGAGAGATTGGGCCTTAGCGGGCTTAGCAATACATTTCGCGGCTTACTCTATAGGTAAGGCCGGGGCTTTCCTAGCCTTAACTGTGATACATGGAGAAGGGGGAGTTAAACTAGAGGATTTAAAAGGGCTGGGCAAAGCAGATCCCTGGCTCGCAGGGTCTTTTACCGTGCTGTTACTCAGCCTAATGGGCATGCCTCCTCTCATAGGGTTCTGGGGTAAGCTGTTTCTATTCGCTTCCGTGGTATTTGCCACGCCGTGGCTGACATTAATAGCGCTGCTTAACACGGCTATATCCGTAGCGTATTACGTGAGAATAATCAAAGCGATGTACTTCGAGAAGGGAGTAGCGGAGGTTAAAGTTAGGGGAGGATCAGCGCGCAGAGCGGTTATAGTAGCGGCTATTCTCTCACTAGTACTGGGTCTAGGGCCCATACAGTTACTCACCTACATGAGCCTACCTTAAAATACCACTAAGGGCTTTTTCTACACATGCCTTCTGTCTACTTTTTAACTGGAAATCCCCATAAACTAGAGGAGGTAAGACTCATTCTCAAGCCATATGGAATAAAGGTGTTACAGCTAAACGAGAAAAAACTCGAAGTACAGTCTGACACCCTGGCAGAAATAGCTAGAGCAGCTGTTGAGGCTTTAACTCCCAGACGGTACGTTTTCTTTACAGAAGACGCAGGACTCTTCATAAACGCCTTAAAGGGATTCCCGGGCCCTTACTCCTCCTATGTGTACAAGACAATAGGAATAAAGGGCGTGTTGAAGCTTATGGAAGGAATTAAGGATAGAAGCGCTTATTTCGAGTCCGCGGTCGCCCTCTACACACCAGAGCATGGAGTAAGGGTTTTCGTAGAACGTGTATACGGACGAATAAGTGAGAAGCCGAGAGGTACTGGCGGTTTCGGTTTTGATCCCATATTCGTACCGGAAGGGTTCAGCCAAACGTTCGCAGAAATGACAATAAAAGAAAAAAATAAGATATCTCATAGGGCTAAAGCGGTTAAGTCTATGGCTGAATGGTTTATTTCTAATTATTTCGCCTAGCTTTATTCGGCCATTCTTAGTAAGCGTCTAATTCTCTTAACGACGTTGGGGTGCGTGGACAGCAGCTCCATTAACTGGTCTGCCAGCGTCACCTCTCTTGAAGCTACTCTTTCAACAAGTCTCCAGTCACCATGAGAGGTTAGTTCCACAGCATCTCTAACCGCGCTGTCAGGGTCAGCTATTAGTAAGGCTTTAAATCCGGGGACTTTAGGCGCGATACCCATAGAGGACATTTTAGCCGTGGATAAGACTATCTTAGCTAAGGCCTCAGCAAGTCTCCTAGCTCCATCCCTAATACTCGGAGCGAGCTGTACGCTGAATTCGTCAGCGTAGTACTCACGTAGCCTACTTAGATGTAGAGTTAATAGTGACAGTATCCAGTACACGAATAGAGAGGCTAAGCCTATAATTATTGCGGAGCCCCCTTCTCTTTCTCTCCTCCCACTATAAAATAGCGCAGAACGAGCTATGATGTAAAAGATGGATGGAATCATGGATACTAACATCATCACTTGTACATCTCTATGCTTGAGGTGGCCTAACTCGTGACCTATAACCGCCTCTATCTCCTCCTCGTCTAGCACGTCTAGGAGTCCCTGGGTTACCGCCACCATATTACCCGTGAGCGGGCTACCGTAGGCGAAGGCATTGGGAATAGGCATATTCGCTATCATTAATTTAGGCGTCGGGAGCCCCGCCTTAGCCGATAACCTCTTAACGATGTAGTATAGTTCGGCGTGTTCCACGGGGTCGGCCTCCTTAACGTTGTACAACATGTTTATGACATAAGGCCCTATCAACCACTGGAAGACGTTGAAGCCTATGACAAGTACTGCCAGCGTAGTTATGTCGAAGAGGCCTAGGTAGTCAAGTATGAAGGCGAACGCTAGCGTGCTTATCCCTATTATCGCCGCGAGGGTAAATATCATGGATAGTGCCAACTTGCCCTCCATTACTCCCTACCCATTAAACAAGCATTATTCCCTCTTCGATATAAACCTTAAGAACGACATTATATGTGCGGTTTAAGTATATTAACGATAATATTTTTTGGATTATCTATATAGAAATATTACCCATCTACACGGATTATTCATTTTCTACTCAAAAACCTTGGCAAGCTCCTTAGCGGCACGCCTAACTTCATACATTACCAGCCCTAACCTAGCGCCCTTGCGGACGACTATTACCAGAGCAGCTTCAGGAGACGTGCTAGTAACCAGTATTCCACCGTTATCGCCCTCAATATAGACCTGCTTCAAAATCCCGACGTTTAACTCCTCCGATACTTTCTCCGCAACGCCTTCGATAGCGGCTGCCATGGCAGCTATTTTAACCTCATCTACATTGGGCGGCATTATGGCCTCTATTGGAAGTCCATCCGAACTGACTACAGCGCAGGCCTCTATGTCTGGACTAGCCCTTTTTAAATCGCCCAGTACCGCTCTTATACGCTCAACCCTAGTTGACATACACACTCACGTATTATGAGGAAATATATTAGTTATAAACGCTTT
>CAZFWY010000005.1:24280-27286 GCA_964522715.1 uncultured Thermofilaceae archaeon | reverse complement strand
TTCGCTTCTACTCGGCCTTTCGATGCGCTATGTAATCTCTACTGTGAAGAAAGCGAAAGGAGCTAGCGTTTTAAAGTCAA
Source organism: uncultured Thermofilaceae archaeon (assembly GCA_964522715.1). Classification (GTDB taxonomy): domain Archaea; phylum Thermoproteota; class Thermoprotei; order Thermofilales; family JAPDKD01; genus CAZFWY01. Next base: position 27,206 of record CAZFWY010000005.1, on the reverse strand, counting down.
TAGTCGCGTCCGAGAAGAGATTGTCTAATAAACGCTTAAGCTTATCGCTGGTTAGGGTTTTAAGAACACCTACTAACGCTAAGTATGGCTCTAGAGGACTTGGCTCTGTAATTCCACTTCTGACGGGCAGCAGGCCCACTACTCTGAAGGGAGCCTTCGCCCTCTTAGCGATAATAGTCAATATTTTTTCTGGGCTCAAAATCCAAGTGTAGGGGGATAGAAGCACGATAAGGTTATCTACTTCCGGTATTCTCTCCACGCTTAACTGCAGAGCCTCAGCTTTTACGCGGAACCTATAGGCGTTTTCGACGAGCATCTCCAGCGATATTACGTCTTCACTCACCCCCCTTACCCCAACCCCTATCTCTTTCGCTATCCTAACGGACTCGTAACCTGACCCCGAAAACAGCGAGTCTACGCGTTTCATGTCTCCGGAGGCTGAGACTATATCGTCTACTACTTGCTCGGCGATTTCCGTATGCATTAAGGCATCTGAGAACAACCTGAGCGGGCCTATATCGCTCGTAGTTACCTCTAACAGTCTCTCCGGCCGCTGGGCGATGTACTGGAAGGCTTTAAACTCTATGGTTTCCTCCTTCTCTCCCCCTCCCCTTATTATATCTATGAGGTATAAGGCTCTCTTCAGCCTGTCGGCATATTTCCTCTTGTAGACGCTGGGCAAATCCAGCACCTTTCTCCTGAGGACGGGTAGGTAGGCTCTAGCGGCTCTTTCAACTCTTTCACTCGCCTTGCTGGACAAGCGAAACCACCCCTCTCCGTCTCAGAGCCAGTAATAGTTCAATGTACTCGTAAACCGTGTAGGGATTTTTGCCTTCTAGTAGATCAAAAACCGTGCCCCCCCGGTGTTTTAACAACTCGTCAAGAGTTACCTGCGGCGGGTACCTACTCATGTAGCTATCCGCGTAGCTCTTGAAGAGGTAGAGTTCCTCATCGTTAACCTCGATTCTTAAAAACCTCGAAAGTAGGAGGACTTCGAATATAGAGTTAGCATATAGCGGTGCCTCTCTATCCAGGACTGTGTCTAACGTAGCTATTGACCTCCACACGCACGCTATAGGTATCTTTTTACCCACACTGGCGAAAGCCTTCGACAGGGCTTTTAACCACGAAGCTTTCAGCTCTGGTTTCTCGTACTCCTTGGGCAAGAGGTCTACGTAGGTCTCGCCTTCGTAGCCTCTCAGTAGGATCTTCGTGCTCGGTACCTCCTCTTTGAAGCCCTCGATCGTTATGTCCGCCTGTGCTATGTAGACCCTAAACCCGTCAATCCTCTCTAGTTTCTCTAAGTAGCTAATCGGTACGTGTATCAAGTTTTTCTTCTCCTCGATTATCGTGTGCGACAGAGGATATACCCTAACGCTCTTCACATTGCCCCCCTTATCTACGTAGATCATGATAGCATGGTCTGCGTGCAGCTCCATTATTGTCGCTAGGCCTATCGCACTTTTCGCGGCTCTTGACACGATCTTGGAGGTCAGCGTGATCTCGTCTACGCGGCCACACTTAGGGCACTTCACGGTTATCTTAGTCTGCGTGGGCGTTGCCAGGGCCAAGTGTCACACCTCTATGACTCTTATTTCTCTCCTGCTTCGAGAGGTAAAAATCTTAAGCAGAGCTCCCGGCTCAAAGGGATAATCGCTCTTAACTGCGGGTTCTAACTCCACCAACCCAAGAACTTCTAAGTCTTCAAGCCCCTCCATCTTACTCAGCTGGGAAAGTATGGATGAATAGTCGTTACAAGGTATTCTAAGTAGCGCCAGCGCGCTCTTCGGCATATCGTAGGTCACGAAGGCGGAGTATGTGTAGGGCAGTTTCATTGCGAGTTCTAGGAGTTTAAGCGCATAGCGGGGTGCGCTGACGTCGATACGTATAAACAGAAGAGGGGCGGGCTCCAGGAAGGATTTCACTCTGACGCCGTTATACATCCACTGGCTCAGTACGTGGTGCCTGAAGTGGTAGGAGATTAACTGCTGGGAAATGTCTAGGACTCGGCCTATAGAGGCTAGGGGTATGAAGGGGAAGTCCATCTTCTTCCACAAGATAACCATGTCTATATCGTCCGGACGTACAATTCTCCTTTCAGCCTCCCTGTACTCCCTACACTTCCTGTAGACTTCGGATAGCCTCTCCAGTCGCACCACAAGCCTGTTATCCCTGCTCTCGGCCAACCCGTCCTTATCAGGCCTCCACATAACCTCGAAGCGCAACCTGTAAACTTCTAAGGGTTCTACGCCCAGCGTATCCAGGACCTCGTCAGCCCTGTCCCGCGGCGGTAGTAGCTCTATTAATAGCCTCTTCTTAAGCCCCCGGTACATCAACCTGATAGTCCTCAGGTAAGGGATGTGCTTCTCCGTCTTACGGAGGAGGTCAGGTTCGTACTCGGTCACGACGACCAGGGGGAGGAGGCTCATAGACCAGAAGTCTACCTTAAACACGAAGTCGAACCTGTTCTTCATGCTCTTAATCTTGTTGGAGACGTAGGGCTGGGAGAACCCCGCCTCCCTCGATATTTCGGAATAATTCAACGCTCTGGGCAGTGCTTTAAGTATTCTAAGATCGCTCTTTGATATCCTTATCATACTCGGCTATATTATACGATTTTAAGTGATAAATTTCTTTCTAATATCCTTATAAATAGTTAAAAATCTCTAAAAAGCTGCATAAAAACGAAAAATTCACTTACTATCTAGGACTATATAACCGATAAACAGCATAGTTAAAATGTTAATAACATTAATTTAGATCAAATGGAATTCAGTCCGCGGTAATAATGTCATCCCCCTAGGGGGTCATTCTATGGGGGCAAGCTACATCATTCGCTTCTTTATAGTGTTAACTTAGAAAATAAGGATATTGCTTTTACTGGCCGCTAGAGCTTTCCTGTTAAGGCCCTGACGAGGTCTTCGTA
>CAZFWY010000005.1:0-24180 GCA_964522715.1 uncultured Thermofilaceae archaeon | reverse complement strand
TTGCTTTTACTGGCCGCTAGAGCTTTCCTGTTAAGGCCCTGACGAGGTCTTCGTAATGGTGTTATGCGTGTTGTAATAGTCCAGGTTCCCTGTCGGTTTGTCGGCTAGCAGTATCTTCGGTCTGCCGACTATGGCCCTGGCTATAGCTACTCTTTGTTGCTCTCCTCCGCTGAGCGTTAGGTTGCTTGAAGCCTAGACTCTCTAGAACCCTTAGAGCTCTCTCTTCTGTCCTCCCGAGACATCTCTCTGGCTATTAAGGGTAGTTCGACGTTTTCCAGCATTGTGAGGCGCGCTATCAGGTAGAACATTTGGAACATAAACCCTACAGTTGAGCACCTGTACTCGCTTAGCTCGTCATCGCTGAGGTCGTTTTCCACTAAAGGCTCAATATACCTGGCACTTACTGAGACCTTGACTCCCAGGAGGTTTTTATCCCCGTAATAAGCTATCTCCACTTCTATTATGCCCAGCCGAGGTCTCTGCGGCTCTCTAACCCACCTCCACCCATAGACTATGAAGAGGGGCTTCGCCCAGGCAAGCACTAACCCCATAACTACTGGTAAGGCTACTACTGCCGGTATTGACACAGCTAGCGTCCTCATTTTCACCACCACGCCTAGCTGGCTTCCTGCTCTGATAACGGTTCTTGAATAGAAAGTCAGACAATAGAGGTCGAAACATTAAGTTATAGCAGCAGAATCATTATCAAAAACCACTGGCATTCCGCTTAATTCATTAAACTCACACTTAGTGGCGTTTTCCTCCCGGCGAGCGATACACTCAGCCGGAAAAATATCAAGGCTTATATTACACATACACTTTATGAGGACTGGTGATGAAACGAACCCGGCTCGAACGGATGAGATAGGCCGTCGCAACTGACCCCCGGTTTGGGGGTCATTATTCTCAAGGGTTTAGTATATTATTTCGACCAGCAAGTTTCTATCGGGTGGGAGAGTGGCGCTTGTGCTTAGCTTCGCGGAGTTCGTGGGTTTAATACTGGGCTTCGTAGGGCTGATAGTCCTAATCTACGTCTTGATTTACGAGTATAGGGCCTGGAGGGCTAAGAGGATTACCAAGCTTGTTGTTAAGGCTGGCGAGGAGTAAGCTTTCCGTCTTCGAACACTAGCAGCGGGGTTACTTTGGTGAGTTGTTCGTCGTCCTGCATTACTAGGAACAGTACTCTTTCGTGCCACTTTAACCCTTTCCTTAAGGGTCTTGGGTAAACCTCTATGCGGCTCCCGGAAGCGTATCCCTTCATATGCGTCAACTCTTCTTTCACCTCGTCAAGGGAGAGGGGTCCACGGCTAGTCACTAAACGATACGCCTCAGCCAGTGTCGGCCTCATCAGTATCTTAACTCCCAACAGGTACATGCCGCAGCAATCCGGAGCCGTGTGTAGGTCGAAGAACCCCTCCTTACACGTAGCGAAGGATACCCCTCTCTTAGTGAGAACTTCCCTCAGCGCGGCCATCTTAGCCCTGCGATACTTCAAGGGAGGTTTCAGCGGCCCCTTCTCCCCTCTAATCCTGTAGTACTCCCACTTCTCCCTGTAAACATCTTTATCCTTGGCCAGCGATTTAAAGAATCCCAGGTTCTCCTCGTAAGTCCTCAGGTATTCGGCTACTACATGCTTAACTCCAGCCTCTGAGAACAGCTCCGCCGCCTTCTCAAAGGCTTCTTCCGTGTCTGAGAGACCCGGTATGAGGGGTTGATACCTTACCACTACCGGTACGTCTCTCTCCGCCAGGTAGGAGGCTATTTCGAGGAGTTTACTAGGGCTGGGGGCGCCCGGCTCTATATCACCTACCTTCTCGTCTATGTGTGAGAGACTTATTTGAACAACTACGAGCCCCTCCTCGCCCAGCTGAATTAGTAGGGCTCGCCAGGGGTCTCGCCTTATTAAATCGGACTTGGTGTTTATTATTAAGGGGTACCTATGCCTGAGCGATATTTTAAGTACTTGAAGGCTTAGCTTCCTCTCCTCCTCTAAGGGCTGGAAGGGCTCTGTAAGGGTACTTAGGCGGAAGGGTATCGGGATAAGACCGATGCTGTCTACCTCGACTATGGCTCTCTCATAGTCACGTACTTGGCGGACACCCCCACTCAGCGAGTACCAGTTCCTGTAGCAATACACACAGCCAAAGGGGCAGTCTCTGTAAGGCTCAACCCTGAAGATGGAGTAGCAAAGCCCGCTTACATACGGGCTAGCGCCTATGAATAGCTGCTCGCCCCATCTCCTACCTCTGGATCTCCTTCTTGGCAAATACGAGCACCAGAAGAAGGAATTACCCTCCAGCTAAAAGAAGTTAGAGCTTGAAGAAGCCGTCGTAGAAGAATGAAAATCTATAGGCGTATTCCTGGGCCGGATACTCCAAAACTCTCAGCTCGTCAACGTATACAATGTATACATAGTCTACCTTAGCGTGCCTTAGTTCCTCTAGACTTATCGGGGGCCTCCTGTAGTATTCGTCGAGGAGCTTTTTGGCCGATACGAGGTCACTTTCATCCCTCTCATCGGGTTTCGCGACCAGGAACTCCGGGACGTAAACCAAGTGGTAGGGGGGCGTAGCCATCACGAAGCGGTCGGCATAGCGGCTGTAACGGGCGACTTTACTTATCTCCCTAGCCACCCTATACCTAACCGGGTCTAAGGCGTTCGACGGCGGCACAAATCCTGTCTCTATCTCGACGATTATACTCTCCCCGCTTTTCTCCCCGTAAACGTCGCAAACGAGGCTTTTACCTAGCTCTCTCTCTACGTCAACTTTGTACTCCTTGGAAGCCAGAAACGCGGCGACTATGAGTTCCATCACACTATGATTAGACTTTACCAGCCCCTCAGAGGCCAGCTTCAAGAGCTTGTCACCGATTTCCGTTAAGCGGGGCGTTATTCCGTCTCCGTATTTCTCCGCTAAGCGCTCCACGAGCGCCTCTATATCTCTCTTCAAACTCATCAAGAGCCTAACACGCCTAACTTGATATGTAGCTATCCGGTAAAATACTGCTATGATAGTTTTCTCTTGAGTCTTCTAACTCCCCCCCTGTAACTGTAGGCCTTAAAGCCAGCTTCTCTCATTATTCTAGCTGCTTCGAGACTTAAAGCCCCCTCGTCACACACTAGGATGTACTTTTTATTCTTATCCAGCTTTGGGAGTTCTGAGGGTAGGGCTAAGAAGTCTATGTTTATGGCCCCTTCTAAGTGCCAGACCTTGAACTTTGAGGGTGCCCTCAGGTCTATGACCACAGCGTCGTCTGGTATTTCGCTTATTTCGAGTTCCCTGTAGGTCTTGGGCGCTGTCAGCGACTTTAAGTCGATTTCTCTCATTTCCCCCAATATCTCGGTAAGTATATCTTGGCTGATTTTAGCCTCTTCTCTCTCCACCTCCTCGACGTCGGCGTGCGTGCGGGGGTGCTCCGCGAACGACCCGCAGTACTCCTTGACGAGAGCAGATAGATCGTACGTGCCTATCTCCTTGGCTATCTTCATGATGTCGTCTTTATCCATCCCTATCAGAGGCCTGTATATCGGCATTGATACGGCTAACGAAGAGACGTAGAGGTTCCTAAGAGTCTGTGAGGCCACTTGTCCAAGCGACTCACCTGTAACTATACCTTCGGCGCCGATCCGTAGGGCTATGGCCTCAGCCGCCCTGTACATATACCTTTTCAGTAGGACGTTTAGCAGGCTAATGTCAGTTTTCTCTCTGAGTTCCTTGAGGAGGGGGGCGAAGTCCAGCACGAACACCCTAGGCCTATAGCCATAGCTCCACTTATCGGCGAGGACTTTAACCACGCTTAGGACGGCGGCTTCGTAAGCTGGCCCCCCTAAGTTGCAGAACACGTAGTCCACGTATGCCCCTCTCCTCAGCATGTACCAGGCAGCCACGGGGGAATCAAAACCCCCCGACACCAAAGCCACAACCCTCCCCTCAGACCCCAGGGGGAGCCCGCCGTAAGCCTCTACTACGTCGGTGTAAAGGTACGCGCGGAGCCCCCTAACTTCGACGAACACCTCTACGTCTGGCTTCTTTAGATCTACACCCGAGGAGAAGGGCAGGAGGGCGCTACCAAGTTCCCTAGCTATATCCATAGAGGTGAAGTCGTGCTTCCCTGCTCTCCTAGCTCTAACCGCGAATTTCTTCCCTCGTACTTTTTCCTTAAAGTATCTAGCAGCTCTCTCCACGAGTTCTCCGAGGGCCTTAAACCTAATTTCTCGTGCTACGGAGAGAGATTTTATCCCAAATACTCTTTTTAACACCTCTACGGCTTTCAAGTCGTCATCTGTGTATGCGAAGAAACGCCCCGGCTCGCGCTTTATACTATGTCCTAGGTTAACCGAGGATAACGCCTCGTCCATGTTTCTAACCAGCAGCTCTTCAAACCTAGCCCGAGTCCTACGGCCCTTAATCGTGAGTTCTCCTGGCCTGACCAATACAACCATCTATAATCTCCACTATAACATGAGAGAAGCCCTCTTATCTCGCTTCTCCTAACTTTTATAGCTTTGTAACTACAGTCATGATACTACTATTCATTAATGAAATAACGCTCTAAGTAACACACTTTTTATGTTTATTAACCAACAAGCCAAAAAATATAAGGAAAGATATTTAATCAATGTAGCGGAGAGCATGAAGGGTTATCATCGATTTAAAGGCTGTAGAGGGGGAGTGCCTTGGAGGTAGACTTGAGGGTAGCTGTGCTCCTTCTCATCTCGGCGTTGATAATCTTAACATATGTCCCTAGCGTGTCGTCGGCGGAGCCCGACCAGCCTCCAACTAGGATTTGCTTTACATTCCCCATGCCGCTCCAAAAGAAGCTGGGTACGTACGACCTCTTCTTACTTCCCGATACAACTCTCTACCTGGTTCCAGGAGCCCCGATGGTGCCTGTGAAGGTAGTTGTGTACAAGGTGCCGCGAAACGTCAATATTACGGGGGTACGTGTATACCCCCAGTATATCCAGCTAAGCGGTAAGTACAGAATCATCCCTTCTCCTCAGCCCAGAGTTCTTGGCCCACAGGGGTTTAACCAGAGCCTGTACATAGAAGACCCGGCGATATACAATTCCTCAAACCCATACCCTAGCTCCCCCGTGATCTACGAGGTTAAGAGGGGTATCGACCCGTACACCAACCAGAGAGTGAGCTACCTCGTGTTGAGGATATTCCCGATCACGTACATACCGGCTGAGGGCACGGTTATGCTCCTGACAAACGTTACTGTGGAGTTAGAGTACCAGCTTATGAGCGAGCTAACACAGCCGCTGCAGACCATAGACCTAGTGGTGATAACTTCTGATACCCTGGAGACCGCGGCTGTCACGCTGGCTCAGTGGAAGAACAGTACGGGTTTCACGGCTAAAGTCTACACGGTCACGTGGATAGAGGCTAACTTCGCCGGTAGCGATACTCAGGAGAAGATTAGGAACTTCATCTCCTACATGGTCAACAATCACGGCACGACATGGGTCATCATACTTGGCGACGTAGACCAAGTACCTGTGAGGAGGGCCTACATACCGGGCCTCGGAGACTACGACTACATAGAGACAGACCTCTACTACGCGGACTTAGACGGAACTTGGGACACAGACGGAGATGGCAATTACGGGGAAGTAGAGGACGTTATAGACGGGTACCCCGACGTCTACGTGGGCAGGTTGCCCGCAAGTACTCTCGACGAAGCGAATACCATCATAGATAAGTTAATGAATTACAACCCCCACAACGAGTGGTTTAGGAAAGCCCTTCTCCTGGGTACAGTGACCTTTAACGATGCACTCCACCCTGAGGGAGAGATACTTAAAGACTATTATGAGACTAACTATCTGCCATCGGATTTCTATTGGAAAAAACTCTATGAGGGCCTAAACAACTTAACAGCTTCGAACGTGATTGACGAGATAAACAAGTGTTACGGCATGGTCAACTTTGCGGGACACGGCAACGTTGACTTATGGTACTTCGGTGCTGGTGGATATTTCTTGACAAGTGATGTATACTCGCTAACTAATGGGTATAACACTTCTGTAATAGTTGCTATGTCCTGTCTAACTGCGGATTATGGTGATACTGACGTATGTATTGGGGAAGCTTTCCTACTGCACTCTGGAGGAGGCGCGATAGCTTACTTCGGAGCCAGTGATACGGCGTATGGATACGGTGGGGACTGGGTAATAGATGGTCTGGCGGGGGAGATTGATTGGCGTATACTTAAGGCTTTTAAAGACTTGGAAGACGCTGGAGAGACTCCAACGCCGGGAAAAATGCACGTAAAGGCTATTACGGAGTACTTATCTGCGCATGGAAGGTCAGACACTTACGACTGGTATACGGTAGTTGAGTACGGTACTCTCCTTGGCGACCCGTCTCTAGCGCTGGTTGGTATTGGAAACCCCCCTCCACCGCCACCGACTCCTACGCTAAAGGGGTATGTCGTAGATGAGAGCGGGATACCTATAATAGGTTCCTGGGTGGAGATTTACGACTACGATACGGGGAGCCTTCTCTATAACATAACAACGACGAATGGGTACTACGAAATTGTGGATATGAGTTACGGAACCTACACGATAGTGGCTAAAGCCCCGACCTACACGGAGTCCTCGGAAGACTTCTATTACCCAAGAGTGGTACTGGAGAAGAACTTGACTCTTACCGGGGGCTACCAGATCCCTCCGAACACTGTATTGGTGGTCGTTGACGACGACGGGAACGGGCGGGTTGATGAGGGGGTATGGCCGGGCGAGATTAAGAGCGTCGTAGAAGCCATGGGTTTCAATGTCACGTTATGGAATGAAAGCCAGAGCGGCGCCCCACCGTTAGACGTACTACTACATCCGAACGTTAAAGCAGTCATCTGGCACGCGGGAACGTACTACGACTGGGCTGTAAGTCCAGGCGACGCAGACACACTTACACAGTTCCTCAACAATGGAGGCAGGTTACTACTAGAGGGAGAAAACATAGCTCAAGACCACGTAGACGACGACTTTATGAAGGAGGTAGCTCATTCCTCCTTACTTCTTGACAACGTTTACGCCAATAATGTTACGGCGTGGTTAAAGCATCCTGTAATCGAGGGACTAGATAACTTATACTTCGATGTCTGGCCGCCGAGCCCGGACGGCGTTGAGGCAGTGAATAACGGGTCAGCGATAGCTGGGTACAATGGGACGGAATATGCTGCCATCGTCGTCTACGACGGGTTGTACTGGGGTGGTAAGGGTAGGGTGGTGTTCTTGACTTTCCCGCTACACTACTTATCGCTTAGCAATAGGAGCAAGTTAATCGAGAACTCCGTGAGGTGGCTCACAACCTCGTACTACATTAAAGCCACGACTAACGCGACTACCTACCTCTACGGCTGGACTATTAAAATAGTGGCATCCGTGGTTAACGGGTCAGACCCCATGACAGGGTTAAACGTCTACGCTAGGATGTACTATCCTAACGGGTCTCTAGTATTCGAGAGCCAAATGGTGGATGACGGAACTGGCGGGGACGACGTAGCTAACGACGGCAACTACACGGCGCTCTACACAGTGCCGGAGGGAATGCCCATAGGCTATTACTTCGTCGAGGTCTACACGTACATAAGCGGGTACACCACGATCTACGACCAGAGGCGTATCAAAATATTATCTCCGAATATGAGTCCGAAGTTTACGATAGATGTCGTAGACCTAGAGGTGATTGAAGGAGTAATACACATGTACTTGTCCGTCACGAACAACGCAACATTAGACATCGAGAAAGTTCAGTACCGAGTGGACTCGGGCACCATAGTTAACGTCTCCAAACCAGTCGATGGGGCGTACGACTCGCCTGAGGAGACCGTCGAGATAGTAATAGACGTGTATACGTATGCGCTTGGCAAACATAACATCACAGTTAGGTGTCTGGCGGAGCTGGGCTACGAGTCGGACTGGGTGACTTACCACTTCGTAGTGAGGCAGTTAGAGGCTAGGTATAACTTAATCGCGCTGTCGCTAGAACCCTTATTACCCGTCTACGCTTCAGATATAGCGGAGGCTGTGGGGCCAGACCTCCTGGGTATCTGGAGGTGGGACGTAGGTGCTCAGGAGTTCACGGGTTACGTACCCGGGGTCAGCTCCCCCGAGGAAGACTTCCAGTTAGAGATGGGGCAGGGCTACTTCGTGTACATGTCGTCACCAGCTATTTTAGTTGAGGTGGGGTGGTAGGCATGAGGAAGCTAGTCTCGGTTTTATGTGTACTAATACTGCTGTTCTTACTGGTGAAGGTTGAAAGGGTTAAGGCACAAGTGCCTATCAGGGTCTGGGGATACGTATACATGCCTAATGGGTCTCCTGCGGTGGGGGCTAGCGTAACGGTTTCAGCTGGCGGTAAAAGCAAGTCTACGACTACTGATAGCTCAGGGAAGTATAGCGTAGACTTAACAGTGCCCAGTACGCCAGTAACTGTTAAAGTTACCGCTAAAAAAGATGGGTACAAGGGCTCAGCCTCTAAGAAAGGTGAGGGAGTAATTAGGATAGACGTCTACCTAAAGAAGACGACGACTGGCGGCACAAGGGGGGGTACAACTATTAGGAAGCAGTCAACTAAGCTCAGCATAACAGTTGAGAAAATGAGCTATTTGGTGGGCGAAACCGTCCACGTATCGGGGAAGATCACTCCTGAGATAAGCGCTACAATAGTTATTTACATATCGATCCCGAACGGTACGCAGGTAAAACATTTAACTAAGAGCAATAAGGAGGGAGCTTTTCACTACGAATTCGTGGCTGACGTTCCAGGAGCCTGGAAGGTGTATGCCCAGTTCCAGGGGACTAAAGAGTTCGCCCCATCGAAGTCTTCCGAGATAACGTTTTACGTAAGGGTGAAGTCAAACATAGAAGTTGACACGTCCGTTACTGAGAAGGGCACAATACTCATAAGGGGGAGAACAGAGCCGCCTATACCTAATGCAACCGTACAGCTCTACGTGAGCCTAGACGGAGGGAAAACGTGGATGTTTTACTGCAACGTAACCACAGATGAAAACGGCTACTTCGAGACATGTTTTAACCTGACTGTAAGCGGCGACATACTCTTTAAAGCTGTGCTTCCTGAAGGTACATCCTACACGTCAGCCGAGGAAGAGAAACCCCTATCTTACGCCCCCAAGGAGTTAACAGAGGAAATACAAAGGCTTTCCAAACAAGTAGAGGAGCTAGAAAAAACCGAGAAACAGTTAAGGGAATTAATATTTAAGTTAGAAAGCGAGAACCTAGGTTTAAAGAGCAAGGTGGAAGAACTAACTCAACGTCTTAGGGAGTCTAACGAAACAATAGCCAGCCTGAGCCGATTAGTGGCGGAATATCGAGAAAAGGCTAAAAACCTTGAGCAGCTAGCATATGTTGCCGCCGTTTTATCACTAATAGTCGGAGTTGCCGTGGGTTACTTACTATCTAGAGCCAGAATCCCTCAAGCAGAAAGTGTAGAGAGAGAAGAAGTTCTGGAGGAGGAAGAGCATAAAAAATCCGCCTATTACTTATAACCCATCTCTTTCAGCGCCCTAATAATAGCTGGCGCTACGCAGATCTTCGAGATTGGGGAAGGCACAGTATCCGTAGCTACGACTTCTTTAACTCCAGAACCATATATCTTGTCGAGGGCTCCAGAGACTAGTAAGGCGTGCGTACAAGCTACATATACTTCCTTAGCCCCTTGCTCTAGGACTGTCTTCGAAGCTAGGGTTATAGTACCGCCGGTGCTAATGATGTCGTCAACTATTAAGACTGGCCTGCCCTTCACATCTACGCTTTTAGGCGTAATTTTCACTTCGCCTGTAACCCTATCCCTAAACTTCTCCAGGTAATCGTACTCCACTCTCAATATTCCAGCCGCAATCCTAGCTCTCTCCACAGCGCCTTTATCGGGGGCTAAGACGACTCCATCCTTCATTAACAGTTTGAAGTAGGATGCGAGTTCCGGTATGGGCATGGCATTAGCGTGAGGTATGCTGAGCCACTCATCGAGGCTCTTAGGGGAGTGGACGTCGACTGTAATGAAAGCATCGGCGCCCACAGACTCTACACTCTTCAGAACAACGCCTACACTAACGGGTTCTCCCTCTAAGAATCTCTTATCCTGCCGGGCGTAAGCCAAGTAGGGGACTACTACGATTACCTCGTCGGCGCCTGCCCCTTTAACAGCGTCTATCAATATCAGGAGCTTCAGGAAGTTGGTGTCTTGAGGAGGAGCTATAGAGTGTACGACGATTACGTAGCCTCCCACTTTAGAGGGCAGTTTGACGTAGGCCTCGCCGTCCGGGAACTTCTTCTCTTCAGCTATTACTAGTCTCCACCCGAGTTTACGCGCCACTCTGGCCGCTAAGCCATACGAAGACGAAGACGCAACCACGTACATCTTCTCTTACCAACTTAGTCATTACGTGGCATTAAAAATTGTGATTGTTCAACTGAAAAGCTCAGTACTTTTGACTAGTATTAGTTTCCCATCCTCTATCAAGAATACCAGTACGTCCCCCTCTTTCAGGTTTAGCTCCTCTCTAACCCTCTTCGGCACGGTTATCTGGAACTTATGGGTTATCTTACTCATTCCCAGCACTTCTTTCCTCATTCCACCTCCCATACCTACGGCTTCTCTAGGAAAAACCTACATTTATGTGAATCCCAGGAAATCCTTAATAATAAGGAAAGTAAGAAATTTAAGGACGGGGCTAATCTTTTTAAATTCGGTAATCATTTACATTACTAATAAATCATCTACTGCCAAAGGGTGAGAGAACTTGCCTGAAAAGAGCAACATTAGGGCTAAAGTGGTTATATCCTACAAGGGTAATTCGCCCGGCTCTTTCCAGATAGAGGTTCCCTCAGAGTTCTACATTAGATTGCTCAGAGACTTCTTAAAAGGAGCTAAAATCGAAGGTGAGGACTTGACTCTCAATGATGTGTTGAAGATTGAGATAGTAAAATAGTGTCCAGCTTGTAGAATATATCGTGGCTCCATAGCCTAGCTGAAGCTACCTAGCGTCGAAGAGACGCTAGGTAGCTTTATATGTCTCTCAACATTTCAGCCTGCTGCTAAGTATAACCAATATAAAACTCTGCAAGCTTATAGTGTCCGAAACCATAATATTAAGGCTCTGGCACGTAGAGCGTGGATGAGGAGGAAGAGACGATCTGAGCTGTGAAGAGCCCACTCTTGTCTGACACCTACCTAGTACTTGTATGTCCATTAGTCTAGGGAAATATCTATTTGTTTCACTATTTATGAGTAAAAGTCTCGCCATGCCCGGGTAATTAGTTTTTTAAGCGGTAAGGAGTTAGAGCTGTGGCGGGAAATATGAGTGTGGCGTCTATTTTAAAGTCTGCTAAGCCCGAGGAACTAGAGGTGCCACCTAAGAGCTTAGATCACGCAGACCACATTCTCAGGACAGCACTTCTAGGCTACCCGGAGTTGGCCGCAGACCACATTCTAAACCCAGCGCTCGCTGGCAAGTTGGTTGGCGTAGTAGGGCCTCTGATTAGGAGGGCTAGGTTAGAGTTCTTGAAGCCGGGGAGTGAGGAGGAGATTATAGTCAGGAGGGGGAGAATATACTCCGTCCTTCTAGAGATAGCAATGAACCTTTTCGGTATGGAGAAGGAGTGGGCTGGTTTCAGCGACGAGGAGGCGGATGAGGCGGTAACCGCAATTGTGAACGCGCTAAAAGAGTTCGAGGATATCGAAAAGAAGGAGCGCGGCGAGCCTGAGATTTTACGTGCGGTCATCGACCTAAAGATAGAGGACATGAAGAAGGTCATGAAGGGCGACCCTAGAGGCAGGAAGGGGATGATAGCAGTCATGGGTGAGAACGTAGAGGCGAGGCTGGACGAGGACAGCTTGGCCGAGAGCTTCCTCAAAGCTATGAGAGAGGAGATTCAGAGCAACGTCTACTACGTGATGAGTAAGAAGGGGATGTGCCGCTTCGGCAACGACTACGCCGTAGGTTTAAGGTGGCTTAGGAGACTGGGCTATGTACAGGTCTCGACGAACCCCGTGCTGGCGGCTATAGCCTACAGAGACGACCCAGAGCTGTGGGAGAAGTACAAGGACTATCTCAGGAAGCACCCAGAGCTTCTCGACGATTCTGAGAAGAACGCGGATGAGCTGGCCATGGCGGCTACTCTGCTGGCCCTGTGGCCAAATATGGAGGTCTTCAGGCCCCCGTTCTTTCTTAAGAATTACAGCGACGGGATGATCAGCTATCAGTTAAATCCCAACGTGGCCGATAGCGTCGAGGGGAGCCTCAAAGATGCCTATAAAATATACACGACCTGTGAGGAGTACTTTAGGAGGTACGATGCGTACTTGGTTTGGGGCTGGCCGCTTAACGTCGAGAGGGGGAGACCTAATATAGTGTTCAAAGTGGCTGGTAGCAGTCCCGCGGCTATAACTATCACTACCGAGTTAGAGGCTCAGGGTATGGGTACCAATAACACGGTCGTCTACACCGTAAGTCAGGAGGCTAGGCTGATACTCGCCAAGTTTGAGGGTATGGCGAGAGCTGTTAAGCGCGCCATAAAGGTGACTAGGAACTACGAGACAAACATGGGCGGCAGGCTAGAAGACCACTTGAGAGAGGTCGTCGCCGCGGACTTGATAAGAAAAGCCCTCGAGAGGGCTAAGAACAAAGAGGAGGAGTTGTTCAAGCTGGCTAAGGCCCTAGGCGTGTCAGTCGAGAAACCCGAGGATGTCTGGAAGGGTACGAGCGGTTGGGGCTACGACGTGGAAGCTTCAACTCTAGATGAGAAAATAAACCTGGTAAGTGCTAAGGCTTACCTCAGACCTCTCACCAAGAAACCATTCGCCGAGTTCCTAGCCCGTCTAGGCCTTTATAGGAGTAAGGAGGAGGCTATGAACTCCCTGAAGGAGCTGGAGGAGGCGGTGGGTATGTCGGGCACCCTTGTAGCCCAGAGAGTTTGGTGGCTGTTTTTCAGCCCTGAGAACAGGCCTAAATGGCTTAAGTGGTTGATGAAGAAGTACGGTCTGACTAGAAAGCAAGCCGAGAACATCTTGGACAGCATAGACGTGCTCCCGGCCTCTAAGAGGAAGCCTATGGACACCTATCTAACGCTAGCCCGTAACAACATGACTAACACGGAGTTCCCCGACCACCAGCTGAAAGTCCTAAAGGAGTCTAAGAGGCCGGGCTTCAAACTGGAGGACTACGACAACGCGATAATGAGGAAGCACGACGACAAATACGTGAAGATACTTTACCAGTACGACGATTTCATAAAGGCCTACGAGCTAACCCCAGAACTCATAGAAGTGTTCAAAGAGGTAGGAATAAACGTTGAAGGTATGGGTACCAGGGGCCTTAAACCGGAGGAGTGGGGCGCTTTTGGCTCCACGGTTAAGACTATGAAGGGCTTCACAGAGGGCTATAATAAGTTTAGAGCTAAATGCGTGGAGCTAGCCAAAGAGGTAAAGAGGGAGCTATCCTCTTAACCTTAACTCACCCCCTTTCTATGTTTTTATTCAACGAGCGTTATAATTCCCTACTTGCGTAATTATTCTATTGGATCTCTATGGAGACAGATAGCAGGAACAATACGTGGCCCTTAATGGAAGAGGAGGTACTCATAATACGTTACGAGGATAAATTAAGCTTCAATTTTCCGTACCATTTCTACGAGAAGCACATCGAGCCTATGATAAGGAAGGGGATGATAAAGCCCCTGAGGGTCTCGGTCTCTGAGGGAGAGTACAGCAAGAGAGTTGAAATAGATTTAGAGCCAGAGTCCGGGGCCGAGCTGAGAGCGTGGCTTCTCATTAAAGTTATTGAGGACGACTCGTTCTTCATTAGTGAGGTCGGCCCTTAATGACGACCCGTGTAAGGGCTTAGGGAGAACCTGATGGTGAGACCGCTAAGGGCCAAAGGGGCTGACCTCCAAGTTGTCATTTCCCGTACGATCATCTTATTAAACTGCTAAAATTACTCTGCAGCAGGGGTGAGTGCCTGGTAATGCCTATTAGGATAGACGATGAGACTAAAGAGAAGTTGAGGACTATACTGAGCCAGCTAAAGGGAGAAGTCAAGCTTAGGTTCTTTAAACCCAAGGGAGAGTGTCGGTTCTGCGACGATACCGAGTACATTCTTGACGTTATCTCGTCCCTAACCGACAAGGTGAGGGTTGAGGTAGGCTGGGAGGGGTCTCCTGAGGCTGAAAAATACAAGCTCCCCATGTACCCGGCGTTGCTCGTACACGGTGAAAGAGATTACAACATACGTTTCTTCGGCATACCTGCAGGCTATGAGTTCGGAGCCCTAATAGAGGACATAGTAGACGTCTCCCGAGGCAGGACCAGCGTGAACCTGGTTGTAGAGAAGGTCGTGAGGGAACGTATACGTAAGCCTGTTAGGATCATGGTGTTCGTAACTCCTACGTGCCCCTATTGTCCGCTGGCTGTTAGGGCTGCTCACAAGTTGGCCCTGATAAGTCCGCTAGTCACAGGGGATATGATAGAGGCTATGGAGTTCACAGAGCTAGCAGACCGCTACAACGTCTTTTCCGTGCCTAAGAACGTTATACAGGTGGATGGTAAGGACGTACTTGAGTATGAGGGCGCTGGCCCCGACGCTTTCCTGGTCGCTAAGGTTCTAGAGGCGTTAGGAGAAGAGGTTCCAAGCGAACTCACTAATATATTATATTGAACTTGCTGACTCTACTCCACAGTTTTGCTCGCCAAAGCGAGCTAATATAGCGGCTTCCTTACCACTTCGCTCACCTCATCTCTAATCCTCCTTAAGTGCTCCACTTTTTCTTTCGTCGGCTCCTCTATGCTTAGCGTTATCGAGTAGTTCTCGTAGTTGGGTTTAATCCACACAGGCCCCCTCTTTGTCATGATTTTCAGCCCTGTGGGGGCTAGTACGTCTACGCCGTACCTCTCCACTATAGTATCGAGAACCCTGTTTATCTCCATGTTAGACGGCAGGATTATCTCCTCCGTGTGTACGGGCACCTCGGGAAGCTCGTCTATCATCGACGACAACTTGCGCTCGGTCTTAGCCAGTATTTCCAATATGCGTCCAATGGCTAGGAGGCCATCCGACGCGAGGGAGAATCGAGGGAAAATGTGCTCTCCAAAGTCAGAGCCCCCGTACGCAGCCCTCGACCTCCTTACCTGCTTAGAAACGTCTCCCGGGCTATCCTTAACCCTCATAACTCTAACCTTCTTTTTCTTAGCTACTTTGTCTATGACCTTTGACGCCGAAACGGTAGTTACGACCGTGGAGTTAGGCGGGAGAATACTCGCGAACAGGGCTATGATCGTATCCGGTGGTAATGCCCTGCCCATGTCGTCGACGAAGAACACCCGGCTAGCATCTACACATAACGCGGCTCCAAAGCTAGCACCTGAGGCCTTGACCATCCTCCCAAGTTTAAGTATTGAGAGGTAGCTAGGGTTCTGCTTTATTCCTTTACGCGTAGGCGGTTTGTGAGCGTTCAGAGTTATAGCATCGACTCCCAGCTCGGAGAAGAAGTTGGGTACCACCTCGGCGGAAGGGCCGAAGTTCAGATCCGCCACCAAGTTTAACCCGCTACCCAGTATGGCGTCGGAGTCCAAGTACGATGTCAGGGAGGCTACGTATATTTCGTGGATGTACTCGGCGTAGGTTACCCACCCTATTCTCTCCGGTAAAGTTCTAACCAGGTGCCTGGTCTCGTATAGCCTTAATAGGTTCATCAGCTTCTCTCTGCTGAACTCAATACCCAAATAGTCTAGTAGCCTAATGTTGATGTAGTTACTCCTATAAAGAGAAACTGTAAAATGTGCGCCAGCTTTAGCGCCGAATTTCTTTATGGCGAATGCTAGCTCCGGGTACGTGGCGGCGTGGAAATCTACGACGCTTATCCCGGTGGACATTAGCCCCGCGGAGAAAGACCTCTTAAGCATGCGGGAGGGTGGGTAGTAATCCCTCGCAGTTACTACCAACACACCCTCCCCGAGAAGTGTGCCTAAAGCCGTCCCTAGTTCAGCCGCTACCTCGGGCGTAAGCTCTACATTCGCCCCTCCGTATATCCTACCGTCTCTAGTAATGTCTTTACTTAGCATCAATAATCACTTTAACAGTCTCTGTTAAATGAGTGTTAGGCTCTACGACGACCCCCTCCTTCACTTTAACCCCGTCTTTAATTATCGAGTAATGGCCTATTACGGTGTTATAACCTAGCACTGCTCCTCTCCCTATTACTGCGCCGCTGGCCACTATACATCCATTTAACACAGCGTCTGCCCCTATCGTAACGTTATCCCATATTACGCTGTTCTTAACCTTAGCCCCTGGCCTAACCTCGGTGTTCTCGCCTAGAGATACGTAGGGCCCTACTACGGCGCCCTTATGTATCCTCACGCCGTCCCCTAACACTACTGGGGGTATAACTACGCAGTCGTCGTCTAGCACAATGTCATAGCCGGTCCATATTCCCAGAGGATCCACGAGTTCTCCTTTGGGCTGGAGGGGCTCAACCATCCTGTCCAGTACGTCTCTATTAGCCTCTAGGTACTTAGGCGGTCTTCCAAGGTCTTTCCAGTACGCGTTACCTACGTCCCACGCCACTACGGTCTTTCCGGTCTCTAGGAGGAAGGGGAAGACATGCCTGCCGAAATCCATTAGGAAGTACTCGTCTTTCAATATGTCTACGATCTCGTAGCTGAAGGCGTACATACCGGTGTTCACCAGGTTGGAGTAGAAGGACTTGGATTTCTTGTGGTGGTAGGCTATGCTCATCATGTATATTTCCAGGCTGAAGGGTTTCTCCAAGAACAGGTCTATGGTTCCGTTCTGGTCTACAAGTACTAAGCCATACTCCAGGGGGTTGTCCACGGGCTTTAGGGCAACTGTGGCGATCGCCCCCTTTCTCAGATGGTAAGACCCCACTGCTCGGAGATTGGCGTTGGTCAGAACGTCTCCCATAATTACGAAGAAGGGCTCCCCCTCGGGTATGAAGTGGCTACACCTTCTAACGGCGTCGGCAGTATCGAGGGGTTTCTCATCACATATTATTACCTCAACCCCCCACTTCCTAGAGGATAGGTAGTCTATGATTTTCTCAGCCAGGTAGTTTACGGCTACTATTACCCTTTTGACGCCGTTGAAGGAGAGGAACCTTATAACGTGACCAAGGAGCGGGAGGTTTCCGACGGGGACAAGGGGCTTAGGAGTAATATACGTCAGGGGCTTCAACCTGGTGCCCTTGCCCCCGGCCAGTACGACAGCTGTACGAATCAACTAAGGCACCCACGATAATAGAGAGAGAACAACTATATTAGCCAAGCGTTCCCCCTACCCTGTGTGGCGCGATGTATTAATCTGAGCCCTCCACAAAGCTGGATGGTTGAATCCCCATGGTAGACTTGAGTTACGACCTCCTCAAGAGGTTGGTTGAAGCGCCAGCACCTCCGGGCTTCGAAGATAGAGTGCGTAGGATAGTGTTAGAGGTTATTTCCGACCTGGGCTTTGAAGCCGAGGTGGATAGCCCGGGCAACGTTTACGTTAAAGTAGGGAATGGCCAGCCCATAACACTCATAGCCGCCCACATGGATGAGGTTGGTTTCATGGTTAAGGGGGTAACCTCTAGAGGCTTTCTTAAGGTAGTCAGCTTGGGTGGTATAAATCCATCTGCGGCCATCGGCAGCGAAGTAGTCGTCATGGGCGATAAAGGAGACCTAGCTGGTATTGTTGGTTCTATACCCCCGCATATCGCTGGCCGAGAAGGGAGGGAGATGAGGATAGAGGATTTGTTTATAGATATAGGCGCGTCTTCCGCCGAGGAGGCGGAGGAGATGGGAGTAACGAAGGGTTCTCCTATTACGTTCATGGGTAGATTCCGCGAGTCAGGAAGAGTCGTCATGGGAAAGGCGTTTGACGACCGCCTGGGATGCTTCACGCTCTTAGAGGCCCTTAAAACGGCTAATTCCCCCGAGAAGGGCACAGTATATGTAGTGTTCACGGTTCAGGAGGAGGTGGGCACTAGGGGCGCAGCGGCCGCCGCCTTAAGGGTAAAGCCAGATTACGGCATAGCTGTCGAGGGAACGCTGGCGACCGACACCCCGGGGATACCGAAGGAGGACTGGGTAACTGAACTAGGTAAAGGCCCAGCAATTAGAGTAATGGACGCCACCCTAGTCGCCAACAGACGCCTAGTAAACCATGTCGTGAAGCTAGCAGAAGATGCGGGTATACGAGTTCAATACCAACTCTCCCCTAAGAGCGGAACTGATGCTGGGCGTTTCTCCCTAACGGGCGCGGCTTCGACGGCTATCTCAATACCTACGAGATACGTCCATTCCCCCATAGCACTAGCCCTCAAGGAAGACGTGGAGAGCACCGCTAAACTCTTATCATTACTGATAGAACACCCATTTCCATGACAGTTCTGGGGGTCGGACTTGCCAGTCATAAGCTTCGACGTATGGGGTACACTTATCAGTCCAAGGGCGTACGTGTGGGAGGTCGCGAGGCACTTAGCGGCGTATATGTCTCGGGACGTTAGCGAGGTTTTCAGGCAGATATTGGAGGGTTATGCTAGGATTAAAGAGCTGAGAGCCAAAGAGAAGGTAAGGCCGGAGCGTATAGTCCAAGACTCTTTACAGGTGTTACTTGAAGTATTGGATTTATCTAATGCAGAACCCGCTAAGATGTCCTTGGCTAAAGCCATACTGTCAGTCTATAGCAACGACTTAGTATTGGACTCTTCTCCCGAAGTCTTAAGAGAAGTTAGGAAGAGAGGCTTTAACGTAGTAACTATAGGTAACGTGGTTTTCTGGCCAAGCTGGTACACACGGGCTCTCTTGGAGAAGTGTGGTCTTTCCCCCCTAATAGACGTGCAAGTATACGCGGACGAAGTTTGGTGTTATAAGCCCAGGCCGTGCATTTTCGAGGCCGCGGAAAAATCCCTTGAAGCAGCGGGTATAGAGCCCCGCATAGTAGCGCACATAGGCGATAATTTCAGAGAGGACTTCGTAGGCGCTTTGTGGTACGGTCTAAAAGCGGTCTTCATAGATAGGGAAGGACTTTTCGCGAAGGCCCCAGCTGTTCTCATTCCATCCAAGGGATTCGTTATTAAACGCCTAGGTGAGCTTCTCTCTATCATAGATACCTGGATGGATTAGACTCGTAGTAGCTGTATTGATACGTAGAGGGAGAGAGTAGTGAGGGCGTCTGCAAGGGTGCTAACTATAGGTATCACAAAGTTGTCTGGGTTAAGGCCTCTACGAGAGGTGAGTATAGCGGCTACCAGCGCTACACCTATAATCATGGGTATGGTCAGCGTATTCGTAAGCAATAGAATGTATAGCCCTCTCCAGAGATTATGTAGGGGTTTTCCCAGAAGGAAGAGGGAGAACAAGAGGTAAACCGCGAACATAAACATGGAAGCCGCCCAAACCCCAGCTATCAAGCCAGCGTTATCGTACAGGAGGGAGATCGAGGGCTCTACTTCACCAAATACCAGTTTCGTAGTGGATACCGAACCGGTGATTGAGCCTACGTCTCCGACTGCGGCTAGGAGGGCTGGGTAAGCCGTAATTATCTCTGTCTGATTCTCTATCGGAGCTACGATACCGGTCAGGATGGAGCCTGAGAAGTTAACTATCAGCGATATTATAAAAAGCATCACAACGCATTCTTTCACTATCCCTATGAAGTCTCGCTCCGTGGCGTTCACTGAGATTAAGTAGGCTTGAGTCGCTA
This sequence comes from uncultured Thermofilaceae archaeon, assembly GCA_964522715.1. Taxonomy (GTDB): domain Archaea; phylum Thermoproteota; class Thermoprotei; order Thermofilales; family JAPDKD01; genus CAZFWY01. Next base: position 4,446 of record CAZFWY010000005.1, on the reverse strand, counting down.
GGAGTAGTAGGGCGAGTACGAGCAACGGTGATAGGAGCGATCCCCTAAGAACGTGTTCTACGACTTTGAAGTAACAGAAGGTTACTACTACGTCTGCTAGCGTGGACATTACGGGGTAAACTATCTTGTCCGGGTCTAAGTGTAGCTTAGAGGAGTAGAAGGCTACTACGGTCGTCAAGGGTGAAAGAGCGAAAAAGGAGAGAGTCATTGTGGCTACGGTTACTAAGGGGATAGCATAAAGATGCGAAATATCGATCTTCAACACACTTTCAGCGACGAGCAGCGATACGAATGACACAAACAAGCTGCCTATGAGGGCTAGAGCGGCCATAGAGCTGAAAAGAACCTTGTAATCGTCAGAGGGTTTCCTCAGGCTGGGCTCTATGTAACCCAACTTCAACTTAGTAGTCAGGTTAGCGCTGAAGATGCCGCTCACAACCCCCCTCGCGCTCAATATACCGGGATACAGCAAGAATATCCAAGGAGGAGGGTCTCCGAGGGACACCAGGTATATAGAGAGGAGAAAACCCGATAGAATGTTGCCTACGTTAAAGCAGAGGGCGATCACGGATTCCTTAAAAGTCCCAAGGAAATCGTACACGAAGTCTTCAAGGCGCTCGATCACCGCCCCATAGGCGTTCACCTAATTTTGGTTTCAAAGGCTCTTTCTCTCCCTTCTAGAGGCTCTTAAGCGTAACGCTTAAAAATGTGCATCACTACATTCTGTGCTATGTTTAGTCTTCCTAGTCTAAAGAAGGCTGTCAAGAAACAATTTTTAACTACGACCTATTTGAAGAGTAATTATTCTTCAGTGTATTTTGGAGGTTTTTCGGGTATCAGCCCCTCGGACTTATACATTAGTATCAATACTAGCAGAGCGCCCATGATTATGTAGCTCAGGTAGTTTATGTCGAAAGGTAGCATAGGGAAGTACTGTTTGACCATTGCGATCCCTCTCTCTATGACCAGGTAAATCAGGGTTCCGACAGCCGCGCCGACGTTGTTACCGGCCCCGCCGAGCACGACCATGACCCAGACTACGAAGGTACGTATAGGGGTGAAGTCCGTGGCATGCACAGTTAAGGTGTAGAAAGCGTACATAGAGCCCGCCAGCCCAGCCATAGCCGAGCCTATCACTAGCGCTATCATCCTAGTTTTAGCCACGTCTTTACCCAGGGCCTCAGCCGCTACCTCGTTATCTCTCACAGCTCTCAATAGCCTGCCGAAAGGTGAGTTCATTAGTCTCTGAGCTAAGAACCACACAGACAAAGCTATGGTGAACATAACTCCAGCCTTAATAATATCTGAGACTGTGTCACCTAAGACTACTAAAGGATTTTTAACAGTTCCCAAGCCTACTACATCGAACGTCCACTCTGGAGATTTAATGAAGCCGAACACGTTAGGTACGTGCACCCCGAACGTACCGCAGATAAGGGGGTCGTAATTATAAGCTATTAGCCTTATCAGCTCACCAGCTACTACCAGGGTCATGCCAAGGTAATCCTCTCTCAACCTTATAGCCGGGTAGCTAGCCAACCAGCCTATTATACCTCCAATTATAGCTCCCAAGGCTAACATTCCTAAGAACACTGCTAGGCTCTCTATAGGCCGCTGCATTAGGTAGGTTTTACTGATGCTTTCAGCTATCTTGATATTTTCTATCTTAAAATTAGTGTTAGATAGGTCTATACCTACAAGTGGTGCTAACAGTCTGGATGTCAGCGCGCCCACTGTGAACGCGCCTGCTCCGAAAAACATGACCTTCCCGAAGTTAGGTATGCCCGTGTACCCGTACTCGATGTTCAGGCTTATGGAGAGTATTAGATATATGGAGTAGAAAGTTAAGAATGCACATATGAATTCCATCATCCCTCCCCACCCCGCAGTATCTTCTTCAGCCTTCTCCAATCAGTACCCGTTATCCCCCGTGGCATGACTAGGAGAACTATTATGAAGAGAGCGAAAGGTATGGCGGGTCTATAGGCTGTGGATAGGTTCAACGGAGGCCTTGAGAGCAGGTATATCCCGACTACTTCTGCAAACCCTGTAATATACCCTCCCAGTATAGCTCCAAAAATGCTGTTTAGACCTCCTAGAACGGAAGCTGCGAATATCTTAAGCAGGAGTTCCCATCCTGTCTCTGGTGTCGCTGAGATCCTAAAGGGTAAGAAGAGTCCAGCTACTCCTGCCAGCCCCCCTGCTAAAAACCACGATACTGCGTAAACCTGCTCTACATTGATGCCCAACGTACTCGCTAAGTACGGGTTCTCTATGGCTGCTCTCATAGCTGTTCCGAACTTAGTCTTGTTTAAGAATAGATAAAGCGAGCAGACAAGTGTGATGGTTGTAAGAGTTGTCGCTAAGAGTACGGAGGGTAGTTCTAAACCAGCGATGTTAACTGGCTCGTCAAACCTGGCTAAGGATACCCTCCTGCGCAAGCCGAGGGCGCTCGCATATATATGGATCATGCTACGAAGAGCTATTTCAACTGCTATGGAAGCTATCATTAAAGTAACAATGTTGCTCTTTCTTTTCCATAAAGGCCTAAACACGAGGATGTAAGAAGCCAGCGAGACTAGCCCAGCGGTTATAAAGGCGAAAGGCGGAATTAGGTAGGGGTGTAAGCTGTAAAATTCATTGAAAGTAAAGGCCACGTAGATCCCTATCGTAGCGAGGTCTCCATATGCGAAGTTTGGGACTTTAAGAGTGAGGTAGGTCAATGTAAGCCCTATCGCCAGTAAAGAGAGCAAGTTGGAATAGATTAGAGCATCTATGAATACCTCGGGCGGCAGCATCATCTCACCCCTAGGTACATCTTGGCAAGTTCCTTATTGGAAAGGAGGTCAGAGGCCGGACCTTTATATACTTCTTTTCCTGCAACCAGTAGCACGGCGTTATCGCTTATTTCTAGAGCCACTTTAGCGTTTTGCTCAACCAGCAGAACACCTATCTTAAACCTATCTCGCAACTCGACTATTTTGTTCAATATATTTCTCGCTATTTTAGGCGCTAAGGCAGCCGTAGGCTCATCGAGCATTATTATATCTGGTTTTCTCAGGATAGCCATGGCCATTGCTACCATCTGCCTCTCTCCTCCACTTAAGGTTAATACCTTTCTATTCATCATAGCGCGTACTTGTGGCAGGAAGTCTAGTACTTCCTCAAGTCTTTCCCTGTATTGTGTGTGGTCTAATGTGTAACCCGCTAGCAACAAGTTCTCCCTGACAGTTAACCTAGAGAACACGTTGTCTAGTTGGGGTAAGTAGGCCATCCCCATTCTAGCTTTTTCGTGCGGCTTTAGCCGCGTTATATCTCTCCCGTTTAGTAAAACTTTCCCCTCGTATATGTTGGCCAGTCCAAAAATGGCTTTTAACAGCGTACTTTTACCGCTCCCATTAGGGCCAACTACGCAGTGTATTTCTCCTTTATTTAGAGAGAGGCTGACGTCGAAGAGTACTTGTAGTTTACCATAACCCGCTTGTAAATTCCTCACTTCTAGCAATGCCATTACTTATCCTCCCAAGTAGGCCTCAATAACCAGGGGATCCTCTACTATTTCCTTGGGGGTGCCCTCAGCTATCACGCGTCCTCTGTGCATGGCGTATACCTTATCCATGTACGGTAACACTATGTCGAGCCTGTGCTCCACTATCAGGAACGATATCCCCAGCTCGTCTCTAAGAGCCATTATATGCTTCATAATGTCGTGGGCGAGCGTCGGATTCACGCCTGCTACGGGCTCATCCATCAGGATTATCTTGGGTTCACTCATCAATGCACGCCCTATCTCTAAAAGTTTCATCTGTCCTCCGCTCAGCTCCGCTGCCCTTCGGTTCTCAACTTTTCTTAAATCCAGTAAGTCTAGTATATGTCTAGCTCTCTCCATAAGTTCCCTCTCCTTCTTAACCCATTCTTTTACCTTAAATAGAGCGGTCAGAGGGTTTTCTCCTATATGGTTACGAGCGGCTACTAACAAGTTCTCCAACACCGTCAGCTTTTTAAACGCCGCTGGTATCTGGAAAGTTCTCACTAGGCCAGCGCCGTACACTTTGTGAGGCGGCCATCCTGTGATTTCGTAACCGTTGAAAAAGACGTGCCCTTCGTCCGGCTTGTAAAGACCTGCGACAACGTTAATTAGAGTAGTCTTACCGCTACCATTAGGCCCTATAAGCATTGTTATGGTATTTGGGGTTACCTCTATCGACACCCTATCCAGCGCTATCAACCCTCCAAACTTCTTCACGAGTCCCTCAGTTTTCAAGTGCGAACCCATACGGGGCACCCCCTTTGACTCTCGGTAATAAAAAAGGTTTAAAAAATTTCCTAAAATTATTACTTCAAGTAATACATTCTAGTCTTCAAACCACTGCACCGAGTTTGTGGTGAAGCTGTAAATACCCGCCGCTTTCCATTCGTACTTGCCTCCGCCCTCCACTATCTTGT
>CAZFWY010000004.1:18890-48729 GCA_964522715.1 uncultured Thermofilaceae archaeon | reverse complement strand
TGACGGGAGCCCGCCCAGAGTTCTTCGAGCTACAATTAAGGGCTCTGGAGAACCTACTGGACGCGGGCGTTTCTTGCCACCCTGCGGTTATGCTCTCTTTCTCATCGAAGAAAAGCATTGAAGACCTTATATCTAGGCTTGAAGAAATAGACCAAGTCTTAGTTGAGGAGTTCGAAGAGGAGTACGTATTCCTCTATCCTCACGTTAGGGAGAGGCTCAGAAAGGCTGGCATAATGCCCAGGATAGCTTACCACCCAGACAATATCCCAGAGGAACTCATATAGGCGGTGCATATGTACGGGGTTGACTTCGAAGTAATAGCTGGGGTGAAGGCTCCTAAAGTAGTTGTAATTAGGCGTAAAGCTTGGAACGAGATGCTAGCTTCCATAGAGCAGGTATACCCTGTGGAGGCTTGTGGGGTGATGCTTGGCAGAGTTGAGAGAGAAACAGCAGTCGTTGAAGAGGTCAGAGGGTTAAGGAATATACTGGCGTCTAACAGGGCTTTCTGGTTTGACGTGGCTGAATGGATGCAGGCTATATTAGAGGGTAAGGAGAGAGGCAAAGAGTACATAGGTGTATACCACAGCCACGCGCGCGACGAACCCCTCCTATCTCTGAGTGATAGGCAACGTATGCTTGAGTGCCCGGGTGAAGTCTGGGTAGTTGTTAGCTACATACCTGGTCGAGAACCTAAAGCTGCGGCATGGGTGATAAGAGGTTATGGGCTGGGTATAAGTCGAGTGAATCTAAGAGTAGCATAAAAGAGGCTAATGTTTATGGTATGTAAACGCATGGATAGTCTAACTCCCCAAGGGCGCTGGTTATGTACTTAAGCGTGGCCAGCGATATCATAGATATTATGGCCGCGCGGCTAGTGTCTAGGTTGAAGACTTTCTTTACGAACATTAGCGTATAGGCGAAGTACGCAAGAGTCACTAGGAGGGATACTACGGCTCTAACTTCTAGCACTCTCGCTGGAGCCAATGCAACCAATACCGTTATGACTGGGGGGTAGAGTATTTGTGGCGCAGACGAGAAGCCATAGAACGTTATGAGCCGCTGGGGGGTCTTCGAGGTTCTGCCGTATATCAGGTAGGCGGCTAACGCCGAAGTTATTAGGGGGATGGACAAGAGGGCTAGCGCGTATAGAGGACTACCGACATAGATTATTAACTCTGCCAGGTAAACGGTCAGCAGTACTAGGGACGCTGTGAGTACGTGTGGGTTGTTATCTCCTCTGAAGACTAGCGTTGGACTTACGAACGAGTAGAGGATTATTAGGGGGATGCTTTCTCTCTTCTCCCCCGCCTCACTATCCGCTCCGCGCTCGGCGAACAGTAGGGTTCTGTAAGCTTTGTATCCTACCTCGGTGAGCCCATAATTACCGCTTTTCTTCTCTACAAGCCCTTCAAGCTTGGAAAGGTGGTAGTTTAAAACCCCTGAGTCCAGGTTTAACTTCTTTAACATCTCACTATACGACGCTTCTCCCCTATCCCCAAGTAGCCGTATAATTTCCCTACGGGTTTTATGACTTAAGGCTTCGAACACGAGGTCCACTTCACTGCTAGACAAAGCGCTAGCCCTCCTCTACGGTTATCGACCCAACGCTTACATCCAGTGTTAACTTAACCTTCACGGGGGCTACGTCGTAGTTCGGGGTTCGAAGCTTCAACCTACGCCCAGACTCAGCTACGCCCCCGAGGTTTACGTCTACGCTACCCACGGACGTAGAGGCATCTATTAAGTAGCCAGCTTTCGGTGAGGCTTTCACCTTTATGGAGCCTACGGTGAGGTCTACGGTTACCTCGCCGCTACGGTCGCCGGGCACGCGAATAGATACTTCACCGTTGGTGAGGTCTATGGTCGCCTTGGACGCCGACACTCTGCCAGAGACCATCCCGTTGCTGAGGTCTACTTCTAATACGTCAAGGTCAACGTCTAAGTCCACCTCGCCGTTGCTCACATCTACGAACACGTTTTCGTATCCTCCTTCCACCCTCACCTTGCCGTTCGTCAGGTCTATCCGCAACGTTGTCTTCAAGCCTTGGGGAATTAGAACCTCTACCTCGATGGTGTACCACAGGGGGATTCCCGCGCTCGGGCTCCTTACGTCCAGGTATAGTACGCCTTCCTCTCTCTTCACTTCTACCCTGGGCTTAACCTTCTCCTCGAAGTGTTCCTCGTAGGTGCCTATCAGGTATACGTGTATATCTATCCTCCCTGTTACGTTGATGTAGTTCACGTCGGCCTTTCTAACTACTACGTCTCCATTTGGAAAGTCTATGCTTAGCTCCAATGTGTCTACACCTTCCGTCGTATAACTGTAGCTGAAGGGTTTACTAACGGTGTAAGGGGTGAAAGGTATTACGGGCGGTATAAACGCCGTTAATAGCACTATGAAGGCTATTATTGCGGCTGAGGAGTAAGTCGCTGAGAGAGCTAGCTTAACTCCACCTTTTGTCCTTCCCGAGAGATACCCCGTGAACGCCGAGAGCGCGCCTAAAATTATCACTATCCACGGCCTTAAAGGTATGAGAACTTGTAGGGGTACGTAGGTTAAGAGGAGCCAGAACGCGCCTAGGATTATCAGTATCACGCCGCCTACTATTAGGCCCTCCTCAAGCTTCACGTTCACCACCTCTCCACAAGCCTTTTACTATTAACAGAAGGCCTATGGCTATTAGGACTGTAGGAATAAAGTGGCGCCATTCAAGTATGCCCAGGTCTATCAATAGCCAGATTATACCGGCTACCATCAACATCAACCCCCTCATCACCTTCTTTTCCTCAGAGCTCAAGCTCTATTCACCTCTCTCCTAGCGGTTAACCCGAGGGCCAATAATATCGCCCCCAGGACGATCATATTGACCTGCCACGGTATGCTCACCCTCACCAAGTCGGCCACCAGCCACATAGACCCTATGATGACGAGGAATAACCCTATCACGGCCACTAACGGATATCCCCTACCGAGAGGAGGGGGAGGTGTGCCTTTCCTCCTGTAATGCGCGTAAGCTACGAGGAGTACTATGAGGATCTGCGCTAGGAACGGTATTATCCACGACACAATCACCACTAGCCATGCAATACCCGCCTCGCCTAACCTCTCGTCAATACTACGCCCCATCTCAGCCAGCATCTCCAGCACTTCGCTGCCCAAATCTCCGCGCTCGCCTCCCCGTCCCATCCTTCCACCAGCGGGAGAAGCGGACTTCTTATCCTTAAGCTTCTCTGAATAAATGCATAAACTCTAGGAGTTTAAGCTAGTATTCATGTCATGGAAATTATAGTCCCCAGCTATGCTACCGAAAGTGTCATAAGATACACGCACAAGTATGTTGTGAGGTGCCCTCGCCAACACTTAATAACGAAGCAGGCGGAGGGCGCTAGTACTGTAGGAGGAGATGGAATTGGAGGAGCTCGGAAAAGCTGAGAAATTGGTGCTAGGATACATAGGCCACGAATACTTTGGAAGGATTTACTTCTCCACAAGCGGCGGGAAGAAACCCGAGGAGGTCATAGCTAAGGTGATAGCGGAGGAGATAACCAGCGACGAGAAGATACAGCTAAGAATAAGGCCCAAACTGGAAGCCGCGATAAAGAAGCTACAGGAATACTGGATTATACAGCTCAGCGGCTATGAGGTTAAACTGACCAGCTACGGGCAGCAATTAGTTGCATCTCTCTCCAAAGACGAGTACTCTAAATTGAAGGAAGAGGCCGCAAAGGGTAATATCTAATCTCCTTCCCTTTTTCTATTTTTTAGCTGCAGCCCAGAGGGCGTTGAAGTACTCCGTAGCGGTTCTAGCCACTTCCTCGTCTATGACGAGTACGCCGCAAATCTTAGGTTCAGCCTTGCCTATGAGGGCGCTAAAGCTTAGAACGAGCCTCTTATAGTCAGCTATCACCAAGTCTAGGGGGAGTAGTATGTCTAGGGAGCGTAGCTCCCCTACCTGGGGGGCTGGTACCCCCCTCCTAACTATCACCTTGACTCGCGGATACTTCCTCAACGTGGCGAAAAGCCTTGACATATAATTCGTAGCTACCAGTGCGTAGACAATCTCCTTAGCCGCGTTGACCGTGCTCCTGACTATCTTCTCAAGTGTGTCAGTCCTCCTAATCACGTAGATACTAGATGGTGGGGTCAGCCCTACGCCCTTCTCGAAAACGTTCAGCAAGTCTTTCACTTCTGAAAGTTTCTTCTCAAAGTCTTGCCGCAAGCTCTCTAGTACGTCGTCTGGCCGTCTCGCTGAGTAGAGTAGAGGCCCCTCAGAAACCGCTACAACCCACCCCTTCCTCTCAAGTCTTCTCAGAACATCGTAAACCTTGGTGTAGGGTATACCTGTGGCCTCACTTACATCTCGCGGGGTCATTTCCCCCATAGTGAGTAGCGCCAGGTACGCGGACGCTTCGTGTCTGGACAACCCCAGCTCCCTCAGTCTATCCCTAGCCAGCTTAAGCACTTCCGAATTCATTAACTTTTTAACGTTAAAAAAGGTATAAATCTCTCTCGCCGACGTGTTACCTAGGGATTATGTACGCTATAGAGACCGTAGGGCTCACGAAGATTTTCGGAAGTACAAAGGCTGTGGACAACGTTAACCTAAAGGTAAGGAGCGGCACGATATTCGGGCTACTAGGCCCCAACGGCGCTGGCAAAACGACGACCATAAGGATGATCCTAGGCCTCCTCAAGCCGACCAAAGGCTACGTTAAGATATTCGGGATAAACGTAGAGCGGAACAGGAAGGAAGTGCTGAGGATTGCGGGCTATATGCCTCAACGTTTCAGCCTGTACGAAGACCTGACAGTAGAGGAGAACATCAAGCTCTACGCCTCGCTATACGGGATGTCTAGGAGCGAGGCCGAGAAAAGGACCAAGGAGTTAATAGAGGAGTTCATACTGGGGGAGTATCGAGATAGGCTCGCCGGTAAGTTGAGTGGGGGTACTAAACAGCGGTTAGCGCTCGCAGTATCTCTGGTTCATAGGCCTAAGTTATTGATAGTAGATGAGCCCACAGCTGGGGTAGATCCTCCCCTGAGGAGGTACTTTTGGGAGAAGTTTAGGCAGCTCAAGGAGGCGGGCGTTACCATTCTCGTAACCACGCATTACATGGACGAAGCAGAGAACTGTGACAAGCTGGCTCTGATGAGTAGGGGGAGAATTATAGCCGAAGGGACGCCTCTGGAAATTAAGAGGCTAGCGTTCGGAGGTGACATCATAGCGGTTGAACTCGTGTATAACGGTAAGCTGTCCTTGGATACTCTAGATGGGGTTCGGAGGGTAATTAGGGAAGAATATACTGATGGCTTGTACAAGGCTGAGCTACTGGTTGACGACGCATCTGTTAGGCTTGCCGAGATCGTAGAGACATTAAGAGGGCTTGGAGCGGAGATACGTAGGGCCTACCAGGTACAGGTGAGCTTAGAGGATGCTTTTATCAAATTGACAGGGTGACAGCTTTTGGCCCTCATGGCTTTAATTATCAAGGATATCAAACAACTCCTCAGAGACCCTAAGACTCTAGTGATGGTTCTCTTTATGCCAGTAATGGTCATGGCAATGTTCGTTGCTGGATATGGGGGAGGCGGAGGCGCAGTACCGATAGCGGTCGTCGACTCGGACGGAGGTACTGTATCGTGGCAGCTAATAGAAGCGTTAAGGAAAAGCGGGGATTTCCACATAGAGTACTTCGCCCCTACACCAGATGCTGGTATTAACCTTGTTAGGAAAGGTAAGGTGTATGCGGCTGTTTTAATCCCTGAAGAATTCAGCGAGTGTATCCTGAAGGGTAAAAGTACGAACGTGGAAGTAGTTTTAGATTCTAGCTACGCCACAGTCTCTGAAGTGGTGTGGGAAGCAGTAGTGGTAGCCGTCCAGGAGTTCCAGAAAACGGCTTCAGAACGCTATGGAACCTTTGTCATAGATGTTATTAGACACACGGTTTACGGCCCTGTGGTTTCACGAGTAGACGTATTCACAGCTGTAGTCATGGGCATACTACTGCACTTGGTTCCTATGAGCTTAATAGCGGTCTCTATAAGCAGGGAGAGGGAGCGCAGAACGTTTGAGCAGTTAATTATGACCCCGATATCTAGTATGGACATAGTTCTCGGGAAGTTGGCTGCCTACTCTATAGTTACGGTTTCAGATACAGTTCTAACCTTGGCAGTTGCGGTCTCCATCTTCGGAGTTAAGGTTAAGGGGGCCCTGATCGACCTCATGGTAGTCTCACTGCTGTTACTCTTCTGCTCACTTAGCCTAGGGCTACTCATATCCGTTATATCTAAGAACCAGCTCCAGGCCTACCAGACGGCTATCTTTCTCTTCATACCCTCTATGCTCTTCTCGGGCTTTTTCACACCTACGGAGATGCTCTCGCCAGAGATAAGGGTTTTCAGCAAGATACTCCCCTTATACCACTTCCTTAAGGCTTTCAGGAATATCCAGCTCAGGGGTTGGGCGCTCGCCGAGACTTTGGAGAATCTCGTAGTTCTGGGGATTGAAACCTTGATCTTCCTGGCCCTAGCTATTAAGATGCTCAGGTTGAGGGTGGAGTAGATGAAGGGCCTCGTTAAGACTTGTGTTCTCGTGCTGGTAATCTTGGTCTCCTTATTGGGAGTTCCGAGTATCTCCCGTCCTGGTACCTTCGAGCTTGTTGACGCTTATTGGTCTGCTCCATTAACCTTAGGGGCGCTCAACACACTAGTAGTTAAGGTGAGGTATCAGGGCACAGGTCAAGCTTCTTCTATCTCGGCTACCCTCACCGTTCATGACGTAGCTGGGACAGACCTAACAGACACGGACTCTTATCCCTCGGCACTACCTCAGGGGGCTTCTCTTGAGCTGTCATTCGACTTAAACGTGCCGTCTGACGCTAAGTCCTCTTACTACGATGCCACGCTCACAATAGACTTCCAGAAGGACGGCAACCCTCAGACTGCAACTATAAACTTCCAGATAGGCTTTGTCGGAGAGCCGAGTTTCTCAGTTACACCAGACAAAACCACGCTGGAGAGGGGAGAGGTAAGCGAGGTAGTACTCACGTTATCCGTGGAAGACGCGCCTGCGCGGAACTTAGAGGTGACAGTAACCCCCGCAAGCGCCTTCGTAACCGTGTTGGAGGGCAACGTGTACAAAGAGGGCATTGTAGAAGTGGGTCAAAGCCTGGAGATACCCGTGAAGTTAATAGTGGACAGCACGGCGGGTGACAGCGTAGCTTTAACCGTAAACCTAGCGTACGAGGATTTCTCTCAGACTCCTAGCACTACAACTCTAACGGTGGGTTTCACGGTTGAAAGGAAGGCGGGGCCTCACATATCGGCCAGCCTATCCCCTACTCGAGTAGTTTCTGGACGTAAAACGACTATCTGGGTAACGGTGATTAATACTGGGTCGGGAACAGCTAAAGACGTACACGCCTACCTGTCCCCCGGGTCGCCTGGCATAGCAGTGCTGAGTGGGTCCTCTAGGACGTTGGGCGATATTTCTCCTGGAGGCTCTGTGAGATACAGCGCTACAGTCAGAGTCGACAGGGAAGTAACGGGTACGGCGACTCTCAACCTGAGGATATCTTATTTTGACGAGTACGGAGATACCCATACGACTACGATTACTCTTGGCTTAGAGGTAGCTAGAGGCGAAACACCCATTCTAACGGTGAAAGCCCTAAACACCTCCCTCCCTAAAGGTAAGCCTGTAAACGCCACCATCATATTGATGAATATCGGTGGCGACGACGCGGTGGACGTGGTAGTAGACGTAGTCTCAGGACGCGGTCTCTATGTGTTATCAGTGAGCCGCTTCCACTTCGAGGAGCTAGCCTCAGGCGAAAACGCCACGCTCCAACTATCCGTAGTGGCGGAGGAAGTGACAGAATCCCCGACTGCGGTTATGACGGTAAGGATACGCTATTACGACGACGCTGGCTTCGACTACGCGGATTCAGTCGACCTCTCCTTTAGGATCGTAGAGCCGGGTAAACCAGAGCTCGTGGTAGAGACTGAAGATAAAGCCCTGTTACCAAACAATATGAATACTATTACTATAAAAATTAAGAATGAAGGCTTAGGTCTCGCGAAGAATGTCACGTTCTCACTGGCCTCCCAAAGCCTAGAGATAGGCGCTGTCGTCGGCCCCTCCTACACTAGAGTCGAGAGCATAGCTCCAGGTGGGTTCATTGAGTTAAAATACCAAGTATTCATACAGCCGAAAGTCTACGGGGCAATCCAACTAGTGGCGTCGCTCAGCTACTCGGACGAGTGGGGCAACACCTACAGCAGGCTCATGACCCTAGGTTACAAGGTTGAGGGAGCGTGGGAGATATCAGTAGTCTATGTCAAAACAGTTCCCCACGCAATCTTTCCTGGAGATAGCTTCGTCAGGCTAGTAGTTACGCTGGTCAATTCAGGGGACTATGTTGCTAAGAACGTAGAGCTAAACCTGCTGGAGGGGGACTGGATAAGACCCTCCACAGCTGCGGGGTCGAGGGCATTCATATCGTACCTGCCTGTGGGTCAAACGGCGACTATAACCTTCTTAGTAGACGTTGACGAGAATGCCCCGCCTGGCAATCACTTAGTGATTATCAACGCCTCCAACCAGCCAGTGAAGTTCCATGTCACGGTACTTGAGAAGGCCAGGTTTAACGTACGTAACGTGACGTTGCTAAAGGCTTACACAGGCCAGAGGGGCTACGAGATAATACTTGAAGTTGAGAACAACTCCTCCAGCACGGCCAAAGATATACGCGTAGAAATATACTCGCCTTTCCTCACGGGGACTACGAGCACATATATAGGTACCCTTTCCCCTAGCGAGAAGAGGCTCATTTCTTTCGAGGTAGACGTAGACGATGTAGCCCCTGTAGGGGTTATGCCCATAGAGGTAAAGATAAAGTGGGTGCAGGAGGAGCGCTCCTTAACACAGTACTCGACTATATACATGGTAATAGAGGAGAGGAAGCTCCCCATCTTGGCGATTGCAGTCATAGGCCTATTCGTGGCAGCGTTCGTAGTAATAGTGATTTACATACAAAGGGGGAGCATAAGCAGGTACATCGCTGTAATTCGCAAAGGCTTCCAAAAATTACAAAAATAAGAAATCTTCTCCTCTAAAAATAACCTAATAATCTCTCGCATTTCACATGTTTTTATCGAAAATGTAGCATGAACGTTATAGATAAATTTATTCCTCACCGTGTATAAGGCTGAAAAGGATCTGGAGACCATCCCAAGAACTCTGCTAGTGGGTGGTGAACCTGGTATCTGTACATCACTCCTTAAAGGGCGAGCTAGAGTACTTTAGGAGATGGATCACCATAGCCGTGCTGATAGGCATCGTAAGCGGGTTAGGAGCAGTAACCTTCGAATGGTTAATCCATTTCTCAACAGAGGTCTTCCTAGGGCGTATAGCTGGGTACGAGCCGCCTTTACCCGGCTCGCCCTCTACATCTTTCACTATGCCTTCAAATAGATGGTTATTATTAATCCCACCACTGCTGGGAGGGCTGCTGAGCGGCGTCCTTGTATATAGGTTTGCACCAGAAGCCGAAGGTGATGGTACAGATGCTGCGATAGATGCATTCCATTACAAAGAGGGGAATATAAGACTGCGGGCATCTATTACAAAATTAATCACCTCAGCTATTACCATAGGTTCTGGAGGTAGCGCAGGTAAGGAGGGGCCAGTAGCACAAATAGGTGGAGGTTTTGGCTCCTTCCTCGCACGGCTCTTTAAGTTAAATGCTAAGGACACTAGGATAGCTTTAGCTGTGGGTCTGGGCGCAGGAATGGGGTCTATATTTAAAGCCCCTTTTGGGGGAGCGATATTTGCATCGGAAATACTTTACTTGATGGATTTTGAGACCGAGGTAATACCTCCAGCTTTCATCGCTTCACTCGTAGGGTACTTAATAACCGGTTATCTCACAGGCTGGAGACATATATTTTTCGCCACAAACTTGGCGGGAATGAGTTATAAGCTATACGAGCCGTTAACATTATTCTTCTTCGTATTGCTCGGAGTAGTAAACGGCTTTGTGGGTGTAATTTACGTGAAGGTATTCTATCAGCTAAGAGACTTTTTTAAAAGAATAGAAACGGTACCTGACATGCTAAAGCCAGCAATAGGGGGACTATTAACAGGCCTAATGGGGGTCTTCTTTCCTCAAGTGCTGGGTTCAAGCTACGGCTGGCTCCAAATGGCTATAAACGGGGACTTTAATTACCTATCTATAACCGTCTTAATATTGCTGCCTTTTCTAAAAATCTTATCTACGGCTTTCACTGTAGCTTCCGGTGGGAGTGGTGGTACATTCGCTCCAGCCTTAGTGATAGGAGGGTCAATAGGGGCTTCCATATGGCTTTTGGCAAAGGAGTTACTACCTGGTTATGATGTTCCAGTTGCGGCTTATGTCGTGGTCGGAATGATGTCGTTCTTCGGGGGTGTAGGCAAGGTTCCCATAGCTACTATTCTCATGGTGAGCGAAATGACGGGCGAGTATGAGCTCTTTACTCCTTCGCTACTCACGACAATCCTCTGCTACCTAATCACGGGGCATTACTCGATTTACGAGAGCCAGGTACGCTCAAGAGTGGAGTCGCCTGCTCATGGGGCGTCTAAGATAGGCTCGCTATCCATACTCTACGAGCACCTATTAGAGGAGAACTCGAGTATATTAAAAGAAGTCAAAGCCAGTCAAATAATGATTAAAGCGCCTGTGAAACTCAGATGCACAGACAAAGTGGGTTCGGCTATCAATCTAACGAGGAAGTACCCGTACAGGATGTACCCAGTAGTAGACGGCGAGAACAGGTTCCAAGGCTTCATCAAAGTAGAAGACTTAATCTTCCTGAGAGGAAAAGCTTTAAACATAGAACTAGCGTACCTGCCCATTCACAGAGGAGTCGCCGTACACCCCTCCGAGGAGCTGGGCGAAGTCATGAGGAAAATGATAGAGCACGAAGTTGATAAAGTCGCTGTAGTAGACTCCGAGAACAAGCTATTAGGCATCATAACAGCTAAGGAAATACTTCGCCACATAGCTTTCAAAAGACAAGGCCGCCGAGAAACCTGAGAGAAATTATACCATTAATTCCATTCTCGGGAATTTATCTCTATATAGTTCGCGAATAAGGGTTCTACTGCATCTTTCGGAATCCATACTTAAGTTCGGGTGAAAGAAGTGTTTATTACTTAGTACTTAACAACTAGCCTAAGATGAGGGAGAGACAATTTAAAATATTACTATTATTCCTAACTTACGTGTTATCCTTAATCATAATCTTACTAGGGTATTTATGTAGCGTGAAGCCTTAGTCTTTCTCCTCCTTCTTTAGAGGCATTAGTGCAGCTGAGAGGAACGCGAGTAGAGCTAGGAATGCTCCCTCAGTTAACCCACTGACTATGGTGAAGAGTATTATCGATGTTAGGCATACAAGGGCGGCTATTTTCAGCATCAGAAGAGTGTTGGTACATGTCTCTAATAAGGATTGTCGTATGATACTTCGTCAATAGACTAAATACAACTGTGTGCTGTAAGGGGAAGCACTCTAAAGCATGCGATTTTAATATTTTAAGGGGTTAATCCTTACCTAGATTTAGCTATGAGGGATACCGTTGTCGTTAGCTTTTGGTTAGACGAAGAAACATATACCAGGTTGAAGAAACTAGCCCGTAAGGAAAAGGCGAGCATAAGCGAGGTTATCCGAAAGGCATTACGTGAGTATGTTAAGCACTTAGCTCAGCAGCACGCGGAGATAAACAACTTGGTCGAGAACCTAGGGGGAGAACGTAAGAGCAATGTACAAGCCAAGGAAATTTAAGCATCGAAGTTATCCCTGTTTTTAGGATGATGAAAGTTTCGGGGAACCGAACGAGTGATGTATCAACTCCGTACTGACGCTCTCAACTAGTATTTATTTCCATGTTTCACGGCGCAGGACTGCTGTTTAAATACGGTTAAAATATTTTCGACTAACGCAGCGGCCAGCCCATGACTGGTACTGTGAGCTTAGGCCTGGCGGGGCCTGTGTACATGTATGCGGCTATCGACAATAAAGATACTGAGAGTCATAGCGCCATAGTGGAGGTTAAAGCTTGTGGGGGCTGTGAATTAATAGTTTGGTACAGCTTACCGATATAAGGACATTCGAGCTGTCACCTACGACTAAAGCGAGGTTTCGATACATGGCGGGCTTGTAATACCTCTGGGAGAGGTGAGGTAAATAGTTTTCATATCACCAAAGAATTACCTCTAAGGAACTACCTGATAAAGGTAGTATCGGTTACTAGCGAAGAAGCACGCACATCGTAGCTTTAATTTCCTATACTTCTTAGTAGCAAATGGGTCAGGGGCGAAAAGACTCTTCACCGCTCATAAGACCGTCGTTTCGTCATCCCCGTACTAACGCGTATTTGTCTCATAAAAGGTTAGAGCTTCGTCGTTATCGTGAACGTGAAGGGAAGTCTCACCACGTCGTAGCCTAGAACTCTGATGGGTACCTGTACTTCTACCTTTGCCTCGACTGGTATTTCCCCGCTCTCTATCAGTTGCTTGTTCAGCGCTCCTATGAGTACTGGCACAGCTTCGACGGGTAATGCAACTGGGACTCTAAATGTCCTCTCCTCACCCGGGGGTACGTACGCGTGTATTTCATTCTTGAACTCGCCTACGCGAACTCCGCTCACGTACAGTTGCACTCTGGTCACGTAGACGTCGAGCTTCTCCGTCCCATGGTTGAGGAGGATCACTGTTAGCACGAGGTACACATTCCCCTTGGCTTGGAAGCTCTCCTTAAGCTCCACCCCTTTAACCTCTACTAAGACGTCTACTATCTCGACGTCCCTTGCCGCGCGGTACTGGCCGTAGAGTTGCATGGCTGCGTAGATAGCGAATCCAAGGATTAGTAACGCTAGTATTAACCCCCATCTCATCTTATCACTCTTCCTGTGAGGGGAGCGGAATTACGGGTATAATCCCTCCCTGACCCGGGGATAGGAGGATAATAACCGGTCCTTTCAAATCTCTCAGAACCTCTTTCAGAGCTAGGAGCTGAGCCATTTGAGTCTGATTACCCCCTAACGCCTCCAGTATTATCCTGTAAGCCTCAGCTGTCGAGTTAGCCTTTATCAGTATTGCCTGAGCCTCACCCCTAGCCTGTAGTATCCTCGACATAGCAGTTGCGTTCGCCTCTATCAACATTCTCTCTCTCCTAAACTCCGCGGCGATCTTCTCCTGCTCTTCCGCTAGCTTACTTTCTACGGCGGCTTTGAACCTCTCTGGCAACTCTATGTTTCTCAGGTCTATGCCCTCGATTAGTATGGCCCCGGCCAGGTTGCTCTCCCTCTGAACGGCGTTCAAGAATTCATCTATTATCTTTTGAGAGATTTCCGCCCTCTTCTCTATGGTTTCGACGGCTGTGTACTGAGCTATAATGTTCCTTACGGTCTCTCTGAGCAAGCTGGCTAGGGTGGTGGTCTCCCAGTCTAAGCGCGGGTAGTACTCGTAGAGGCGTAAGACGTGTGAGGGGTCAACTCTCCACCGTATCGTTATGTCCACTCTGACTTCTAAGCCGTCCCTTGTGAGGCACGTTACAGCTGGCCACTCTCCAGTCCTTCCACCGGCCTCCGTCCACATGTCGAGTGCCTCTACTCCAAGGTATATCTTCACGTAGTACTCCCAGGGAGCTTTGAAGAACAGCCTAGGTCCTATAACCACTCTCTTATTACCCGACAGAGGATCCACAACTATAGCGGCTTCGCTAACACCCACATTCCCAATGATAGTCCCAGCCAAGGCTAGTGCGGTGAACAGGGCTATAAACAAGATAATAATGCCTATCGCCCTAGGGCTAATCCTAATCGGCTGCCTTTCAGGCCGTACATAGATCTCCTCCACACCATCACCTCCTCTTGCTTTCCTCTTTGAGAAGGTAAAAATAAAGTGCTTCTCCTTTCGATAGGCGGAGCTGCGTATATAGGATTCTCCTCCATCGCCCTATTTCTAAAGGATGTGGAGACGGGGGTCATCATCGGCCGGCTTCATCAATAGTCAGGCAGCACTTTCTCCTCATCCCCCGTAAGTATTACGAGTAGAGCATTTTAATCTATGTTAATGGCTTTAAAGCACATGACTATGAAGTTCGTTTCCTGGCAGCCCGGAAAGATAGTGTTCGGCACTAATAGTTTGAGTTTGATCGGAGAAGAGGTGAGGCGTTGGGGTACTAAAGCCATTCTAGTCACTGGAAGGACTTTCGCTAGGAAATATGGATATACGGATTACATAACTAAGAAGCTCGAAGAGGCCGGGCTAAAGGTGACGGTGTTCGACAAGGTAGAGCCTAACCCGTCAGCTGAAACCGTGGATAAAGGGGCTAAAGCAGTAGTGGAGTTCGGCGCAGACGTAGTCGTGGCGTTCGGTGGAGGAAGCCCCATGGATGCAGCTAAAGGAATAGCTGTAGTGTCCGTACTGGGGGGTTCTGCCTACGACTACTTCTACCCGCGCGTAATAGAGGAGGAGGTCTTGCCCGTAATTGCGGTGCCTACTACGGCTGGTACTGGTAGCGAGGTGACGAGGTACGCTGTTATAACGGATACCAAGCAGAACAAGAAGAAGGTCATAGTTGGGTACCCCATAATACCGAAAACCGCGATACTAGACCCGACAGTCCTCAAACACATGAGCCCGGAGCTAACTGCTTGGACGGGTTTTGACGCCCTAAGCCATGCCGTGGAGGCTTACTTAAGTGTGAAGGCAGACCCGCTCTCAGATATCTACGCGGAAAGGGCTGTGAGGTTGATATTCGACTGGCTTGGCGATGCTGTTAAAGGCTCCTTGGAGGCCAGGGAGAAGGTATACTTCGCGAGTATGTTAGCTGGTTTCGCCATAAATCACGCGGGTACCATGATGGTTCACGGGTTAGGCTACTACTTAACGACTAAGTTCAACGTACACCACGGGCTGGCTAACGCCCTGCTACTACCGCACGCGTTAGAGTTGATCAGTGAGAAAGAACCAGAGAAGATAGAGCGGCTGGGAGTCATGATAGGCGTAGGCCGCTCCGTGGAGTTCTTCGTTAGAGAGTTGAAGAAGCTTGAGGACGAGGTAAGAATTCCTAAGAGCATCGCCGAAGTGGGCTTTAAAGAGGAGAATTTAGACGAGGCCGTGAAAGAGTCCCTGTCCTACGAGAGAAACCTGCAGAACACGCCTATACCCATAAACGAGAAAGTTGTTAGGGAGGTTTACAGAGCGGCTCTTAAAGGGCGCTAGCGTATAACGTGAACTTGAGACGCCTTAACATACAAGTACACTTTTTCTCCCGGCTTTAACCCCAGCTCTTGGAAGGACACTTTAGTCACGTAGGCCTTAACAGTCACCCCGCCGCATGAGACTTTTAAGAGTACCAACGCTCCCTCGTCCACGTAATCCTTTATTACGCCTTCTATCTCGTTCCTAGCGCTAGACTCCAGCTTTTCCCTGGCTACCACCACGTATTCGGGCCTGAACATCACGGTGACGAGGCCCTTGTAGTTACCCTTAACCACTATATCGAACGGGCCCAAGCTTACTACAGATACCCCTGGCCCCTTGGGCTCGGCGTACCCCTTGAACACGTTGCCAGCCCTAGTGAACCAAGCTACGAACTCTGACTTAGGCTCGTAGAATATTTCGTGGGGCGGGCCGACCTGCACTATTTCTCCCTTATTCATAACGGCGATTCTATCTGCCAAGGCTAGAGCTTCGGAGAAGTCGTGCGTAACGTGTATGACGGTTGTATTAAACTTCTCTCTTATGGACTTCAAAAAGTCTCTCAACTCCCACCTTAACACTGGGTCTACAGCTGCTAGCGGCTCGTCTAGTAACAGTAACCTGGGTTGTATAACTAGGGCTCTGGCTAAGGCCACCCTTTGGGCTTCTCCTCCGCTTAGAGTCTTCACGTCCCTTCCGAGCAGGTGCCTTATACCGAGTTTATCGGCCACCTCCCTGACTCTCTTCTCGATTTCGCCGCTATCTAGTCTCCTCACCTTAAGGCCGTACTCTATGTTCTCACGCACATTTAGGTGGGGGAATAGGGCGTAATTCTGCGGGACGTATCCTACGTTCCGCTTCTCGGGAGGCGTGTTAGTCACGTCTGCGCTGTCTATAATTATACGCCCTCTATCGGGGCGATATATGCCTGCTATCACCTGAAGCAAGAGGGTTTTCCCAGCACCTGAAGGACCCAGCACGACGAAGTACTCCCCCTCCAGCACCTGGAGGTTCACGTTCCTAATCGTGAAATCCCCAAAAGATTTGTACACGTCTGCAAGCTCCAGTTTTACCTTCATGCTAACCTCCCCTTTTCGTCACGAGCCTCAGCGCCACGAAGATGACCAGGCTCATCAGTGCGAGGGCCGCCGAGAGGGACATCGCGGCGGATAACCCGTATCCCAGGAACCTCTCTATGACTAGGACTGCGGCCACCTTAGGGTAGTAGGCTACTATCATCACGGCCCCGACCTCGCTAATCCCCCTCGCGAACGACAGCACAAAACCAGCTACGAGATGTCTCAGGGCTAGGGGTAGGGATACAGTGAAGAAAGTTTCAAGGCCTGAAGCCCCGAGAGTCCTGGCGACGTTCTCCAGCTCTACATCTACGGAGTCAAAGCCAGCTCTCATCGTGGTGATGAATATGGGGGCTGAGACGAAAGCCATCGCGAACACTATCCCCCAGTAACTATCCTCTACAACTAAGCCTAGTCGGGCTAGAAGCGAGCCTATGGGAGCCCTAGAGTTATAGGCCACCAGAACCATTATCCCAGCTACGCTATGGGGTAATGCCAGCGGTATCTCCAGCAAGCTCTCCACAACCTTGGTAACCGTGGTCTTCCTCCTAGAGAAAGAGTAGGCCAAGGGGACGCCGCTGAGCGTTATCAACAGCGAGGACGTTAATCCCGCGTGGAGGCTCAGGTATAAAGCCTTCACGGCTTCCCTATCGTGAAACACTTCGGTTACGTGTGGCGCGCCCAGACCTAAGCATATCACTATTGGTATTAGTAGGAACAAGACTATTATCGAACCGATAATGGGGAAGATAACCAGGTTTGCCCTCATAGTCATCCGCCCGCTCCGTCCCTCGAGCCACGGAGAGACACGTATTCCGACGGGGTTACTACGCGGATCTCCCTAAAGGGTAATCTAATTCCCTCCCTCTGCACCCTACTCCTTATCTCGTCGAAGCTCTGGACCGCCTTCGCCCAGTCGTCTGTGTCGAATGTAATGACGGTATCTACGTTATTCAGCAGCATTATGGCTAGATGCAAGCTATCATGCCCGATACCGGTAACTTCATCGATTAAACACGCCAGTTTAACTGCTTCCTCGGAGAGGCCGAAGATATGGGGTACCAGCGAGAAGTAAGCGTTCACAGCTCTAGAAACAGCTTCGGGCTTTATCCTTGAGATAGCTCCCAGTAACTCTACGGCCACGAGGAGAGACCCACACCCCTCCAGCTTATCACTCATAACATCTCTCAATACTTTCATGCAGTCCTCGCCGTACTTTGGGTGGTGGACAATCGCGTATATGAACACGTTAGTATCGATATACGCTCTAATATTCATCCCAGGTCTCCTCCACCAGCTTCACGGCGTTAATATCTAGAGGCTTCTCGAAGATGCTCAACAACTCCTCCAAGGGGTTCCCCCGCCGCTCAAATAAGGGCTCCATCACTATCTTACCTCCCTCCACTCTCACGCGCAGCTTATCGCCAACCCTAATCCCCAGCTTCTCCCTAACGCTGGACGGGATAGTCACCTGGTACTTCCTCGTCACGGTTACTATTTCCATAGCGGTAGTACGTACTACGTAGTACTATTAAAGCTAACTTCTTCTCAGCGGGGCGGGTACGTTACCCACGTACTCGTAAGGTATCAAAGTGAAGCCGTGCTCCTCCAGGATTTTTATCCCCTCGCCGTATAGCAGCCACTCTAAGAACTTCACAGCTTCCTCGCAGTTCTCACACGTATTCGGTATCGTGAGCCCGTATCTTATCTTCGTTATCTCTATAGCTCTCTGCCTCTGGGGATCTCCTGAGTAGAGGACGACGTAGACGTCTATGAAGGGGTCTCCCGCTAGGTTCAGCTCAGGGGGAAGCCTGACGTACTTTAACCCGTGCTCCTCAGCCACGCTTCTATACTCAAACGCGTAGTCTAGAGTGCCAGCTTCGAGTAGCTGTATCAAGTCGACGCTCTTATCCCTCAATACGAGTTTCTCCCCATGCTCGTACTCTGGCTCGGCTGGGAAGAACAAGTAGTGCCCTGAGGAGTTCACTTCCACCCGGATATTCCTTATGTACCTCGTGACCAAGCTCTCCCAAATCCCAGCTTCCCCATAGTATTGGGAGGCTATGTAGAGTATGGAGAGAGACCTATACCCGCAGGGGTCTATGTTAGGGTTGGAGAAGCCGTACCTTACTCCCTCCCTTGTTAGCACCTCGTACCAGTTATCCTCGTTTATCATGTCGCTATGAGCGCTCTTATCCGTGTAGCACAGCACTACCTCATTAGAGCAGAAGATAATCAGCCAGTTGGCATACTCCGGGAACAAGTACTTCTCTATGACCGTGTAGTCCGCCACCATAACTACGTCACAGCGCTTACCCAAGTCGCTAACCTTCCTAACAGCCTTAACACTTCCCGAAGGCTCACGCATTAGATCGATGTACGGATGGCTCCTCTCGTAGACCTCCTTAACGTCTTTAAGGGCTAAAGCTAGACTACCAGCGTGGAAAATCTTCAGAGACTGCTCGCGTTGAGAAGCCACGAACCATACGTACGACACGGCGAGCCCAACTACTAAGACTACAGCTAGGAAGACAATTAATCCCCTACTGAGCTTCAAGGTTTCCCACCAACTTACTTAGCCGGGTTCGTCTATTTATCCGTTATCAGATATCTGATAATTAAAATTGCACCTTTAAATCAAATCTTAAGGGAGTATTAGGGGTTAACTTTTGGAGCGCGAGAATAATCGTAGCCGAAACCGGTGACCTAGAGGGTATAAGGAGACTCTTCGGAGAGCATCTGGGCGAACCGTACGTATACCCTGCAGACCTAGAGTTAATCGACATCCTACTTAAAACAGGCAAGTGCGAAGTCTTTGAGGCTAGGGTTTACGGGAGGACGGTGGGGTCTATTTACGCCCTGAAGTACATGTATAACTGTGGGTTGATAGGCGCACTTCTAGTGCACAGGTCGTGGAGAAGGGTGGGAATAGGTACCGCTCTTCTCTTAAAAGCGCTCACGTGGCTGGATTTGCCGTACACGTACCTGTTCGTAGACCCCGGGAATACGGCGGCTAAGGGGCTCTTTGGAAAAGCAGGTTTTAAGCAGCTTTATAGGACTCTAGATAAAAAACTCCAGTCGGCGCACGTCTGGGGCGAAGTCGAGTTCGAAGCTGAGTGGGATGAGTTAAAGTCGTCTGTAGGGTTTAACGAGAGGAGGGGTACGGCGCGCTTAGGCTACTATCCCGTTAAGCTGACTGAGGAGGTTTTTGATGAGCTTTTAAAATCGGGGAAAGTACTGCGCTGTGGCAGGGCCGTCGCCGTAATTGAGGAGTCGTACGAGGTCTGGAGAGGCGGTTATACGTTCGTATTTAACAGGTATATTCTAGGGGAGGCAGGCAACTTAAAACCGGTAATTGAGGTGAACCCGTTCTACCTGGAGTGTGACGTAGATTCGCTTAGGAGGTTGGTGGGTTACCTGTCTACGCGCGGGGCGGTTATTATCAGGACCTATGAGAGTGATCCCGTAGCTACTAAGCTGGGACTTAAGGGTTGGCTAGGCGCGGTTATCATGGAGTATTCACGTAACATATAATCGCCTACACTTGCCCTTATACGTGGATGTCAGAGGAGAGTACGCTCAGGAAGTTGAAACCTAGAGTTTTGGTAGTCCTAGAACTCGACGGGAAGGTAGTCGTCGACGAGGAACTCGCTGATATTCTCAGGGGGATAAGGTCTACCGGGTCTTTGATTAAAACCGCTCGTTCCCTCGGCAAGCCCTATAGCAGGGCCTGGGAGAAGGTGGCGAGAGCGGAGCGTCTGCTAGGTTTAAAACTCGTCGAGGCTAGGAGGGGCGGGTATAAGAGGGGTGGTACTAGGCTCACGAAGGCAGGGGAGGAAGTTCTGAGGATTTATGAGGACTACAGGGAGCGCCTCGGGGCGCACGTTTCTAAGAAGGTCTTAACGGGGAA
The DNA here is from genome assembly GCA_964522715.1 of uncultured Thermofilaceae archaeon. Classification (GTDB taxonomy): domain Archaea; phylum Thermoproteota; class Thermoprotei; order Thermofilales; family JAPDKD01; genus CAZFWY01. The sequence goes on along the minus strand of CAZFWY010000004.1, from coordinate 28,492 downwards.
AATGCCCGACCTCGTAGTCATCGGTAGTCATGACCCCCTCTTAGAGCTACTCGTGGGCAGGGTTAAGACGAAGATGGGGCTCGACGTGGAGGTGTCGTGGGTTGGCTCGGCTGGGGGGTTAGCGGCGCTGATGACGGGGGACGCAGACATAGCGGGCGTACACCTGTACGACGAGGAGAGCGGCGAGTACAACGAGCCCTTCCTAGACAGGTACTGGCTCAGAGGTCACGTAGTCCTGGTTAAAGGGTATTGCAGGGAACTGGGCTTAGTGTTCCGCCCCGAGAAACCCGTGAAATCAATCAGGGATTTACTAAGCGGCGAGTATAGGCTTGCGAATAGGAACCTAGGTTCAGGTACGAGACATATGTTAGAGGTGCTACTAAGGAGAGAGGGGGTAGAGCCCGAAGAAGCCGCCAAGGTAATCCCCGGATACGAGACGGAGTACAGGACACACACGGAGGTCGCAGAAGCCGTGGCGAGGGGGGATGCCGACGTAGGCCTAGCCCTAAGGGTGGTCGCCGAGCCTAGGGGTCTAGGATTTCTCAGCGTAGCCTGGGAGCGCTACGATTTGGTCGTGTCTAAGAACAGCCTAGACAAGGAAGGCGTAAAGGCATTGCTGGGCTTATTATCCTCCCCATTCCTCAAAGAGCTCATCTCAAGGATGCCCGGCTATAAAGAGATAGAAAAATAACTATCCTCTCAGATGAGAACCTAAGGGCTGACGTAGAGCATGCTAGGCAAGAAATCCTCAGTGTGCGCGGCGTGTAAAGGGGTTAGGAGGCTATGCGGTAGACCCACCTGTCCGATACTCGAACGAATACGTGAAACCAGCAGGGTCGTTAGCGCAGTCTCCGGTAGGAGTATATTCGGCGCTACCCCGCCTTCCTCTCTCGTAGGCGAGCACGGCTACCCCTACGTCAGGTTCGGCGTAAACGTACCCCCGGTAGAGGGGGACAGCGCCAGAATCTACGACTACCCCGAGGCCTGGTGGGGCAGGTTCTCCATAAGGGATATAATAAGGCTGAGAGCCTCCCTTGTATACTCGAACCTCCGAGTCCACGTCAGGTCGGCCAGCAACAGGATACTTGAGGCCGTAAGGGAGACTGTGCTAAGCTCCACACCCGTGGACTTGGAGGTCTTGTTGAAGAAACCCCCAAAGCTAGACTTGAGGTTTGACGGACACCTAGCCCCGAGGGGGCCTAGCGGGGAGCTGGAGAAGGTTAAGGTCGCCGAGAACCCGAAGGTTCCCAGGAGCGTCGAATACCTGGTCGAGGACTACGACGTAAAGGCTTCTCAAGCGGTGGCTGAGCTGTATGAACATGGAGTGTCCGTATACCACATAGAGAGGCTGTTTTCTGCTGGTCTACTCGGACAGAAGTCCTCTAGGCGCTTGGTACCCACCCGCTGGGCAATAACGGCCGTGGACTCCGTAGTCTCTGACTACCTCTTGGGGAAGGTGAGGCATCATGGGGAGGTAAACAGCGTAGAAGTCTATAGGACGGAGTACATAGGCAACAAGTACACGATCATCGTGGTACCCGGGCCCTGGAGCTTCGAGATGATAGAAATCTGGTACCCCAGAAGCGTCTGGGTTCCCCAAGGCGGCCCCTCAGTATTCTCGATATACGAGCTATCGGACGGAGTACGTAGGGGGCCTATGGACGGAGGCTACTACGCGATCCGATTACCAGTACTCGAATACCTGTACAGGAGGGGGAGGCAGGCCTCGGTCATAGTGATAAGAGAGGTAACACCAGACTACTACGCCCCAGTCGGCAGCTGGCAGATAAGGGAGAGTATAAGAAATGCCTTTAAAGAGAAGCCTCAGACTTACCCCTCACTTGAGGCCGCGCTGATAGAGGAACGCAGAAAGACGAGTAAATACGCCGCTGAAGCTCTTGAGAAGAGTAAGCTGGCGAAGTATCTTAAAGGACAAAAATCTATTACCGCTTACCTTTAGAGGTTTGTAGGTTTAAATAGCTCTTTCCTCTTCTCTAAAGTATGTACGTGAATCTGACCGGTCTCTATTCCGTGGAGTACTTCTCCCCGACCAGCGCTGCTGTTTCTAGGCTCAGGAAGATAATTGCATATAAGAAGACGAAGTACCAAGACGTCCTAATAGCGGAGTTCGAGGAGTACGGGCTTTGCTTCGTACTGGACGGCTACACCCAGTCCACAGAGATGGACGAGTACATTTACCACGAGTCCCTCGTGCAGCCAGTAATGTTCACGCACCCAGAACCCAGGGATGTCCTAATAATAGGGGGTGGGGAGGGCGCTACGCTGAGAGAAGTCCTGAAGCATAGGACTGTTAGGCGGGCGGTTATGGTCGATATAGACGGGGAGGCCGTGGAGCTCGCCAAGAAGTACCTCGAAAAATTCCACCAGGGCTCATTTTACGACCCCAGGGCGGAGCTAGTTATAATGGATGGCAAGAAATATGTCGAGGAGGCTGAAGGTGATTCCTTCGACGTAGTGATAATAGACTTAACAGACCCCTACAGCTCGGAGATAGCCTTCCAACTATACACGGAGCCGTTCTACAGAGAAGTATACAGAGTGCTACGCCCGGAGGGAGTAATGGTCACACAGGCTGGCTCGCCTTTCTTCTACCAGGAGGCCTATGACCGAGCGCTGGAGAACGTCAAGAAGGTCTTCCCAGCAGTTAAGGACTACAACGTCTGGATACCCTCCTTCTGCTACGCCTGCGGTTTCATAATCGGCTCTAAAACTTTAGACCCCGAGTCCCTAACAGCGGAGAAGGTAGACCAAAAGATCGAGGAGAGAGGCCTTAAAGGAAAGTTGCGCTTCTACTCGGGGAGGACACACATAGCCATAATGAACATGCCAGTATGTAGGAAGAAGTAAAGCATCATATTAAAGGGCAGCACATCTATTTTTTACGTCCCAAGAGTCAGCGCTAAAACTAATAGAGTAAAACTTATTTCTTACATGTAACTTACGAGTATTATGGCGATAGACTTGAGCGAGGAGATAAGAAAGAAGATTAAGGAACTCGACGAGGAACTCAGGAAGGCCCTGTCTGAGGCTGAGGAGAGCCTAAAGGCCCTAAGTGACCTGGCGGCTGGGGACCGCGAAGTTACCCAGGAGGCTTTAGAGGCTCTAAGGGAAGCCCGCAGTAAGGCCAGGGAGCTGAGGAGGAGTTTTCTCAAGGCTAGAATAGGGTTGAGGAGTGCTCTTAGGAAGGCACGCCTCGGACTAGGGGTCGAAGGTGTTAGCGAGGAGGAACTTGAGAAAATCGAGGAGGAGATCGACAATTTCCTTGAGAAGTGGGAAGACGTAATCGAGGATTTCTTGAAAGAGCTCAACTCGGTAGCGGCTGAGCTGAGGAGGGGAGGGAAGACTCTCACGATAAGTATTGAAAGTATAGACAGGATAATAGACGAGGGGCTTCGCGGGGCTTTCAAGGGGTTAGAGGCTGCTATGAAAAAGTTAGAGGAGGTTTTAGGGGGTCTGGAGAAGCCCTCGGGGCCTACGTACGTGGTCTCTTCTATCAGGTTGCCTCAGAACGACTTAGACCTCATAGACCTGCTGGTGGAGGCTGGCATCTTCAAGAGTAGGAGCGAAGCTGTGGCCTTCTTCACACATAAGGGGATAGAGGCGGCGAGGCCAGCCCTTGAGGAGGTACTTGATAAGCTTAGGGAGTTGAAAGAGCTTAGGGACGAAATAATAGAGGACTTAAAGAGAGCCTTAGAAGAGTCCTAACTACTCCTCCTGCAGGGTTTTAACTGCCTCCTTCGTAGCCTCAACTATAGCTCTATAGTTCCCCTTCCTTAGGGCCGTTGCCAGATTTCTAATCTCGTCCCTCCCCCTCGGCACTTTGTCAGATAGTAGTTCCAGCAGATTAGCTACGTCCGTCCTCCACGTTGGCGCCGCCTCTAGGGCTTCTCTTATCCCCCTCAACTCCTTTATCAATGGTTCAATGTACGCTCTGGAGATCCTCTCCATGTCTAGCGCCAGTTCCCTAGCGGTGTACGCCTTAGGGCTCTCTACTGGGGGAGGCGGTAGGGCTACCTGGGGTCTTCGGGGTATTCGGGGCACTTGTACCGCCAGCGCTATTAGGAGGAGTGAGAGCGTAGATGATGTTATGCCCGCGAGGAGGGGTGTTGGGCTCCACAGGTCAGTCCAGAAAATAGTCGCTGTGAGGATTAGGGTGGCTAGCCCTATTAAGGCAGATACTAATACCGCACTCACAATTAAGTAGCTCCTATCCAATATTAGCCCCTTATTTCCTTATGTTAGCCCTTAAGTTAAGCATTACTACTCGTCTCCTCGGGGGCCTCTTCTTTCTCCGCCTTTTTAGTAGCTACAGGAGCTATCAAGACGCCGATGAGCGCGAATCCGAGACCTAGGGCTGATAGTAGGGCGCTGACCATGAGGGAAGAGGCTAGGTCTATTGCCAAAACCTTACTCCACAGCGACTTCTCACTCTCAGTTATACCCCTCTTACGCACGTTTCTAGCGAGCTTCCTCATCTTTATGCCGAAGAATATACAGACCGAGACAGTCGAGAGAGCTAGCACGGCGATTAAAAGTCCTAGGCCGGCGCCTATGAAGACGGCGCTGTCCCATAACTGCGGAAAGATGTCGAATATGCCCTTTAGCGTCGTGCCTATTATCCCGAAGATTATTAAGAGCCTAATTAGGTCTACTAATCCCATTGCAATCATCATCGCGCCGCCGAGCCCTATTAGGTCAGCAGATATAGACCGCCGACCTATTAGTTCCTCGGCGGTCAGCTGCTACACCTCCTAGGGTTAAAGGTACCTAGCTAACAGGGAACCTATCATACCCCCTATGGCCATTACCAGCGCTACTTTCATGCTGAGAACTACGGGGAGTAGCGCCAGCACAGGGAGTAAAGAGGTGAAAGGTCCTAGTATGGGTTGTATGTAGGGAGATAGTATCGGTATTAACATTAGTATTATTAAGCCCAGCATTAAGCCCCCGATTATACCCGCTATGAAACCAGCTATCGCCCCCCTAACCACAGAGCCGCCAGCCAGATAGCCAGCTATAATCCCTGCGATTATATCTCCCCAAATACCAGCAGTTAGTAACCCAGCTATAGAGCCGACGATTATTGCAATCACTATATTACCCTCTTTACTCTTTCCTTCCTCCATCATCACTATTACTTTTAATCTTTTTAGTTTTAAACGTTTCCTTGAGCAGGCGAATAACTACGGTGCGAGTAGTTTCTACATTTGAAACAGCAGTGTTCAGATAGTTGAACTTAGTCAACGTTATCTCTATCCGGTGAGTACTAGGAAGCGGTGGGGGATGTTGATAAGAATTAGCCGTAAGGCCCTGTTAATAGCGAGCCTAATGTTAGTAGTCCTATTAATCGGGGTTTTCCTCGGAGGCTTCGTAGCTTACCTATTATACCCAGCAAGTAGCCTACAGAGGGTCCCTAGGCCCTTCGAAGCGCCCAGAGTCACTGCGCTAGAAGGAGCTAAGGCTCCCGTCCCCCCTCCGCTAACGGGTTATGAGGCTGGTGGCAAATCCGGAGGCCAGACCGGGGAGACGGGAAGTTGGATGGCTACCCCTGGCAGGATGGTAATAGTAGAGGGACGGGTTAAAATTAGGGTGGAGAGAGGGCAGGTTGAGAGCGCTGCTGAGAAAATCGCCAGTATTGCGGTTAACCTCGGGGGCTACGTAGCTCAGATGAACCTCTATGAGGATAGGGCCTACATCGTAATCAAGGTGCCAGTGGAGAAGTTCGAGGACGCGATTAAGATGGTTAGGGAGGTAGGCGAGGTCGTTGAAGTGTCTACATCTGCGAGCGACGTGACGGAAGAGTACGTAGACTTGAACGCTAGGCTGAACGCGCTGAGAAGAGTCGAGGAGAGGCTTCTCTCTCTTCTCGACAAGGCACAGACAGTGGAGGAGATACTTAAGGTGGAAGACTATCTGCGCAACATCAGGGTTGAGATCGAGAGGATAGAGGCGCAGCTCAAGTACCTAGAGAGGAGGGTCGAGTACTCCACGATAAGAGTAGAGATAGAGTCCCCACCTAAACAGGTTAAGCCAATGGTGGTGTTCCCGTCCTTCAACCCCTTACCCGCAGTTGCTGCAGGGCTCGCGGCAATGTACTCGGTAATATACCTCTTAATAACCGTAATAATAGCTATATTGCCGCTAATAGCTATCGGAATACCGATATATATACTGTACAAGAAGAGATCCTCTAAGAAAGAGGAAGAATAGTTTTACAATTTTTATCTCTTTTTATGTATAGTAAAATAGGATAATGAACAATTCTCCGCCTCGCTTTACCCCGTTATCTTTCTAATTCCGGCAACCCAGGTCTTGGCACAGCTGGTATGTGTTTCAACACCATTATTTCGTGGCGCTTACCAACAATTATCGGCATTGTCTCCTCGGCTAGTCTTAACGCTAATTCTAGTTTATAGCCCTTCTCGGCGTATATCTCCATTAACGGGTCTCCCTCGTCTACAACGTCGCCGAGCTTAACTCTCAGTAGTATACCGGCGCCCTTATCTCTCGGGGCGCCGGCCGTTCTAGCTATTTGTGCTATTGCCCTATTATTGATGTACAGTACGCGGCCTTTCCTTTTAGCTTTAATAACCTCAGTGTACTCTCCAACCGGTATATCCTCAGGTTTCACTCTGGGATCTCCACCCTGGGCCTCTATTATTTCTCTAAGCTTTTTCTCAGCCTTACCCAGTCTCAAGGCCTCTCGCGCCATAGCTTCTCCGTTCCTGTTTCCAACCATACCCAAGAGTATCCCAGCGAGTCTAGTAGCCTTATTCACGAGATCTTCAGGTCCATTTCCGCTAATCGTTTTAAGAGCTTCTCTCGCCTCTAAGGCTGGACCGACGGCGTACCCTATAGGTTGGTCGCCGGAGGTTAGCGCTACCTCTACATGCATGCCAAGTTTGTTACCCAATTCTATGAAGTCTTTAGCTAACCTCTCACCTTGAGCTAACGTGCTTACTTTAGCGTCTCTCCCCACCGGTATGTCTATTACTACGTGCGTTGATCCTACGGCTGCTTTCTTGGCCATTATCGATGGTATGAAGAATGGGTCTATGGCTAGGGGGTACTCCACTCTGATTATTATGTCGTCTGCTGGCGCTAGCCTTAACGCGCCTCCCCAGACTATACATCCACCCGTCTTCTCAACGATTTCCTCCATCTCCTCGACGCTTAGGTCTACTGGGGCTAGAACTTCGAATCTATCAGCCGTGCCTGCAGGGGAGGTTATAGCCCGGGAGGAGGTTTTCGGTATTATGTAGCCGAGCGATGCTATGATGGGTACTATGAGTATTGTGGTCTTATCGCCTGGAATTCCTCCTAAGCTGTGTTTGTCCAGTATTGGTTTCTTGTTAAGCTTTAGCCTCTCTCCAGTCTCCACCATGGCCAGGGTGAAGTAATACGCTTCTTCTATACTCAGCCCTTGGTGGTGCAACGTTGTTACCAGTGCGGCTATTTCGACCTCGTTAAGTGCGCCTCTCACAATGTCTTTTACTATTTCATGAATCTCCTCGGGGCCGAGCCGTTCCTCCCTCAGCTTGCTCCTAATATATGCTATCGATCTCGGCGGTTCTACGGGTTCGACTTCGACGATGTCACCCTCCTTCACGTTTAGGGCCTTAGCGACCTCATCGTACAGCGCTACCTCATCGACTCCGTCCGAGGACAGCCTCTTGGCTACGTTAACTATGGCTAATACCTCCTTACCGTTATGCGTAATTTTAACCCTGTCGAGAGGATGCACGCCTAGGCGCTTAGCTATGCTATCATCCAGTACTACGATCCCCATGCCCCCAGTCGCGAAGCCGAGTAGCTTAGCCCGTAGTTTCAATACGCTCACCACTAGAACTGGGCAAGTATAAATGAATGCGTTTGGGGTTCTTAAGTTTTGTTACTATACTTAAGCCCCAGTCTTTCGATATTTTACGGGCATATTTTTAAACAACGTTTGGTGTAGTAATTATGTCATCTACGAGGTTAAACCCGAAGAATGTCAAACGGTTGTAAGCCATGGGTGAAGAAGAGCTAAAGATAAAGATAGCGCTTTGCGGCGAGGGGGGAGTCGGGAAGACTAGTCTAGCCACTGTGTTCGTGGGTGAAGGGTTTAACCCTAAGATGCGGCTCACAGTAGGCGTACAGCATTTCTTTAAGGATGCTCAGTCCGGAGGTAGGAGAATCAGGGTAACGATATGGGATCTAGGGGGAGAACATAGGTTCCGTTTCCTAGCCCCCACGTTCCTCCGGGGCGCTAAGGGTCTAGTCTTCGTCTTCGACGTGACGCGCGAGGACACTTTTCTCAGCCTGCCGAAGTGGTTGGAAATAGCTAAGAGCGTTGTGGGCGACGTTCCCCGCCTCCTGGTGGGTAACAAAGTAGACCTGCAAGACCTGAGGGTAGTGCCGAAAGAAACGGCTGAGGACTACGCCAGGAGGGAGGGATTTATAGGATATGTCGAAGCCTCCGCCCGCCTGAACTTTAACGTAAAAGAAATTTTCACCCTCATAGTAAAGGAGATAGTGAAGGGAGACCTCGTATGGCTAGAATAGTGAAGACCTTATGCCCGCGCTGTGGGATGCAGCTAACCGTTGAGCTAACGGAGTCTCTCCTAGCAGACGCTAGTGATAGCCCGATAGGAATAACTGGCCTAGCAATACCTCATAGGGATCACGTAGCGATAGTTTACTTCGACTCTAATGGAGGCGAAAGGGGGGTAAAGGTCGTAGAGCTAGCTGGGACTAAAGAGAGGCTTAAAGTGATTAGAATTCCGAGGCAGAGTCTAGAGAAACTGGAGAATATAAAGGCTTTCCGGGTTCTTGTTAAGGATCTCGGCCTTGTCTTCGAGGGGGAGAGAGGAGGGTTCGAAGTAGCTGTTAGGGGGGAGTACAAGGGAGTATCTTTAGATATAGCTCCGTCCTCGCTCGACCACATCCCCAGGTTAAAGAAGTGGTTGACATACGCCGCCTCTAGTCTCTCCGCCTTCATGTCTGTCATAAGTACGAGCCGCGTAATAGCGTTGATACACACCATAGACAGGTTAGCGACCGTCGAACCTCCTATATTCGCCAGCAAAGTGGTTAAGCTTCTCTTCCTATCCCCCCTAGTGACCTACGAGATAAACCGGAGAAGGCTGAATCTATTCTCGCTTTACGGCTCAGAGATCACGGCCAGATACGAAGAAAGTGACTTAGAAATGGTAATAGAGGGCGAAGGCAAGCCAGTCGCCTACATACTTGGCGAGGCGGGATCTCCAGCCTCTATAACGACTGCTCTCTTCTTACTGGCGCTCGAAAGGAGGGGAATAATAGAGTTCAAGCCTCTAGGGGTCGATCTGCCATGGTAATGGTTTTCAAAGGTTTCAGGGACGCAGTGGCCTCAGCCGCTTTAGAGCTAAGGAGGTTAAAGGAGAAATTCGACGTAAAACACGATATTGAACCCTTAATAGACAACATAGAGGCTAGGCTTAAACCAAAGCCCGGCGAGAAGTTCTCGGGTGAAGCCAGAATAGTATTTACAGCACTTAAAACCCTGGCAGAAGAGGTAGCGGAAGGCCAACTCCCATCCCTAGATGACCTAGGGCCGCTTA
>CAZFWY010000004.1:9971-18790 GCA_964522715.1 uncultured Thermofilaceae archaeon | reverse complement strand
GCAGAAGAGGTAGCGGAAGGCCAACTCCCATCCCTAGATGACCTAGGGCCGCTTATAGTGGCTGGCGAGGCCTTAGAATCTACGGGAACGTATAGGGGTCTTGTGAAGTGGGCTGTGAGTAAAGTGAGGCCTCCTAGTTTAAGCTCGGTAGCGGAGGCCTATGTTATCGGTGGAAATGCCATTTTAGAAATGGCTTTTAAGATGGGAGGAACAGGTGTAGCTACGTCTAAAGACCCCCGCCCCTTAGAAATAATCTTTGAGAAATCTTTTACGCGGGGGCTTAGCATCAAGTTGATAAACGCAGAAATAGAAGGCATAACAGGCGCTGTAGATAGACCAATAGGGGCACTTATGTTATTATCCCCTGCTTTCTGGGCTCTCTCAGACCCCTCAGAGTTGATAAGAAAGACCTACGCCATACTAGAGCCTGGCGGTTACACCGCTTTTATACTCCCGCTGAGGGACAGACGTGACCAGGTTAATCCCCTAGAGCCGTTTGTGGTAATCTCAGGGGGTCGCCCCTCCCCTACTTTAGATGACTTTCAATCACAACTTTTACTGGAAGGCTACGAGTCCATTAAGGTCTCGAAGCGAGACCCCCTCTACTGTGTTGTAGCTAGGAAGCGAAGGTAAGGCAAGATATTAAACAAACTGCTATTATGATACCAGGCTGACGGTATGAGGGATAAGCCCTGTGCAACTTTAAGCGTCGAAGAGCACCTTTACGAAGCGTTCACGTTAGGGGTAGCGCTGGCACTATCAGTAGGATACCTAATTCTATCTTTAAAGCAGATTTGGAGTACAGAGCCGGTGATAAAAGCTGACAGTGCCGTAGAGTTCTTCTTAGGGGTAATAGCTGTATACGTGGCGTTGCCCCTCCACGAATTTTTCCACGGCCTAGCGATCACGGTTGCCAAAGGAAGGCCGGCTTTCACTCTGGGCAGGATATTGACGTACGTACCAATACCGGTCGTAGAAGATGCTAGCGAAAAGCCCCTTTCAAGGAGCGAGTTTAGAACCGTCCTCTTGTTCCCCATCGCTTTACCCCTTCTCTCAGCCGTAGGGCTTTTCCTTCTGAACGGTCTAGACTATCCTCTTTTCATACTTTCAATATTCTCAACGGCCTACTCCTCATGGGACATTTTCCTCCTACTTAAAACGAGAAACCTTAAGGCTGCAGTGACTTATCACGGCCCACGGGTCGGCTTGCGAGGCGACTGTGAGGCTCTCTTACCAGCTCTTGAAAGAGTGAACGCCGCGTATAGTATTGTTAAGCACTGGGCTGGGTGGACGTGGTTCTACTTCTTCATAGAGTTCTTTATGTTCCTGTTGGTCCAGCTGGGGGCTGTAGGCTTCAGGGAGGGCTTCACACTCCGCGTGGGACCTATACTCGTGTTTTCAGTTGAACCCTGGGGAGAGGGCTTTAAAACGGTGTTTAACGCCCTGGGGGCGTACGTATTAGCCGCTCTACTAGCTATCCCCTCAGCGTACCTTTCATCCAGAATAGTCGAAGCGGTCTCCTAGCGCTAGTCTTAGTGCGAGTTCGACGGCTTCTTTAGGGTTATGTGCAGCGTGAATTCTCTTACCTCTTATGGTTTTACCAGCTAGAAGATCTGCGACCCCGCCCGTCCCTTTCACAGCAACGACAGGCTTACCATAGGCTAACGCTAAACCAACTTCCGAGAGAGTACCCGGTCCCCCACCTATCACTATCACGACGTCACCTGCCAGCACATTAATTGCATTACGCGCGTGGAGTAGTCCTGTCGGTATCGCTATGTCTATGTACGGGTTCGCCTCGCCTCTACTGACTCCGGGCAGTATACCTATGGTTATTCCTCCTGCTTTCTTAGCTCCGCGCGCAGCAGCCTCCATCACGCCTCCCCTACCCCCACAAACTAGGATTGCTCCTCTCTCAGCTATATACATCCCGATGTCTTCTGCTGTCTTCAAAACGTTTTCGTCTCTCTCTACACTATCCCCAATGACAGTCACGTAGACACGTAACATCTAGCTCCCACCTACCTAAGGGGGCGTTGACTAGTAAGAATTTTTAAGAGTTAATGAGGGTGGTGTTTGCGATAAATAGGGAGGGAGTATGGATAGGTTTGGCCTGATAGCGAGACCGCCTACCGAGGAGATTCTCACTGAGGAGAGGCTTAAAGCATTGCTGGACGAAGGAGTAAAGTTGAGGCACTACATAGGTTTCGAGATCTCAGGCCTCGTACATTTAGGGACAGGCCTTATATGTATGCAGAAGGTGGCCGACCTCCAGAAGGCGGGCGTGGAGACGATAATTTTCCTAGCCGACTACCACTCATGGATAAACAGGAAGTTGGGGGGAGACCTGACCACTATTAGGAAGGTGGCGGGGGGCTACTTCAAGGAGGCCTTGAAAGTCTCCCTGAAGATAGTAGGGGGAGACCCCGACAAGGCTAAGTTCATCCTAGGGTCGGAGCTGTACGAGAAGGAGGGAGTAGACTATCTGAGCAGAGTTATCAAGGTCTCTCTGCGCACCTCCCTCTCCAGAGTGAGGAGGTCTATAACTATCATGGGTAGGAAGGCGGGCGAGGCGCTCAGCTTCGCCCAACTCCTCTACGTGCCTATGCAGGTGGCGGACATTTTCACGTTAGGGGTAAACATAGCGCATGGAGGGATGGATCAGAGGAAAGCACACGTAATAGCGATAGATGTAGGTGAGAGAGCATTTGGGTACAAGCCGATTGCTCTTCACCATCACCTGTTGGTAGGAATGAATATCACGGATAAGGCTAGGGAAACGATGCTGGAAGCGCGCAGGAAGGGCGATAGGGAGCTGTTCGAAGAGAGCATAATGGACGTTAAGATGTCGAAGTCGAAGCCTAGGGGCGCCATATTCATCCACGACTCTGAGGAGGAGATATATAGTAAGGTTAGGAGCGCTCTGTGCCCTCCGAGGGCTACCGAGCTAAACCCCGTGCTAGAGCTGGCTAAGTACATCATCTTCAGAGACCGGAAGGAGCCTCTGGAGATAGTGAACGAGAAGACGGGGGAGAGGTCAGTCCACGCGACCTACGAGGAGCTGGAGAAGGCGTACGCAGAGGGGAGAATACACCCAGCCGACCTTAAAAGCGCCGTGTCGAGGGAGTTAGCAGCAATCTTAGAACCCGCCAGGAAACACTTTAGAGAGGGGCCCGGTAAAGGTCTCCTTGAGGAAATGTTTAGTATTTCCATCACGAGGTAGCTTTAAATGTTGAGCCATAGTTCCCCTACTCTCTCCCTTACTTCATTTAATGAACGGGGGGGTAGAGGAGTGGAGGCTTGGCACGCTCTGAGGGTTGATGAAGTTTTCCGGAAGGTAGGCAGTAGCAGTCAAGGGTTAAGTACCGAGGAAGCCGCGAGAAGGTTGGAGAAGTACGGGTATAACGAGTTAAGGAAGGAGGAGGGTAAATCCCCCTTAAGCATTTTTATAGACCAGTTCAAAAACATTTTAATACTCATACTATTGGCCGCCACCGCCCTATCCATAGCTATAGGGGAACTCATAGATGCTGTCACCATAATAGCTATAGTCATAGCTAGCGCCTTCCTAGGCTTCTACCAGGAATATAGGGCTGAAAAAGCAATAGAAGCTCTTAAGAAACTAGCCGCGCCAACAGCTAGGGTTTTGAGGGATGGCAGGGTAGTTACGGTGTTAGCTCGCGAGATAGTACCCGGAGACGTCATACTCCTTACGGCAGGGGACAAGGTACCAGCCGACGCCCGCCTCTTCGAGGTAGTAAACCTAAGAGTGGACGAATCCTCGCTCACAGGGGAATCCGTAGTCGTATCTAAGACTACCGATCCTCTCTCTCCGGAGACTCCATTACCCGACAGAAAGAACATGGTCTACGCTGGGACTGTAGTAACCTATGGCAAGGCTAAAGCCGTGGTAGTAGCCACCGGTATGGAGACAGAGCTGGGACGTATAGCGGCGGCAGTCCAAGAGGTAGAGGAAGAGAAAACACCGCTTGAAAAAAGGATGGAGGTTATAGGTCGATGGCTCGCCATCTTATGCTTAGGTGTCGCGGTCTTCGTTTCTCTTCTGGGCTTGCTGATTTGGAAGTACGATATCCTAACCATGGTCATGTGGGCTGTGAGTCTCGCGGTAGCAGCCGTCCCAGAGGCCCTGCCAGCCGTAGTCACTGGCGCCTTAGCGATAGGTATGTACAGAATGGCTAAATGCAACGCTATTATCAGGAAGTTGCCCGCTGTAGAGACCCTAGGATGTACGACGTTCATCTGTTCTGATAAGACTGGCACTATGACTAAGGGCGAAATGACGGTCAGGAAGATATACCTCCCGCGCTACGTCATCGAGGTCACGGGCAGCGGTTATGACCCTAAAGGCGAGTTCGTACTCGATGGAAAAGCTATATATCCTCTTTCAATTCATGGACTCAAACTAATGCTTTTAGCCTGCGCTTTGAATAACGACGCAGAGCTTGAGAAGCTCAACGGTCAGTGGGTGGTTAAGGGAGACCCAACAGAAGCGGCTCTCCTAGTATTGGCCAGGAAGGCCGGGTTAAAGGCCGAAGTTAATAGGGAGTACCCCAGAATAAGTGAGATCCCGTTTTCCTCCGAGAGGAAGCGTATGACCACTTACCACAAGACACCGGAGGGAAGAGTGGTAGCCTTCATTAAAGGAGCGCCGGAGGTCGTCCTCTCGTTGTCAGATAGGATCTTAATTGACGGCGAAGTCAAGGAACTCACGGAAAGGGACAGAGAGGAAATAATCAAGCGCGTCGAAACCTTCGCCTCGCAGGGACTAAGGAACCTAGCCTTCGCCTACAAAGAAGTTAAAGAGGAGGAAGCGAGGCAGGCCGACGAAAAGAACGAGAGAGGTTTCATCTTCCTCGGATTTGTGGGGATGATGGATCCTCCCAGGCCTGAGGTGAAAGAGGCTCTCGACATATGCCGGGAAGCGGGCATTAAGGTTTCAATGATAACTGGAGACCACAAGCTAACCGCCATAGCCATAGCTAAAGAACTCGGCATGTACGACGGGGATAAAGCCTTAACGGGTAAGGACTTAGACTCTCTGACAGACGAAGAGCTAGAGAAGATGGTCGAGGACGTTAAGGTGTATGCTCGTGTTTCTCCGGAACACAAGCTCAAGATAATCAGGGCTCTAAAGAAGCGGGGACACGTAGTAGCTATGACAGGAGACGGGGTTAATGACGCCCCGGCTCTTAAGGCAGCCGACATCGGAGTTGCCATGGGGATTACCGGTACTGAGGTGGCGAAGGAAGCGGCGGACATGGTACTGGCGGACGACAATTTCGCTACTATAGTCGAAGCCGTTAAACAGGGCCGGGAGATCTACGAGGACATAAGGAAGTATTTGGCCTACCTACTCAGGTGTAATATAGCCGAGATCCTAGTACCGCTAGTAGCGGCCTTGGCTGGGCTTCCCTTACCCTTCACAGCTGTCCAGTACCTCTGGATAAACCTAGTAACTGACGGATTGCCCGCCCTGGCTCTAGGCGTAGACCCCGTAGAGAGGGAAATCATGAAGTCTCCGCCCCGCAAAACTGACGAACCCGTGTTCAACTCGCGGGAGGTAGCCCTCTTCTTAATACTGACTCCACTCATACTAACAGCCCTGCTAGTGGGTATATTCTCGTATCAAATTGGCAGCGGACTAAGCTTAGCGGAGGCTAGGACGACAGCCTTCACAGCGATGGTAGTTTCAGAACTGTTCCTAGCCCTCTCATGCCGCTCGTTGAGGAAGACTGTATGGGGAGAGGCCATGTTTAGAAATAAATTCCTGATTGGAGCGTTGATAGTGTCCTTAGCCATGCAAGTCTTCGTGCTCTACGTCCCAGCGCTTCAGGTGGCATTTGACATAGTTGCGCCAACGTCGTATGATTGGATGTTAGCCGCGTTTGTGGCGGTTTTAGTCTTCACTAGCGTCGAGACGTTCAAAAAGGTGCTTTTCCGTTGAATAGAGCGACAGATAATATATCTGAAGCGGAAGTACAATGCCCTAAGTGCGGGTATAAAAAGGCCTTAGCTGTAGACGCGACTTTCTACGTGACTTTTTCGGAGGAGGAAGAAGGAGAACCGGATAAACTACGAGCCAGAGTCTACAAGTGTGTTAGATGCGGCTACGTATGGGCCGAATTCATAAATTAAAAGTAATCCTCTATCCTACCTACTCTATATTCTCTATAGTGAGACGTATCCCTGTGAAGATAAAGCCTGGCGCGGGGGTAAAGTTTCGCGTAGGCCTCTAATACACGGGGTGTGTCGTCGTGAGCCTCTACAAGCACTAACCTCTGCTCGGTTAAGTAGTCTTTTAGGAGTTCCGGTTTAACCACCCACTCTGGGCGTTTATCCCCGTTCCTCCTCAAGAGCACTGCGTGGATCTTGGCTATGGGGACTCCGAAAGAGCTTAACTGGTTCTCCGTGGCTTTCCGTAACCTCTCCGGGCGCCCAGACACTATAACTACTCTACCTCTCCCCACTCTATCTCTGAGCAGTCCTATCCCGGTCTCCCTAGGCTCGTCGAGACTCAGCATTGCGGGGTCTAGAAATATCCTCCAGAAAAGCTCCCGGTTACCCCTGCTCCTCCTCTTAGCCTCCTCAAACCTCCTCCTGGCTACCACCAGCACTCCATCGATGTCAAAGGCGTAGCAGGACATACCAGTATATATTTCGAGCTTCACATATTATTCGATGCTGCGCTGGGTGTTTTTAGTACTAGTGGTTGTAACCCTGGTGGCGTGTAAGTGCTATGCTCAGCCCACGACAGAGATAACCGTGTACACAGACGGCTCGGCCAGGGTTGTGCAGGTAGTAGAGGTCGAAGTGCCCAGCATTGTTGAAGTCAGACTGGTGGGTAGCCCACTGTACCTCCTCGTAACATCAGGTAAAGGGGAGCCTCTCTCCTTCAATATTACGGGCAACGTGCTCGCTGTAGAGGTTATAGGGGAAGAGGAGGTAGTGGTTACGTACGACGTGGAGGGACTGGCGGTTGAAGAGGAAGGTATATGGCGGCTTAGTATACCCGAGATAGGGGGCAGGATCGATGTAACCCTGCCCAACGGGACGGTGCTCCTCGGATTCGAGCCGCCACCTGTATTCGTCGAATCTACAGATGGAGGTTTAAAGCTGGGGTTTGAGGGAGGCCCTGTAACCCTAGAGTACTCGATAATACCTGAGGAGGAAGAGGAGGGAGCTGGGATACCGGTGCTTGGACTCACATTGGGCGCTGTTGCGGTCATAGCTGTCATCGTAGCCCTACTCTTAATTAGGAGGAGAGCGCGGGCTATCCCCTTAACAGAGGAGGAAGAAGCAATTATCAAGTTCTTAAAGTCGAGGAAGGGGGAGGCTTACCAGAGCGAGATAAGAGACTACTTAGGACTCCCGACCACGACCGTGTGGAGGAGGGTGAAGAGGCTTGAGAGCCTAGGCCTAGTTAAAGTCGAGAAAACCCCCAGAGGAAATCTGGTAAAGCTGAAGAAGTAGCTTTTCCCAGGCTTTTCAAAGCTTTCCATAAGAATGCCTGAAGAGGGGTATAGAGTGGTGATAGGGTTGGAGGCTAGGCAGATCCTCGTGCTAGCCCTGATATCGGTGTTAGTACTGCCACTATTATCGACGGTACTAGCTCAACCCCAGGAGGGCTGCCCTCTCGCTCTCTCCAAAATGTTCGAAGTCTATAGTAACGCACGTGAGAGGTTACTGAAAGCAGCTAAGAGGTATGGCCTTGAGGACGAAGCCAGAAAAGCCGTTGAAAAAGCCGATGCGCTCGTAAAGGAAGCTAAGAGGTTAGCTGAGGAAGGAGAGTGTAGGGAGGCTTGGTCTAAACTAAAGGAGGCCTTAAACACTCTGAAGGAGATAGCGAGGAAGCTCCGCCAGCTCGCTCAGGAGAATATCGAGAAGAAGATAAAAGAGGCCATTGAAAGAGTTAAGACCTTCCTAGACAAGCTCAAGAAAGCCGTGAAGAGGCTGGAAGACGCGGGATACCCCGTCGATACGATTAAAGCCCTAATAGTTAAAGCTGAGGCTAAGCTCAAAGAAGCCGAGAAAGCCTTAAACGAGGGCAAGCTGAGAGAGGCCGCCCAAAAGGTAAGAGAGGCCGCCACGCTAGCCAGAGACGCTGCTAAGGCCTTAAGAGACCTACTCCTCAAGGTTAAAAAGGAAAAACTCGCGGAGCGCGTCGGTAAAATTATCTCGACTATCGAGAGCAGGCTGAAGAAGCTCAGGGAGAAGAACCCCGAGCTGGCCGACGAGATTGAGAAGGCTATAAGGCCGCTAATAGAAGACTTAAAGAGAGCCGCCGAAGCGGGCGACATGGGCAAAGTGAGGTCTATACTTAGGAAAATACTTGAAACCGCTAGGTCTATAGTTAAAAGCAGAAGGGGAGAATAACGCCCCTATTTTTTCCTCAACTCTACCTTATCATTCTTTATCAGTATGTAAGTCCTACTGCTCGGTTTCCAGTACTGTATGCCCCATTTCCAGCTGGTCTTCCAGCTACCAGCATTAGCCACTTTATGGGTGTAGTCTATCCCTGGCATATGGGTATGCCCCATTATCAGCCAACTCTCAGAGGGTATGTTCATTCGTGTTTTTAACTCCTTTTCTAAGTGTAAGTCTTCGTTCCTTAAGAGAGCGTATACCTTATTTATCACGAACGCTACAGCGCCGTTCGTTACAGCTATGTCTCCATGCGTTAAGTACAACGTTATGTTGCCTACTCTAACCTTCAGCGGCGTGGGCGACACTATGATTGTCGTGTTGTCTATCGTGCTCTGAATAACCCCCTTAACTATGGGGTCGTGGGAGGAAGAGCT
>CAZFWY010000004.1:0-9871 GCA_964522715.1 uncultured Thermofilaceae archaeon | reverse complement strand
AACTCTGAGTTCTCTGAACTCAGTATCACGCCCCATTTTTATGGTTGACGCTATGTATACTAGGAGAAGAAGTATTAGTGAAGCTACTACCACTATTATATACCCCACATGCGTAGACATCGTGGGTCGATAAGATGAGAAGGGTCATACTAATAGCTTTGATGGCCGTCTTACTCTCCGCGCCAGTGCTGGCAGAACCTAAACTGACTTACATCATAAACGTGAGGAAGGACGGAAACGCCACTATAACGATGGTCTTTGAGGACACGGAGGCTGGCACCATGTACACGTTCCTGCCGCGCTTCGAAAACTACACCCTGGAGGTCACGGGGAGCTACGAGGTACTTAACGACTCGAAATACACGTACTTCTACAACAACTTCTCGATTAACTACGAGCCTGGAGACGAAGGCATATTCAAGATGACTATAAACTACGAGTTCCCCTACGCCAGCTTGATAGGGGGCAGGAAGGCCTGGTTCATGACACCGCTGATAGGGGCTCCGAACAATGTAGCCGTCTATGTTAACCTCACATTGGAGAACTTTGATTACTTGTCCGCGGCCGAGCCACAGCCAATAGTGAGGGAGGACGGCTACATGTCTTTCAGAGTCTTCCACGCAGCTATGGGTAGGCGCGTAGTCGTAGAGTATCTTCTCAAGAATCCGGCGCCGAAAGAGAAAGTAGAAGAAGTAGTGAACGGGACGAGGATAATCCTCAACGCCCCCCTCATCTATAAGGACTTAATAAAGAGGATAAGTAAGGTCTATAAGCTCACCAAGCCTTACCTTGACGACACGTTTGGGGTTTCCTTTGATATCTTGGAGTTCAGGATATTCCTGCCTAAAATGCTAGACATAGGAACCCTGGGCTACGTGGAGTCCCTAGAGCTAACAATCAGGGGGCCCATATACTTGAGCCTCGGGTTGCTTAGGTACGTGCCCGGATACTTCGAAACGACGATAGTACATGAATACACGCATAAAGCTCTAGCGAAGATAGGAGTAGAGGCTAATAACCAGATAAGATGGTTCCATGAAGGCATGGCAGAGTACATATCCCTAGAGATATGCGAAAAAGCTGGCATTAACGTCACTTATCTAAAGGAAGACATGGAGGATAGCTTCAAGTATCTCGTAAAGGAGACAGGAGAGAATTTCGGCTTCCTCCAGTCTTGGGATGAGCCTATAAACCCTGGGCTATACTACGCGGCTTCGGCCTACATAATCAAGTACCTAGCCGACAGATACGGCGGGCTTGAGTACATCGAGAGGGTAGTTGAGGAGGCCAAGAAAATGGGTAAGGTAACCACTAACGACCACGTTGTAACTATACTCAGCCGCGCGGCTGGCGAGGACTTATACCCGCTATTCCGAAAATGGGGCTTTGTCCTACTAGCCGAGGAGCCTGGATTGTCAGGTGAGGGGTTACCGCTAGGCGGGGGACTTAGGTGGCTTTTCACAGGGCTACTTATAGCCCTAGTAGTAATAACGGTATTGGTAGTATTCAAGCACTTTATGGCTAGTAGAGAGCGAGTGTTAGAGGAAGGCTTGGTTAGGTGCAGGTACTGCGGGGCCGTAGTCTCAGAGGGGACCATGTTCTGCCCGTATTGTGGGAGAGAAATAGAGTTGCCAGAAATAGGGGAGAACGTTTACGAGGAAGGAGGCTAGTCCTCTATTTTCTCTACACTTATTATTTCCACAGGGCAGCTATCAGCGGCCGACTTAACACATTCGTAGAGATCCTCGCCTACAATACCTTCCCCGAGGTTCCCTCCTACTCTATATTCCTCGACTATGCTGCTCTTACCGTCTTCTTCGCTCATCACGAAGACCTGTGGGCAGAGACTCGCACAAGCCATGCAAGACACGCACTCATCCCTACTAATAGTCACCTTATACTTGGCCATACTATCCACCGCCGCAAATGAACGCTTAGGATGTCTTATTAAAGGCTTAACGTATACAAAATTACCTATCGGCCTCTTTGGTTTTACGGGGCATAACTATCTCTCCATCTCTCCCTGAAACTATCTCTACCTCTCCGGCGAGGTACAGTATACCTACGTACGCCGCCGTAACGGCGTCAAGCTCATCGGGGGATGCCCTCGGCGGAATATTCTTTATCCCTAAGGCTCTAAGGGACTCCGCGAGCCTACTTACTCCCTTGCTCTTACGGGGTATCCCAAGTATATCCTGCGCGCCTCCAGGGAATACCTCTATAACTGTGAACCCCCTTTTTTCAAGAATCTCTTTGAGAGCTATTCCCCTAAGCGTGAGTTTTCTCATAGGGCCTAGGGTAGGGGGGAAGAGCTTAATCCCTCTTCTTAACAGCTTCCTGTCACATTCCCTAAACCGCCCTGCCTTAGGTAGGGATAGGGGCGCATCTATAGCTATAACGTCTGGTTTCCGGGAAAGTGCAAGGTCTAAGATCTCCCTATCCTCGTAAACTATGCTTGTTTCAGCTATTAATTCCTCGTCTATGAAACATATACCCGTGGGTCTGGCAGAGCTACCCGCTAAATCCACTCCCATAGCTACCCTCAATACTGGCCCCCCTCAGCTTCTTGAGCGCTCTCTTCATAACCCTCCTGACGTACGCCCTCTTACTCAGCCCCCCGAGTCTGAGCGCGGCACCGCCTATACTACCCTCCTCCACTATAGCTTCCAGTACTCTTCTCTCCTCGCGTGTCAGCTCACAAGTTTTCAATGCGAGCTCGGCGGCTTTAACTAGGCCCTTATCCGTCTTTCTCGGTATCTCGCTGGGCGGTAGAGTGGGGACGTACATCTCCTCCCACTCGAACTCTATAACGGCGACGAGCGTCTCAGGTTTTAAATCGGGGTAGTGGTTTCTGAGGGCTTTCACTAGTTCCTCCTTACTTTTAAACCCGTCCCTCAGAGCCTCCTTCTCTGTAACGCTGGATAAGCTCTTGTACACCACGCTCTTAATTCTCGCGAGACCTATTATCCTCCCACCACACTTAATATAGACCTTAGAGCCTGGCAGGGGCACGCGTTTCGAGACCTTCCTAATAGTGGCTTTCTTAACCCCCCTCCTCAACGCGTCACAGTACTTAGCGTCGAACACTAGGTAGCTGGTCAACGCGTACCCCTCTTAACGCGCTTCTCCCCTATAATCCAGTACTCTCCATCCTCTCTCTTCTCCAGTTTCCAAACTAAAGCCTCCTTTTTAACTCGTTCCACAATAACCGGTAAAGCGCTCAGAGCCTCTTTCCTCCCCCTGGAAGCTACAGCTACGAAGAGCACTGGCTCTCCGGGCATCGCCAATCCTTTCTTGTGTAGTATTTCGGCTGTAGCCAGTCCTCGTTTGGCCACTTCTTCTTTCACTATCTTGACGAGGCTTTTAGAGGAGTGAGGTTCGTAAACCTCGTAGAAAAGCGAGGCGACTTTCTTATTATTCACGAGGCCCTTGACGACTCCCACGAACACCGCTACAGCTCCCACGTCCGGAGGTAGCGCTTTTACGAACTTCTTAATCTCCTCGCCCAGCTTGATCTCATCAACGAAGCCAGCGCATGCACCACCTGATAGCGGGGGGACTATCGCCACCTCATCTCCCTCTCTCAACTCGTAATTGGGCCCCTTAACTTCGCCGTTAATAACCACTATGACTTCCTCCTCCTTAGCCCACTCGGCAAGCTTGCCGTACTTCCTGTAAATCTCGGCTAGGAGGTCGGCGACCGTAGCGCCCTTTACCTCGATTCCCTCCTCTTTAACGCCTGTGAAGTCCCTAATAATAGAGAAATATAGGACTCTGACTCTAACCATCAGATTGGCACCACGTATAAGTGCGCACGGACTCCTATAATAGCTGTGGGATCGGCATGAGCGCTAAGTATTACCCTAACGAGTTTGTTAAGAGAGTTCTCCTCGGGATACCAAAGGGACACAAACACCTGAGGCTGGTCATCGAGTTCAGCGGCGGCGAGACCCTAATATTCAGCGAGGCGACTCTAGCCAACATAGTCAGGGCTTACGTTACGATCAAAACACACCCGTCTATATCCGCCGTTGAGCTTAGGCTTAACAGGGTTAGGGAGCGGAAGGAGGGATACGCGGAGTACCAGCTCTTAGAAGTTAAGAGAGCTCAAAAAGAAATAGAGGAAGAAATACTCAATATTTTGAAGTCGTCTCAAGTCTCTGGCTCTATCTCCACACCGGTACCGTAAGCCGTGACGACTATGAAGCCCTCTAATATCTCTGATGTCTCAAAGTCCACGGATACGACGGCGTCAGCGCCCATTCTCAGCGCATTCATCTTTAGGTCTTCTAAAGCCTCATTCCTAGCCTTTACTAATTCCTTGAGGTAAGAACTTCCGCGGCCACCTACTAGCGCCTCTATTCCAGCTACAAATCTCCCGAACGCGCCCCTGGTCCGTATACTCATCCCGTAAACAATGCCTACGACACGCTTAATCCTGTAGCCGGGTATATAGGGTGTCGTCGTTATAATAACGTCCTCGCTCCTCACGTAGTATCACCACTTAGTATTACGCGGATTTCTATTTATTTTTTATACGTTAGCTCGTACAAGCACGTCTCTAAAGGAAAGAAAAACAAAGCGTTTTTAACCCACGTGGATGCTCCTACATAGGCGTCGATTATGCCGGAGTCAACCCAGGTATTCGAGGAGCACCTGGCAAAATGGGTTAAGATGCAAAAACAGGTACTCGACTCGATGGATAGGGTGGAGGAGTCCCTTAAGAGTGGGGATAGGCTAGACCTGATATTAGCCACGAGGGTTGCCTTCCAGCACATGATAAGGACCATTCAGGCCTTCGACAAGTGGCTCCAAGACCCCTTCATAATAGGCCACATGCCCAAGGAAATGCTAGAGGAAGTCCAGAAGAAGACGTGGCAAATACTCAGGGAAATACTGATACTGGATATCAACCACACCAGCCAGTTCGCCGAGCTTATAGATAAGCTAGCCAGGGAGGGCAAGCTAAACCCCCTGCTATACTCTAAGGAGAAAGACGTAAGGGAAGAACCCAGGCTGAGCATATAGCTCCGCACCTAAGTTCTCTCCACCTTTTTCTCCCTCCAAATTAATCGCCGGAGTATCGGAGGAACCTTTATTGCTGCTAATACGTTTAGCATGAGGAAAGCTTAAAATCGGTGTGCGGTGATAACTTTGTCGGAGAGGTGCCATGAAGCGCCAATTTTAAATAAATTGGTGGTTCCCGAGCGCCAGAAAAGGCTTCTAGACTTAGTTTACAGTGGAACTGAGAACCTGGATTTAATCGCCGAACGGATGAACCTTTCTCGCGAGGACTTAATGAGGGATGTAGAGGAACTTAAGTCGCGCGGGCTTTTAGAAGTGGAGAGGCGGGAAGTAGAGGTATATGAAGTCGTAGAGGAGGCTAAGCGCTACGCCGACCTCGGAATGCCCGAGGGAAGGCTTCTCGTAGTTCTCGAAAAGTTGGGCGAGGTCGAAGCCGCTAAATTACACGTTGAAGCCAGTAAGGTTGGTATAGAGTTAACTGAAAAAGAAGTGAAAATAGGATTAGGGCAGCTAGCCCGGCTTAAAGCCCTGGTTTTCGAGAAGGGTAAGGTAAGGCTCGGGAGTCCAGAGGAGGTCTCGAAGGCTAAGACCCGGGCCCAGAACCTGAGGAACGCTATAAGAAGTCTAAGTGAGGGTAGGGTACCCAGCAGAGAGGTACTATCAGAGCTGCGCAGCAGAGGATTAATCGAGGTTAGAAAGAGGAGAGTCGTGCTGCTCAGGCCCACCTCTAAGCTTAACGAGATGATGTCTAAGGGACTCATAGTAGGGGCTAGGGTTATCACGGCCTTAACGCCGGAGATCCTGGCTAGCGAGGCGTGGCGTGGAGCTGTATTTAAGCCCTACGATTTATCCGTAGAGCCCCCCCGCCTATACCCGGGTAAGAAGCACCCATACCTAGAGTTCCTCGACTGGATCAGGGAGATACTGGTCTCTATGGGTTTCGAGGAGGTTAAAGGGCCGCACGTAGAGCTGGAGCTGTGGAACTTCGACGCTCTCTTCCAGGCGCAGGACCACCCCGCCAGGGAGATACACGACACTTACTTCCTAAAGTACCCGCGCTACGGGAGCTTTGACGACAAAGACTTCATGAATAGAATAGCGAAGACCCACGAGAACGGGTGGATAACGGGCTCTAAGG
Source organism: uncultured Thermofilaceae archaeon (assembly GCA_964522715.1). Taxonomy (GTDB): domain Archaea; phylum Thermoproteota; class Thermoprotei; order Thermofilales; family JAPDKD01; genus CAZFWY01. The sequence continues at coordinate 3,708 of CAZFWY010000004.1, read as the reverse complement.
GGTGGGGGTACAAGTGGAACCCCATGAAGGCTCTTAGGCTCATACTGAGGACGCAGACGACAGCTGTCTCAGCTAGGACGCTCTACCAGCGTGGTGACGGCGAGTACATGTGTTTCTCTCTGGACAGGGTCTTTAGGCCTGAGACCCTAGACCCTAAGCACAGCATGGAGTTCTACCAGTTAGAGGGCATAATCGTGGGGAGAAACGTGACGTTCAGGCACCTGATAGGGTTCTTCGACGAGATAGCTAAGAGGCTAGGCCTGGGTAAGGTAAAGCTCAAACCCGGCTACTTCCCCTTCACCGAGCCTAGCGTCGAGGGATTCATCAAGCACCCAACGCTGGGCTGGATAGAGGTATTCCCAGGAGGCATGTTCAGGCCTGAGATGCTCGCCCCCCTCGGGCTTAAGGAGTCGAACGTCGCGGCGTGGGGTATAGGGATTGACAGGATAGCTATGACCGTTCTCGGAGTCGATGACATAAGGCTGCTCTTCACCCAGGACATAGACTTCCTGAGGAAGTGGCGCAGGCCTATCATTAAGAGTCTCGTGGGGCCGTGAGGTGGTGAGCTTGCCCGTAATAGAGGTGGCGACTTGGGATCTTGAGAGGCTCGTGGGTAAGCGGTTTACGAGGGAGGAGCTAGAAGACCTGTTGCCCAGGGTTAAGTGCGAGGTTGAGGGGTTCGAGGGAGACGTCGTATACTTCGAGGCTACGCATGACAGGCCAGACCTCTTCTCGGCTGAGGGATTAGCCCGGGCCCTAAAGGGGCTCACGGAGATAGAGGAGGGCCTACCCACCTTCAGGGTGGGTGAAGGCCGCATAAAGGTCATCAACGAAGGCCCGGACTACAGGCCCTACATATTCTGCGCCGCCGTTTACGGGGTTAAGCTGGACGACGAGGCGATTAAACAGATAATGCAGCTACAGGAGAAGCTGCACGTAACCTATGGTAGGAATAGGAAGAAGGTATCGATAGGGGTCTACGACTTATCGGCGATTAAGCCCCCGGTTAAGTACACGACCGTAGACCCGGACAAATTCTCCTTCGTGCCCCTAGACTTCGCGGAGGCCCTAACCCCTAGGGAAATCCTGAGGAGACATCCCAAGGGCATAGAGTACGGCCACTTAATAGCGGGACATGACAAGTATCCGCTCCTCGTGGACTCCCAGGGCACGGTGCTCTCAATGCCGCCCATAATTAACAGCGAGGATACGCGCGTAACCGAGGACTCTAGGGACTTGTTCATCGACGTAACTACGACTGACCCGAGGGTAGCGCTTAAAGTACTGACGATAGTCACGACCTCCATAGCTGAGCGTGGGGGAGAGATAAGGCTGGCTGAGGTGGAGGGTAAAGGCGGGAAATGGCTCACTCCCCCGCTAGATCCCGAGGAGATGAAGCTAGAAGTATCCTTGGTTGAAAGACTCGCTGGTCTTAAGTTATCCTCCTCTGAAGTCGCCAGTCTCCTGAGGAAGATGCGCATGGGAGCTGAGCCCCAGAACGATACGGTTCTAGTCACCATACCGGCTTACAGAACGGATATCCTCCACCCAGTGGACCTGGTGGAGGACGTCGTTATGGCGTATGGCTACGACAACCTAGTATCTCTGAAAACCCCGCCTCCACACCCTGGGAGGGAAGACCCCTTAGAGGTGTTCTCTAGGGCGGTCAGGGAAGCGGTAGTAGGCCTAGGCTTCCAAGAAGTGAACAATTACATGATGACTAATAAAGAGGTTCTCTACGCGAAGATGGGAGTACCGGAGCAACCAACGGTAGAGGTGGAGAACCCGAAACAAGAGACGTACTCCTGCCTCAGGACTTGGATCACGCCGCAACTCATGGAGGTGCTCTCGAAGAGTAAGCACGCTGATTACCCCCAGAGGATCTTCGAGGTAGGAGACATAGTACTCATAGACGAATCACGCGAGAACAAGACTAGGGAGGAGCGCAGACTTGCTTTTGCGATAGCCGGGAGAGGAGTAACTCTCACAGACGCGCTCGGAGTGTTAAAAGCTCTTATGGAGTCCTTCGGCCTGAATTACACGTTAACTCCGGCGAGCCACCCGAGCCTCATAGAAGGCCGCGCGGCTAAGGTAATGGTGAGCGGGAGGGAGGCGGGCTTCTTAGGAGAGGTTCATCCCAGAGTGTTAGAAGCTTTCGATATAGGGGTGCCAGTCGTAGTCGCAGAGCTCTCCTTAAACACCTTGAGAGAGGCTCTATTAGAGTTATGAAGGACTTAGTAAGGCTTGTAAAAGCGAAACCCTGGTTAATCCCTTTTTTGGTTAATCTTCCCCCTGAACCCTTTAAGCCCTCAGACGTAGCTGGTCTTCTCGGTATAAAGTCGGACTACGTGAAACACTGTGCCCATGTCCTCCGGAGAGCAGGTTTAGTCAAACGTACGCCTGAGGGGAAATACTTAACGAAGCGAGGCATAAGCGAGTTCGTAGCCAGCGAATTCAAAGTAGTTGTAAGGAGAGGGGTTTACTACGCTGACGTGGGCGGGGCCTACGCCGTCATTCATGTCAGGAAGAAGTACGTCAGGGTACGCTTAGTAAGCAAAAACCTAGTCCGCGAAGTGTTGAGCCACATGCGCTCTGGGACGACTAATGTCGCAGAAATAGCGCTAAAGATAGGTCAACCTTTGAAAGAAGTCTCTTGGGCAGTGCGCGTGTTGAGAGCGTATAAGTTAATAGGTTAATTTAGGGAAAAGTCTCGGTGCCTCGATTGGGAAGGAAATGGCCCCTGCACGTGGTGCTCTTAGATCTCTGGGGTACAATCCTTTACCCCGTAATTAGTTTAGAGGACTACTACAAGTACAGGGCAGAAGCTATAAGGAAAGTTCTAGGAGAGGAAGGGTACGTTTTCAGCCTAGACGAGGTTTTAAAAGCCTTGAAACTAGCCAGGAAGGTTGCGGATGCGATTAGGAGAGAGAACGTGCTTGAACTAACGTTTAGAGGAGAGGCCGTTCTCCTGCTAAGGGAACTCGGCCTGGACTACGACGACTCCTCCCTCGTAGAGAGGGTAGCAACGGCATACCTCGAACCCTATTTGAAGTTCCTGGCGCCCCCGCCCGACTTGAAAAGCTTCCTTCTAAAGCTAGGCGAAAGAGGCGTGAAGATAGGGGTCGTAAGTAACGCTGGTAGTTACAACGCTCTCATATGCGTCTTACGGAAGAGCGGGCTAGCTAGGTTCTTTGACGTGATAGTCTCGTCGGACAGAATCGGCTACAGAAAGCCCTCACCCGTAATATTCTTGACGGCCCTATCCCTGCTGGGAGCAAGGCCAGTAAACGCCGTATTCGTCGGGGACGAAGACATAGACATACAGGGAGCGCTGTCCACCGGACTCTGGACGGCTGTCTACGAAGGCTTTCACTCTTACCAGGGTACAGAGCCGCACATACGCGTTAAAAGCTACACAGAACTTTGGGAAAAACTGTCATCAATATTCCAGCTATAACCAACGACCTTTTGCCACTTATGAGGGTCAGCAAAGACCAATACGGGCATAAAGACCCCCTGACGTGCAGTCGTCATCCCCCTGCATAGGGAGTAGTCTATACTTAAAAACTATGAGTCAACGTTTATCGTTAAACCCGCATTAACATAAACTTCTTACATTATGCTGGCCGCATAGCCTATTTTTTTCGAGTTTTTAGGCTAAGAAATATAAACATTCGCATCGTGTAAGGCAGGGAGGAGCACGGGGCT
>CAZFWY010000003.1:37451-64263 GCA_964522715.1 uncultured Thermofilaceae archaeon | reverse complement strand
TTAGGATAGAAAGGTGCTTTCTCGCGGAAGGTATGTAGCGGGGGGCTGCGCGGTGTATACAGGGAACAACAATGGCAGAAGCAAAACTAGAAGAGCTGATCAAAGAGCACCCCGCAGCCCCCATACTAAAACTAGCAAACCACCTATATAGCTTCATCGACCACAACGCACAGCCACCACTACTAGACATGTCTAAGTACTGGGTTAGGAAGCTCTGTGAGAAGGTCTTCAGGGCAGCGGAGAGGAGGAGGGCTTCTACGCTGAGGTTTAGGAGCGCCAAGGCGGGGGTAAGGCCGTCCTGCTCGTCTTGGCTGGGCACAACTTGTTGAGGCTGTGGGTTTCAGGCCGCTTGTTCGACGCTTTCGAGACGCTGTGACTTTGGGGCTGGGGTTTTGGCCGGGTTAGCTTGGGGTGCTGCTCTCCTCGGCTCCTCCCTATTCTTATGAGCCGCTTGAGGGTGGTGCGCTTACTTGTTTCTGCGTGTTGCCTTCTATGCATGGAAAGCTCTTAGTTCCTGACTACATAGAGAGATCGAGAAAAAGACCCGCTTTCTATCTTAAATGGGACGGTCTCAGAGATACCGAAATGCATATTAATTCCTGAAATTCCATAATCTTGGGGCTAAATATGCCCAGGGTAAAATATCTAATGTCTTCACCGGTAATAACAATAAGCCCGACTGCTACGGTTTTTGAAGCTGTCAAGACAATGGCTGAGAAACGCATAGGTAGTCTTGTAGTAGTTGAGGGCGAGGAGATAAAAGGCATATTTACTGAACGCGACTTAATTTCAAGAGTAATCGCCAAAGAACTTGATCTTAAAAAGACTACAGTTGAAGAGGTTATGACTAAGGCGCCGTTAGTAACTATTACTCCAGACGCCGATGTAGCCGAAGCGGCGTTATTAATGATAAAGAAGAAGATCAGACGCCTTCCAGTAGTCGAAAATGGCAAGCTTATAGGAATAATAACTGCAGCGGACTTATATTATCGCGTATTCTAAATCAATAACTCCTCCTTTTTTTGTTAAAAGCTGGTCGTTGATTTTAGGTAACCTTTTGTCCCTATTTCTTGCGATGATTAACATCTTAATTAGAGGTCTTGTATAAAAGATCATATGGAATAGGAGCAAGAGCAAAAAATAATATAGATTCTAGAGCGGACCTTTGCTAGCGATCGTCAGTCTCAGCAGGTACTTCTGGAAGAAGAGGAAGAATATGACCACTGGTAGCATGTAGTAGAAGGACACAGCTGCCAGCTGTCCGTAGTCTACGAACCTCCACTCACCTATCATAGCGGCTACGAGCATTGAGAGGGTCCAGTTCTGGTAGGACACTATGAAGGTCAGTATGAAGACGTACTCGGCCCAGCCGCTGAGGAAGGCGAATATCATTACCGAGGCTATTCCTCCCTTAACGTTGGGCAGTATTACCTTCCACCAGGTTTGTAGCCTAGTGCAGCCGTCCACAAGCGCGGACATCTCCACGTCCCACGGTATACCGTCGTAGAAGCCCTTCATTATCCAGATACCCAGCGGCAGCTCAAGTGCTACCTTCACTAAGATTACGCCTATGATCGTGTCGAAGAGGTTTAGTACTCTCAGCACGTAGAAGATGGCTATCAGTAGGGTTATGCTGGGGAAGCTGTGTAGGATTAGGGTTAGGGATAGGAATGCGTTCCTACCCTTGAAGCTGTACCTGGAGATGGCGTATGCAGCGAGCGAGGATATGAGGACCTCCAGGGTTGCTACCGTTATGGCCAGTAGGAAGGTGTTGAACGTAACTATGTGGATGTTCGGGTAGCGGCCAGCCTCTACCCCGCCCGTACCCGGCGCCTGGATGTAGCCTGTGAATAGGAAGTTCCAGTTGCTGAGCATTATTTGGTCTGGTATTAAGCCATAGACAGTCCTGCTGAAGGAGGCTATGAAGAGCATTAGGTACATTAACACTATGGGCGCCGTTATCACTATCAGTATTACGTACGGTACAGCCATCTTAACCTTATCGATCAGCCTAGCCATACCTCTACACCTCTATCTTAGACTCTAACATAAGCTCGCGGAACCTAAAGATCTTGTAGTAGGCTACAGATGCTATTAGTCCTATGATCACTAGGATTACTGCCAGCGCTGCGCCGTATCCGAACTGGAAGCCGCCAGCATACTCGGCGAAGGCTTTGTGGAATGAATACAGAGCCCATACCTCTGTCGCGTAACCCGGCCCTCCGTCGGTGAATAGTAGTATCTGCTCGTAGGAGGTCAGAAGTGATAGTGTCTGGTAGGCCGTTACGAAGAGTATTGGCCAGCGTATCATAGGCAGGATCACATAGCGTATGGTCTGCAGAGTAGATGCGCCGTCCACCTTAGCCGCGTTTATGTAGTCTATCGGTATAGCCTTTATAGCCGAAGTGAATATTATCATTCCGAACGAAGCGCCTATAAAGCCGTTGACCAGTATAACCCAGACCCAGACCCAGGGCAGAGGTATCCACGGGTGGACGGGCTTCAAGGTCAGCTTAACGAACTGGAAGTCCTTAGCCCCTAAGCCCCTAATGATCCAGTTAAAGAGGCCGTAAGGGTAGGGGGCTAAAGCCCAGTTCCAAATTACTATGTAGACTGTTGAGGGGGTAATCCTGGGTAGTAGCCACGCAGCCCTAAACGCGGCGCCAGCCTTGTCATGTATGTGCGTAGTTAGGAGGGATATTACCAGGGCCATCCCGACGTTAAAACATGTCAGCGTAGTGATCACGTAGAAAATAGTATTCTGTAAGATTACGTGAGCCCACCTATCCTTCATCATGCGATAGTAGTTGCCCAGCCCAATCCACTCCCACTTCAGCTTGTAGTCCATGTTCGTAAAGCCTATCAGGGCCGTTAACACCACAGGCAATAGGAAGAAGAGGGCTATCAGTATCAGTGCTGGCAGTATGAATATGTATAGGTAAGGTATCTTAATGCGCCTACGCTTGGGAGACAAGTCCCTCCCCACCTCAATTCTAAATACCTATAGAAATCTTAAAAATATGTCGGGAATATAAAAAACTAGAAATTAAAAAAGTTTAAATATTTTACTCCTCGATGATTACGTTCTCCGCACCTAAGGCCTCTACGTCGGCTAGGAGCTGCTCGTAAGCTGCCTCAGCAGACATAGCGCCAGTCTCGATGGCACTTAGAGCCCTGAATATAGCGTCGTTGTAATCAGCCCACTTCGGATGCATGGGTATGAAGGTCGTGTAGTCTAACATGTAAGCTACGTCAGCTAAGAATTTGTCCTGTACGTACCTGGAGTCACTTACCTCGCTCTTCAGGATAGCTAAGTGTGCACTGTTAACGGCGTGATAGGCGTTAATATGCGGGTCTGTTACTAGCGTTATGAGTAGGAAGGCGATCTCTGGGTACTTGCACTGGCTAGTTACCATGTAAACTAATGGGTGACTTAGAGTTACTGGTTTTAGGCCGGGCTCACCAGCTGGGTGTAGCATAAAGCCTACGTTCTCCCAGAAGGACTCCTCAGTTAGGCCGTATTTTTGTATCCACTCGGCCTTGTGCCAAGTGCCGCCAGAGGCGAATAGAGCCCTACCCTGAGTGAACGGCTCGTGGAATAGTGACTTCCAATCGCCACCCAGCTGGTTGGGGTTGACTACGCCCTCCTGTACAGCTTTCTCGAAGAACTTAGCCCACTTCAGCCAGGCGCTCTTGGTGAACACCATCTTGCCAGTCTCGGGATCCCATAGCCTGCCTCCGTAGGCTAGGTAGAACTGTATATAGTCCCATCCCTTGGAGGCCCTGTGAACCAGGCCCCACTCGACGAGCCCTTTGTCCTTAGCCTCCTTAGCAACTGCTAGTAGGTCGTCTAGTGTAAACTCGCCATTCTTAACTTTCTCGGGTAGAGCTTCGATCTCGGCCTCGCTCCAGCCTAGCTGTCTCAGTACGTCCTTCCTGAAGTATATCGGCCTAGCCTCAGTATCCTGAGGCACAGCCCAAGTCTTACCCTTGTACTTGCAGGCGTCCCATAGCTTCGGGAATACGTCGTAGTAGACTACGTCCCAGTACCTCTGGATGTAGTCGTCAAGCGGTATTATGTAGCCAGCCTCGGCGTGTGTCGGGACGTCCTCGTGGCCGGTGGTATAGATGTCTGGTCCCTTACCAGCCTGCATGGCTAATAGGAACCTCTTCTTGTAGTCGCCCCAGCTCTGAGTCCAGAAGAATCCGTCGATCTTTATCTTGATGTTAGCGCCAACGTCCTCTAACATCTTGTTTAATATGTCAGCGGCTATCTTGAAGTTCTCGAACCTGTAAACGCTGGGCTCGTCTGGGCCCACAGCCCAGACGACGATTGTTATCTCTTTAGGAGCCCCCAGCTCCTCCAACTGAGACTGTAACTCCTCAACTTTAGCTTTTAGTTCCTCGTTCTCAGATTTTAACTTGTTATACTCTTCTAGGGGTACACCTTTAGGCGCAATGACATATCCGATCGCAGCGCCGATAATGATACCAATAATCAATAAGGCGATAGCGACAGGGGTTATTTTGGTACCTTTCTCGCTCATACTAACCCCTCGAACCATGGGAGATAGTGTGGTTAGTCCTTTAAAGCTTTTCGCATGAGTATTTAAGGGCGGTAAGACACTAAGAAGTATAGTAAGTATAAATTTATAAGAGACAACAAATTCAAAAATAATATTATGTAGTGGTTGAAATAGAAAATATTGTTAGGGTTAGAAGAAGGCTTTCTCTGTTTTCTTGTCGAATATGTGTATCTTAGACATATCGAATTTCAGCTTGACATTCTCTCCCATAGACATAGTAACTACGCCGGAGACCAGCGCTCTCACCATGATGCCCTCGCCCATGTTCAGGTGCACTATGGAGTCCCTGCCCATGGGCTCCACTACGTATACCTCGCCGGTGAGGTCTCCCTCCCCTACGGTTATGTCTTCGGGCCGTACGCCGAATATTATCTCGCTGGGAGCCCCCATCTTCCTGAGAACCTCTGCTTGGTCGTCGAGGAGAGTTATCTGGAACGGGCCGAAGTCCACTATCAGCTTCCCTTCTTTCTCCACCAGGCTTCCGTCTATGAAGTTCATCGGGGGCGCGCCTATGAAGCCAGCTACGAACACGTTAGCAGGCCTGTTGTAGAGTTCGTGAGGGGCTCCGTACTGCTGGAGCACACCTAAGTTCATCACCGCGATTCTATCAGCCATCGTCATGGCCTCTACCTGGTCGTGGGTTACGTATATCGTGGTTATCCCGAGGTCTTTCTGGAGCCTCTTAAGCTCGGCTCTCATCGTTATTCTCAGCTTGGCGTCTAGGTTGCTGAGGGGCTCGTCCATCAGGAAGAGCTGGGGCTCTTTCGCCAGTGCACGAGCTAAAGCTACCCTTTGCTGCTGCCCGCCGCTCAGCTGGCTGGGCTTCCTGTTGAGGAGTTCCTCTATCCTTAGGAAGCGGGCTACCTCTCTTACCTTCTTATCTATTTCATGCTTAGGCCTCTTCTTTAGTTTTAGCGGGAAGGCTATGTTGTCGTATACCGTCATGTGGGGATAGAGGGCGTAGCTCTGGAAGACCATGCCTACGTTCCTGTCCTTGGGCGGCAGGTCGTTCACTATCTGGTCGTCGAAGTATACATAGCCCTTAGTGGGTTTGTATATGCCAGCTATCATGAGGAGCGTGGTGGTCTTACCGCAGCCGCTGGGCCCAAGGAGGGCTACGAATTCGCCGTCTTTTATTTCGAGGTTTAAGTGGTCTACAGCTTTAACTTTGCCGAAGTACTTACACAGGTTCTCAAGCCTTACCCTAACCATTGAGAACCCCCCAACTTCGCTTCAACATAGTTTCCGCTAAACATGCTTATAAGAGTTTATAGTCCTTAAAGAGACAATAGCGCATATACTGGGGAGACGGGTGAGTAGAGTTGTTATTGGGGATAGACCTGGGGACGACTACGGCTAAGGCAGCCTTATTTGACGAAGAGAATGGGAGGATAGTCGCGGTTGCCGGGAGGGAGTACCCCACTTATCACCCCAGACCCGGCTGGGCCGAGCAGGACGTGAACGACTGGTGGTGGGCTGTAACTTCGGTGGTTAAGGAGGTCGTGGCTAAGTCCCGAGTAGGCCCCCATGAGATTAATGGTATCTCGGTCAGTAGTCACAGGGAGGCTGTGGCTCTGCTGGATAGGGAGGGGCATGTGCTGGGTAGGGTTATTATATGGATGGATAGGAGGTCTCTCCCTCAGGCTCGATGGATAGAGGAGAACTTCGACGTGAAGGAGCTGTACAGGAGGACTGGGCTCATAGTTGACCCTACGTTCACTGCTACCAAGTTGTTGTGGCTAAAGGAAAACTCGCCGGAACAGCTCTCTAAGGCTAGGTGGGCGCTTCAACCGAAGGATTACATAGTGTATAAGTTGACCGGTAAGCCGACTACTGACCACTCCGTGGCTTCGAGAACTTTGCTCTTCGATATAGTCAAGCTTGAATGGGCGCATGACCTCTTCGAGGATTTCGGGCTGGCGGATTACGTCAGTATATTCCCTGAGCCCAGTTACTCCGACGAGATAGTAGGAGAGGTTACTGAGGAGGCTGCGAGGGAGGCTGGGCTAGCGCCAGGGATACCCGTGGTCGGCGGGGGAGGAGACAGGGGATGCGAGGTTCTGGGCTCCGGCGTCCTGGGTCCGGATAGAGTTGAAGAATCAACGGGGACAGGATCTACCACAGCTACGACCGTGAATTCTCCCATAACTGACCCTAAGATGAGAGTAGTGGTGACTGTGCACGTCATCAGGGGTAAGTGGAGTATAGAAGCTGGCATGGCTACGGCTGGCGCTATCCTGAGGTGGTTTAGAGACCAGTTCGCGGCTGGGGAAAACCTGCTGGCTCAGATGACTAGGCGCAGGGCATACGAGTACTTAGACATGGAGGCCGAGTACGTGCCTCCTGGGTCTAACGGGTTGATAGTGGTCCCCTTCTTCGCGGGGGCTAGGTCTCCCAGGTGGAACCCTGTAGCTAAGGGGGCGATATTCGGCCTAACAGTGTTCCACACTAGGGCTCATGTCTTCAGGGCGCTGATGGAGGGCATAGCCTACGAGATCAGGAAGATACTAGAAGTCCTCCGCGAACTCGGGGTTAAGAGCGAGGAGATAAGAGTGCTTGGAGGAGGGGGTAAGACGCCATCCTGGGCAAGGATAAAGGCCGACGTAACTGGTAGGAGGGTGGCGCTCCTAGAGTTCCTGGACGCCGCGCTGATAGGCGACGCAATACTGGCTGGGGTGGGAAGCGGAGTTCTGAGTAGCTACGAGGAGGGGGTAAAGAAGTTTGTCCGCATAAAGAAAGTTGTGGAGCCAGACCCGAGGTACGTCGAGATGTACAATAAGTACTACGCTATATACGAGAAGCTAATATCGGCCCTCGAACCCCTCTACGAAGAGATAGACAAGCTCGCTGAGCAGCCGAGGAGGAAAGTGCCCTGGGACATAGAGAAGCTAATACACTTACTGTATAAACTGGAAGCCTAACCATATTTTTCTACCTTGAAATATACTCTAGAGTATAATACTTTAAAGTAGACAAAAATATGAAAAAGAGTATCTTTATAGATAGAGGGTGGGAATCAGCATTCTTAAAGAAATATACAGAAAGCCGCGGTCACAACTCGTAATAATATCTAACTATTGTTGGTGCTTATAGGATCTAGCGTATCAACAGTGGAGGACCACTCAGGGTATACGGAGTTCGTGTTTTGAGAACCTCATCAGGAGGAAGAGGCTACCTTACCTACTACCTGTGAAAAGGGTCGGCGGAGAAGGGGCAGAGATTACGAGGTAGACGTTGCCGCCGTATTGATTGATAACAGGCTGTTGCTCTTAGAGGTTAAGTGGTCACGGCTAGATAGACGCGACGCGTGGAGAATAATCTCGCGGTTAAAGTCTGTGTCGGCGCGTATCAGCACGCCTATGGTTAGGTTTACGGGTTGGCCAGTATAGAGGTAGAGGGTAAGGAGAAGCTGGGGGAGGAAGGGTACGTAGTGCTGGAACTAGCAGACTTAGCCGAACAAATTGGAGAGAAGGCCGAGGGTGTGCGCCGCGAAGAACAGGGGTATGAAGACTAGGGTCGAGACTGCGGTTAACGTTAACACGATGCTGGCTACGTGTTTAGAATTCATGCCTAGATCTGCCGCTAATACTACGTTAGAGACCGCCGGAGGCATTATAGATTCTAACACTAACACGTGGAGGGAAAGACCAGTGAAACCAGCTAGCATCCCACCGACTATCAAGACCAGGGGCATTACTACAGCTCTGAGTAAACCGACCTTCAGGGCTGAGCGAATCTCTACCCTTGCCGACGCGAACTCCATGCCGAGCAGGACTAGAGCTAGAGGGGGTGCTACTAACCCCAGTCTTTCAGCCACGTACATGACCGGTTCTGGCACGTCTACTCTTAGGTTCCCCAGTATTAACGCCGCGACGATAGCGTAGAGTGGGGGGAAGTAGACTATGTACTTTAAGCTCCTCCTCAGGCTCCTACCAGCAATTAGAGGAGCTATCACGTTAGACGTCGTGTTGTTTCCGAGTATGTACAGGGCTACGTAGGCCACTCCCCCGCTCCCCCACAGAGAGTATGCTAGTGGTATGGGTAGGTAGCCAGCGTTCGTGTACATAGAGGACAGAACGAACTCGGGCTCTCTAAGTAGTAAGCGCGCTGTCACTGCACACGTAACGACAGCCAGTGCGGCTAACACTGATATCGTGAAATCCGTCGCCTTCTTCTCGTATATCGATACGAAGAGGAGGGCCGGTAGGAATATACGGATCAGTAGCTGTGCTATGGTTTTAGTGTTCACGTCCTTTCTCCCCCTCGCGTAGAGCCAGCCGAGCAATATGGGTACGTAAAAGCCTACCATTGCGCTCTCAATACTGACTACCTGTGTCATGCGCTCACCGCTCCCCTCGATACACGCAATTCCCTTCCCTCCAGGCGCCAAAAACAGTTAATAAGGGCTACCCTATAGCACACTCGGTGTCGAAATGTTATCAGTACACGTACGTAGGAATGGCCTCCACGCGAGTTACTACTTCCCCTGGGTTATCAGCATTGTAGCCTTTATGGCAAATCCGCCGTTTCTCCGAGGAGAAAGAGTCAAGGAGACCCTCGAAACCCTGGCTAGAGACCCCTACTTCGACATGGTGGAGATCAACCCTCCGAAGGGGCCTGAACTCTGGAGAGAGATAGAAGAAGTGGCCGAGGATACAGGTATAATGCTGGCCATAGGCGCCCAGCCCCTAGTACTCATGGAGAAGAAGAACCCCAGCGCTCTGGACAGCTCAGCTAGGAAAGACGCCGTAACCGCAATAAAGAAAGTCGTGGAGGAGGCCGCGGCCCACGGTATCTCGGGGGTTGCTTTCTGTAGCGGCCCAGATCCGGGAGTTGGGAAGAGGGAGGAGGCCAAGAAAGCTCTGATCGAAAGCCTAAAGGAGATAGTGGAGTACGCTAGGGATCTAGACGTTATGATAGTACTCGAAACCTTCGACAGGGACTGGGACAAGAAGCAGCTCATAGGCCCCATAGACGAGGCCGTAGAGGTAGCTAAAGCCGTGAGAGAAGACTTCGAGAACTTCGGGTTAATGTGGGATTTAAGCCACGCCCCCATGCTCGGGGAGAAACCAGAAGACCTTAAACGCGCAGCCCCCTACCTAGCTCACATACACATAGGCTGTACTAAGAAGCTGCCCGATGGCTCACTAAAGGACTGGCACCCAGGGTTCTATAGGCCCGGCGCTATTAACGGGATAGAGGAAGTAATGGACTTGATAAGAGTGCTACACGAAATAGAGTACCAGGGAGCTGTAGGCTTCGAGGTAAAGCCTGAGGAGGGACAGGAGTGGCTTGAAGTAGTCCAGGCGGCTAAAGGAGTACTATACACGGCTTACGCCCGCTATGTCGTAAGGTGAAGTATATGGTCAAGCTCAGGATAAGGTTTGAAAAGGCTGGCGAAGTAATAGTAGAGCTCATTGATAAGAACCCGAAGACCAGGAAGGCGATACTGGACGCTACGCCCTTCGAGAGCCGCGCGTCCCTATGGGGAGACGAAGTGTACTTCAGCACTCCAGCCGAGATAGGAGAAGAGGATAGCCAGCCGACGGTCGAGGTCGGTGACGTGGCTTACTGGCCGCCTGGTAACGCTCTCTGCCTGTTCTTTGGGCCGACCCCTGTAAGCCGTCCGGGAGAGATTAGGCCGGCGAGCCCTGTTAACGTGATTGGACGTATAGTCGGAGGACTCGAAGTACTCAGGAAGGTTCGCAGTGGAGAGAAGATCGTAGTAGAGAAGGTTGAATAGCCTAAAAACTCAGTATATCTTTTTTAACTTATTTTTTCCGTAGTAGTCGGGTGAGTAGATTGTCCTTAGGGGTAAGGCCGGGTAAGGTTCTAAGGCTCAGCAGGATATTCAGGAGGAATACTGGGAGGGCCGTGATAATAGCCCTGGACCATGGCAGGAGGCATGGCCCTATACCGGGTATCAGGGACTTTAGGAAAACCGTTGAGACGCTCGTAGAGACTGGTGCCGACGCCTTCATGATGACTCCAGCGATGATAGAGAAGGTAGCCGACTTGATGGCTGGCAGAGTCGGAGTAATAGCCAGGATAGACGGTACTGGTAGCGTCAGGGGGCCCGACGAAACGGACGATAGAGTGATTTCTAGCGTTGAGAGAGCCGTGAGTCTAGGTGCCGACGCCGTCTCGTTGATGGTCTACATGGGTTGTGAGAGGGAAGTGGACAACTTGGAGAAATTAGCGCGCGTAGTAGAAGAGGCCTACTGGTACGGGGTGCCAGTTCTAGCCGAGGTTCTCCCGAGACCCCCGCATCTACCGGATAAGTATAGCTCGGAAAACGTGGCGTACGCGTCTAGAATAGCGGCCGAATTAGGAGCTGACGTTATCAAGACGTACTACACGGGTGAAGGCTTCGAGGAAGTGGTTAAAGGAGTCCCAGTCCCAGTAGTAGTCCTAGGCGGGCCGCGGAGAGGGTCGCTCTTAGAGGCTTTGAGGGAGGCCTACGAGGCCGTTCTTAGAGGAGCCGCAGGGGTAGCTTACGGGAGGAACGTGTTCCAGTTTGAAGACCCTCGGGTAGCGGCGAAAGCACTAGTAAAAGTAGTTCACGAGGAAGTACCCCCCGAAGAGGCACTGGAAAAAGCTAAAGCCTAATTTTTCCTACTAGGCCCGTGCTTCGAAGGTCTGAGAAACGCTGGAGGAGAATCCTAGACTCTCTACTGGAGGTTATACCGGTATACGAGAAAATGAACGTGTACATGTCCCTGGGGATTATTCATAGGCTCCGTGAGAAAGCCGCGGTTAAAGCTAGCGGGAAGTTAACGCTAGATCTAGGAAGCGGGCCGGGCTCCATGACGAAGTTCTTGGCGAAGTACAGCTACGAGGTTGTAATGCTAGACCCCCTACCCGAAATGTTAAAAGCGGCCTCCCCTCCGAACGCGATGACGTATAGGGTTGTAGGCGTGGGGGAAGCTCTCCCCTTTAGACCTTCAATCTTCGACTCCGTAGTGGCCGCCTTTTCGTTAAGAGACGTGGTAGACCTGGCTACGTGTATCTCGGAGACCCACGCGGTTTTAAGGGAGGGAGGGAAGCTCGTCGTCCTGGAGCTAAGGAAGTCGAATAACCGGTTATGGGAAAAAGTAATAGGACTATATTGGAGCTTTGCTGTCCCCCTCATGGCCTTTATAGTGGCTAGGAAATCCTGGAAAGCCTACAAAGAAATGTACAGGACGTATAGCGAGCTGCCGAGAGCTAAGGAGTTTTTAAGCCTGCTTAAAGAGTTCTACGCGGACGCCAAGGAGGAGAAAGTAGCTCTGGGAGCGGCGCACTTAGTGACAGCGCTTAAGGGTTAGCTTCCCCCCTTAGTAGTGCTTCCTCCCTTAACAGTAGGTAAGCCGTGACAGCCCCTAGTAGGGCTAAGGCTGAGGAGAGAGCTAGGAGGTTCTTCGGGGTAATTACGTCGGCGAGATAGCCGCCTATTAGTCCTACTATAGACCCGTAGATCGTCGAGATTAACCCCTCAGTTGCGAAGAGGGTGGCTCTCTCGCAGTAGTCGCTTACGTCCATTAGAGTTTTCTGGTAGGTTACGTGGAAGGCTGGCCACACAGGGATCACGAAGAACAGCGCGAAGATGTAGGGGTCTCTGCTCAGGTAGTAGCCAGCGTATAGTACAGTCCACCCTAGGCCAGCTAGGGTAAACATAGTCCTCGCGCCGACTTTGTCGGCTAGGTAACCGTAGGGTATTACAGCTATTCCCATCAATGTCGTCACCGCTGTAATGAGCGCCCAGAGCTGGTCAGAACCTCCCAAAAACTTCACGAAGTACACGGCCAATATGCTGCCTCCGAGAGCCCCTGGGAGTACTAGGACGCATCTGACAGCGTACACCCTCCAGAAGCTGGGGGGTAGGCGCGGGAACTTGAAGGCCTCCCTGACGGCTCTTCTCAGCTCGATTTTACCCTGCTTTTCAGGTTCCTCCTTGATAATTAAGACTAGTGCTAGGGGGATTACCTTAGCCACAGCTACGGCTTGGAGGGTTGCCCTCATCCCGTAGTTGTCGTAGAAGTAGGCTGAAAGGAGGTTCCCGGATATTCCCCCTAAGAGGCCGAGCGCGTTGTAGAACCCCATCATACGTCCTCTCTTCTCCTTGAACGTGTTGGACAGGAGAGCTGAGAAAGCCGCGCCCCCCGCCGCGCCCGTGAACACGCCGGATATCCTCAGGAGGATTAGTTGCCACGCGTCCTCCACGTATGAGAGGAGGAAGGTGGTGATTATCCCCGTGGCAATGGATAGCAGTATGAAGGGTTTGCGCTTGCCGTAGGAGTCAGAGATCCTGGCCCATATCAGGCCCATGACAACTGAGAGGATGGCGGGCAGCGAGTTCACTACGCTTAACATTAGGAAGCTGTTGCCGACTAATTCATAGAAGAATATAGGTAGGAAGGGAGATACTATGCTCCACTCGAAACTATTCGTAAAATTGTATGCCATTAATACGTGTCTTTTGTTGAATTTCACGATTCAAGGCAAAAATAAGCAGCCTAAAATTTTTTGCGTCATCCGAAAGTCCAGAACTCCCCTAGCGCCTACAGCGCTGTATATAAAGAAGACAGCGACTTGTTCCCTCGGTGAAAGAGAATGAGGTTAGAGACGCCGAGGTACCTAGGCCCTATCCCCCACCCCGCAATTGGCATAAGGATTCCTGAGATATTCCTCGAAGGGATACTCAACGCGTACAGGTTGAGGAGGACTGCTGGCGGTCTCATGCTGTCCTACGGCCGTGAGACTGCTCCGGAGTGGGTCGTTAACGCCCCGCCCGGGAAGTACGAGATAACTATGGGGCACACGGGTACGTCCATCAAGAGGTACCTGACTTTGGGGGCTGAGGCCGCCAGGAGGAAGGGAGTAATAGTCGAGATGGAGGCCGACCACCTGACGGTTACGGGCTCCTCGGCGAGGGCCGTGAAGAGGATCTCCGGGTACAAGGAGGAAGTCGTGCTGACGGAGGAAGAAGTCGAGGCAGCTTTAGACTACATTAGATCCGAGGTTAACGAGGCAGTCTCCACAGGCTACATAAATTTCTACACTATAGACACGTGTGAACTCATAGATCCGCGCTACGAGAAGTTGACTGGGAGTGAGCTGGAGAGAGAGTTCTATGAAGCGTTCGGCAGGGACTTGGGAGACGCCATATTGGCGCGATACGTCGGTAAGGACTTCCTATTCATAGGGGCCACTGGTAGGTTCTTCCGCGTACCTATCTCCAGGCAGAGAGCTATGCAACTCGCCTTAAAGTTCAGGAGGAGCTTAGAGGCTACGAGGAGGATCGTGGAGTACATAAGGTCTAAGATGGACGGGCCCTTCGGCATAGAGATAGCCTTCGACGAGACAGCCTATATAACGCGTGAGGACGAACTCCTGTTCTACTTACGGGAACTCTGGGAGGGAGGTATGAGGCCAGACTTCATAGCCCCGAACGTCGGCTTCGAGAAGAAACAGGACTACACGGGCGACTTAACGGAGCTTGAGAACAGAGTTGAGAGGCTAGCTGCGATAGCTAAGAGCTTCGGCTCGCTACTCTGCTTCCACTCGGGTAGCGGTAGTAGTCCTTGGAGCGGCAAGGGAGTGGGTACGTACGAGGCGCTTTTAGAAGCTACGGGGGGCTTACTAAAGTATAAGATTTCGGGCGTATACTTCGAACTGTTAATGGAGATCCTGGCGCGCTACCCCGAGGGGTCTAGGCATAGAGACCTTTACGAGAGGATATACCGCGAAGTCTACGAGTACGTTAAACGCGAGGTAGAGACGAGAGGGCCGCTGGATTCCCCGGCGCTGAGGAAGCAGCTTAAAGAGTACGAGGAGAGCGTAAAGGCTGGCGGAGACCCCTACGACCCCCACTCCGAGCTTTTCAGGTACTACTCGTTCTTAGCCTTAAACTTCAGGGACTCGGCCGGGAAGAGGTATTTCAGGGATGAACTCGTAGAGCTATACGATTCCGATACGGGGTTCAGAAGCGTAGTTGACCGAGAGGTAGAGGCGCTAACCCTCAGATTGATAGACGGCTTATCGTTCGCCAATAACGTCGAAAAAATAATATGAGTATTAGAGTTCCTCTAGAAGACGTCAACAGGTTTTTTCTCTTTAACAGATTTCCAGCAAGCCTCGGCTATCTCAACAGCCCTCTTACCGTCGATGCCGCTTATGAGGGGTTCCTTATCCTCTAAGACCACCTCGGCGAAGTGCCTATCCTCCTCGACGTACGCATCGTAGAACCTCTTCATGAACCACTGGTAGCCCCCATACGTCATGCCGTCCTTAGTACCTATCGAGTACATGGGGTCGGCGGCCGCCCCCACGAAGACCGTGCCCTCGCTCCCGTAGACCTCTGTTCGCAGGTAGTAGCCGAAGGTATTCTTCCTAGTCCCATGGATGAAGCCTAGGGCTCCGTTTTCGAACTCGAAGTTTATGTTCACCACGTCTAGGTCTCCCTTCTCCTTTATCTCGTCCCAGAGGTAGGCCCCTCCGTTAACATATACTCTCTTAACCTCCGACCCCATGAGCCAACGGGCCATGTCGAAGTCGTGGCTGAGCATGTCTAGGAATATACCTCCGCTCTTCTTCGGGTCTGCAGCCCAGCCCGGAGGGGCCGAGGGGTCTCTCGCCAGCCCTATGAAGACTAGAGGCTTGCCTATAGACCCCTCCTCTATCGCCTTCTTGGCTTGGGAGAAGGCGTAGTCGAACCTCCTCATGTACCCTACCTGCAGCTTAACCCCGGCCTTCGACACTTTAGATAGTACTTCGTCGGCCTCCTTGACAGTTACGGTCATGGGCTTCTCGGTGAATACGTGTTTACCGGCCTCCGCGGCCTGTATTATCATGTCCTTGTGCAGCCAGGTAGGCGTACATATGACCACGGCCTCAACCTCGTCGTCAGCGAGCATCTTCTGGTAATCCGTGTAAGCCTTAACCCCGTAAATAGAGGCGACACCCTTAGCCAGATCCTCAATAACATCCATCACAGCCACGAGACAGGCGTTTTCAACCTTACTGAAGAAAACCTCGGCGTGGAGACGACCTATGCGGCCGAGACCAGCTACACCTACACTAAGCTTCTTAGGCAAGCTCCCCACCATGTACTTAAATTCAACACGCATTAAATATTAACCTTCTCGCAGCTCCATGGAACCCTATTTTAATGACTACCCAGTAGCCTATCTCGCTTTGAGGAGAAAACCTATGGAAAACGGTGACGTTATTGAATAGTTAATCCCTGAGGAAGGAGGGGTAAATGAATTAAAGTTCGTTCATCGAATCTTGGTGTAAAGTAATCAATTCGAGTCTAATGTTATATTGAGGATTAAAAAGCATGATGTTTAAAAGCAACTCCTATACCAAGGGGAATGATGAGGTAAAATGAAAAAGCGGAGACCTTTGATTTTCGCGCACCGCGGCTCTTCCCTTAAGTGTCCGGAGAATACCATTCTGGCCTATGAGAAGGCTTTTAAGGAAGGCGCTGACGGAGTTGAGGTTGATGTCAGAGTAACTAGAGACCACGTCCTAGTAGTGTTTCACGACAGCAACGCTGAGAGGGTGACTGGGTACTCGAGGGATATTCAAACCATGTCCCTGGAGGAGGTTAGGGCTTTAAAGGTCTATGGGAGAGAAACCGTACCGACGTTCAGGGAAGTGTTATCGCTGGCTAAGAGAGCGGGTAAGCTGGTACTTGTAGACGTGAAGGTGGGAGGGCTCGAAAGCGCGGTGGCCGAGATGGTTCTATGTGCCGGAATGGCCGGAACGGTAATCGTGGATTCATACTACATCGACAGCGTCGCTAAGGCGAAGAGCATGTACGGGGACCTTAGAACCGCCGTTATGCTTGACCCCTATAACATGCGGAGTAGGGGGAATCCCATTGATATAGCGCTAAGGGCTGGGGCGGAGTACGTACACATGTGCGACTCTAGGGACGTCACTGAAGAACTAGTATCCGCCGCGCACGACGTAGGGTTAAAAGTCATCTCGGGAACTACTGACGACCCCTCGGAGATAACGCGGCTAGTCAATATAGGCGTTGACGCTATGACCTCTAATGATCCTGAGAACGCCCTGAGAATTATGAGAAGGCTAGGCTTCTAGGAGCGTCGGGAAAACTCGAACCTACTTGCTGGAGCATATGAAAGAAATCGTTTTGTTGACCGGTAATCACGTATTTATGCCCGATAAGTACTATAAAGATAGCGCTAGCCGTAGCCTGGACGGCGTTAGTAGTCCCGTTACTACTCGCGTGGGTCGGCGCCTTCCCGCTGATACCCTCGCTGATAACCGTTGTGATATGAGTAGATGTGTTGAAGCTTACGCTGAAGAGGAAGGAGGCCGCTAAGGACGGAATAACAATGATTAAGAGCTTCGTTGACTTGAAGGTTCTCCACTCGATACTGTTCATAGCGGGATACGCCCTCGAGTTATGGCTAAGGGGCTTGGGATTACTGTTCTTCTAAAAAATTCCCCATATTTTTACAATCGCTCTTGTAGCTACAAGAGCGTTACAATTTCTCAGTTATAGAGGGCATCTCCCCCGTCTTGACAGCTTCTGCCTCGTCTTCCTCCACCTCGTAGAGTAGGTAGTCTATGACCTCCTCGCTTATCAGGGGCCTGCCCAGGTATAAGGGGTAGGCGTAAGGTAGCAGTATGGAGTGGAACTCTGAGGTTTTTATCTCAAGTCCGGAGATCACCGATATTTCGTTAAGCGTTAAACCGCGGGACACCATGAGGGCGACGTGGACTGCGCAGTCTATCGGGAACTGCTCGCTACCTATATTCCTAGTTCTAGCTCCAGGGATTTTCTTGGTCAGTAATTCGTAGGTTCTCCCCCGAGGTGGGTAGTCGCCCATTATGCCGCCCACGACAAGGTAGGTTGGCTCCTTGAAGTCCTGTGGAGATAAGGTGTGAGGCGCCTGGGGGTCTAAAATTAGTAGAGATTTTGATGAAATGCCGAGTTCGGTAACGCTTTCCTCGCGGGGATCTGAGAAACTAGATAATGCTGCCCTCTCATCGGGGTCTTTAACGTTAGTTATTGTTAACGTGTAGGGCCGAGCGAGTTCTGCAGCGTGTTTATATTCAAGGAATAACCACTTGCTAAGGACCGGCTCTAAGTGTTCTATTATCACCCCTAGTAGCGGCATCCTTACGCCTCCTCTTGAGGTACCTGTAACTGGGGATAAAAGTGGATAGCCTGTTAGCCTTTACTAGGTCTAGCCTGCCTACACTCGTGTTCTTAGGCGCCAACTTGACCTCCTCGGGGTTCTCGTAGGCCTTGGACGATATCTCCGCGAGGGCCGAGGCGTAGGCGTCTATAGACTCCTTGGGTTCGGTCTCTGTGAACTCTATCATTAGTGCTTCGTTCACGATTAGGGGGAAGTACATGGTCGGCGCGTGTAGACCCCTATCAAGCAAGGCCTTAGCCACGTCTTCGGCCGTCACCCCCGTATCTCTCGCGAGGGGCTTCGCCGAGACCACGACCTCATGTTTCCTGGGCACGCCCTCAGCGTACGGTATCTCGTAGCCCTTCACTCCCTTCAGCTTCGATATGAAGTAGTTAGTGGCTACCACGGCTTGTGTCGTGACTTCCTTAAGGCCTTCTCCCCCCAAAGCTAGTATGTAGGCGTAAGCCTTGACCAAGGGGATTATGTTGCCATAGTAGACTCTGACCCTCCCTATGCTGTGGGGGATGTCGTAATCCCAGTAGTACTTCTCCCCGTCGAAGGCTATCAGAGGCGTTGGAAGGAAGTTCACAAGTTCCCCCTTAGCTAGCACTACACCCGCGCCCGGCCCGCCTCCCCCGTGAGGAGCTGAGAAGGTCTTGTGTATATTCAGGTGTACTATGTCGAACCCCATATCGCCCGGCCTGGCGTACCCCATTATCCCGTTCAGGTTGGCGCCGTCGTAGTAGAGGAGGCCGCCAGCCTCATGTACTATACGCGCTATATCCAGGATCTCGTATTCGAAGAGCCCGAGGGTGTTAGGATTGGTCAGCATTATGCCAGCGGTCTCATCGGATACGGCGGCCTCTAAGGCCTCTAGGTTCACCCTGCCATCCTTACTTGGAACCGTAATTACCTTAAAACCCGCCATGGCCGCGCTGGCTGGGTTCGTCCCGTGGGCTGAGTCGGGTATTATCATCTCGTCCCTCTCCTCTCCCTTGTACTCGTGGTAGGCCCTTATCATGAGGGCGCCGACGAGTTCCCCGTGTGCGCCGGCCGCCGCTTGGAAAGACCCCCTATCCATACCCGTTATCTCAGCTAGCCACCTCTCTAGCTTGTACAGAGCTTCGAGTAGGCCCTGCACAGTTTCCTCGGGTTGCTCAGGGTGGACGTACGCCAGCTTCCTCACGAGTTCGTTGTCCTCGTTCACCTTAGGGTTGTACTTCATGGTACAAGACCCCAGCGGGTAAGCGCCCAGGTCTACCCCCCAGTTCATCTGGCTGAGCCTTGTGAAGTGCCTCACAACTTCGACCTCGCTCACCTCCGGCAGGTTTGGCGGTTTCCTCCTTAATGCCCCGCTTGGTAGTACGTCTTCCAGCCTTACTCTCACGTCTTCGAAATCGCCTGAGTGAGGAACTGAAAAACCGCATCTACCCTTCCCGCCCAGCTCGAATATTAACGGCTCATCCCAGCGGGCCTGCCTATACATCACTTTACCACCTCCTCCAAGCTCTCGACGAGAAAATCTATGTCCTTCCTCGAGTGAACCTCTGTTACGCATAGGGCGAAGCTCTCCCCCAGCCAGCTGAAATCCCGCGTGACTACGGGGCCTACCAGCACGCCCCTCCGAAGAAGACTGTCCCTAACTTTGCTAGCCTCGGTCTTAAGTGCGCGTACTACGAATTGTTTGAAGAAAGAGGACTTGAGCGCCGGGGCCTCGTATCCGTCCAACTCATTTATCTTGCTAGCCGCGTAGTGAGAACGCGTAATTATCTCCTCTCCCAGCCTCCTGAGCCCGTGGGGGCCTAGGAGGGACAGGTACACAGCCGCGGTAATGGCACAGAGAGCCTCGTTGGTACATATGTTGGACGTCGCCTTCTCCCTCCTAATGTGCTGCTCCCTCGTCTGGAGTATCATAGTGAAGCCTCTCTGAGAGCCATCTAGCGTAGTGGTCATACCTATGAGGCGGCCAGGCATCTGTCTGATCAGCTTCATATCTCCCCTGACAGCGAAAATCCCTAGGAGGGGACCCCCGTAGTTGAGCCCTAGGCCCAAGGGTTGGCCTTCCCCCACGACTATGTCCGCCCCGTAGTCGCCTGGCGGCCTCAACACCCCTAGGGATATCGGGTCTACACCAACTACGAGTAGGGCGTTGCTGGCGTGAGTTATATCAGATATTTCGTCTAGCTGCTCCTCTATGGGCCCCAAGAAGGAGGGGACTTCTACGTAGACGGCGGCAGCCCCGCCAACCTTAGCCTTTAAGTCGTCTAAGTCCATAAGGCCAGTCCTCCTGTTAAAGCCTATCCTCTCCACCTTCACCCCATGAGGCCTGGTAATGGTCTCGACCACCCTTAGGTAGTCCGGGTTCATAGTTCCGGGTACGAGCACCTTACTTCTCCGGGTCACCCTGACAGCCATGAGGAAGGCCTCAGCCAGCGCAGTACTCCCATCGTACATAGAGGCGTTAACGACGTCCATCTCTAGGAGCTCTGCCATCAAGCTCTGGTACTCGAAGAGAGCCTGCAACACACCCTGAGATATTTCGGGTTGATAAGGCGTGTAACTAGTATAGAACTCGCTCCGCGAAATTATAGCTCTAATAGCTACTGGAACGTAGTGGTACGCCAGCCCGCCTGCGAAGCATAACAAGTCCTTACAGGATAGAGTCTTAGAGGCTTTTTCCTCTAAGTCTTCCGCTACCTCAGCCTCACTTAAGGGGTGCCCGGCTCCAACGTTTAGGGGCTTTTTGAGCCTTAACTCCTCGGGTATGTCCGAGAATAGTTCTTCGGGACTTTCTACACCTATGGCTTCTAGCATTTCTTTGAGAATCTTGGGGGTAGAATTAGGCAACCACGGATGAGAGAAACCCAAGCCGCTCCCCGTTAGAAGAATACCCCTCTCCCCTTAATATGCCTGTATATCTAAGCGGGGACAGCTTAAAGCCGAGTTTGTTGGCTGGTTCCTTCTTTCTATGTTTTTCACGGAATATCGTCAATATTACTGCTGAGGAGTTAACATAGGTGTTGGTTTTGGCGTTAGAGGTTGTCAGCGTGGAGAAAGACCCCCTGAAGGAGCTGGCGGATAGGGCTAGGAGAATAGAGGAGTTAAAGAGGAAGATAGAGAGCCTCGTGGAAAGCCTGAGTAAGTCTTACACGGGATCGGAGAGGCTCAGCAAGCTTATCGAGAACTTGCTTAAGACCCAGGCTCCCCCTCCACCCCCACCCAAGAATAAGCTCAGCGACGCGGCTTTAGAACTCGGAGAGTACGAGTACCAGTTGAAACGGTACCTCGAACACTTAACGGAGCACGCTGAGATTCTTCGCAGGCTCTCAGAGCTTGAGGGTATGGTGACTTCGCGGCTTGAGGAAGTCAAGAAATGGGCGGAGAAAATGGAGAACATTAATCCCTACTACGCTTCTCAAGCCAGACGAGTGGTTTCTAAGGCCAAAAGGGTGTTAGACGAGCTACCCCTAGCCAGCCCCAAAGAGTCGCTGGAGAGATTGAACGAAACGTACGGGAACATGGCCCGCGTAGTGAGGATGTGCCAGTCGATATACGCTGGTAAGTTGAAGGAGCTGGAGGGACTCGTAGGCTCTGCTAGGAAGATACTCGGCAAGGCGAGGAGCGTAGCCCGATTAGAGGAGGCCGACGTGATAATGAGGGCTAAAAAGGTGTTAGAGGAGGCTGAGGCCAGGCTGAGCGAGGCGAGGGCTAGGGCTCCTTACGACTCTTTGGACGTGGTAGAGCTGAGAAGGAAGCTGGAGGAGATCCACAAGCAGCTGAGAAATCTAGTCCTTTCCTCCCTCACAGAGGAGGAGACGTCACTCCTAGAGGAGTACGGGAGGCTGGCTAGGGCGTATAAGGGTAAGTATGCCCCGTACCACCTGCTTCTGGAACAGCTCTCACGTGCGACGGGGTTGAAAATAGAGGAGGTCCAGGACAAGCTTTACAGTATGAGCAAGAAAGGTATGATCAAGGTACTCGTAAAGCTGGGTTAAAGTAGTTTTTCCTCGCATTCTTTAAGAGTCTAGCTGAGTTCATAAACATGTGAACAAGAAGAGTTTGATCATTCTAGTAATAGTAGCTGTAGTCGTGGGGCTCGCCGTCCTAGCGCAGCTACTAAGTAAGGAGGAGCTAAACGTATGGAGAGGGAGGGTTATAACATCGCTGAACGATGAATGGCTCTACTATCGGGGTAAAGTCTCCGAGCTGGGCGATAGCCCTCCGATTGAAGGCTTAGAGGAGTGTAGCGTTCCCTGCCTCCTAACTAGCTCTAACTACGAGGGCGCGTGGTTCGTAAGAGTATTCGAGATCCCCAAGCTTGAGGGAAATGCGAAAGTATTCCTAGTCTTCTATGGCGTTAAGTACGCTTCCGAGGTTTACGTAAACGGGGTTCTCGTAGGCTCGAGCAAGGACGGCTTCATCCCCCTGAAGATAGATGTGACTAGGTATGTGGAGCCCGGGAGTAACTCGCTCTGGGTGAAAGTTAGGGATTGGACTAGCGCTTTGTCGAAACCTGTAGACCTTAGCAATCTGGGCAGGCTTGAGAGACCAGCAGATAGGGCTGTGAACTCGTTGCTCTACCCGATAGGCTCGTACTACCAGGTGTACGGTTTGTGGGACGACGTAGAACTCGTGATAGCCCCGCCCTTAAGAGTAGAGGACGTCTTCGTAACTACCAGCTACCGTAACATGACGATTACAGTTGAAGCCACAGTTGCGAACGACCTTGGCAGGGAGGTAGAAGTAACCCTGGAGAACGTAGTCCTAGACCGCGGCGCGGAAGTCCTCGAACTGCCCGAGGTTAGGTTAATATTGAAGCCGCACAGCGCGGAGAGAGTCAGGGTGAGCAGTAGGTGGGCTGACGCCGAACTCTGGAGCCCCTGGAACCCCTACCTCTACACCTTATCCAGCAAGCTAATGATGGATGGCGCAGTGATTGATAACGTAACTACGAGGTTCGGCTTCAGGGAGTTCTGGGTTGAGGACGGCTCGTATTACCTGAATGGCGTGAAGATTACGTTGAGGATGGCGTCTGCCCACCCCCTGGGTTACGACTACGAGACGGCCGTTAAGGTGTACAATGCGCTGAAAGAGGCCTCCATAAACTCTATGAGACTACACGCCCAGCCCTGGAGGAGGTTGTGGTACGACTTAGCCGACGAGAGGGGAGTAATGCTCGTACACGAGAGCGCGTACTGGTGCTTTGGGAGGCAGTACAGGGTGGAGGACCCGGACTTCTGGGAGAACTTCCGCCAGCACCTAAGGGGGCAGGTACTCCTACACAGGAACCACCCCTCGATAGTCATTTGGAGCTTGGAGAACGAGTTGCTGCTTACCGGGGCAGCCTACAGGGAGGGGGTTGAAGCCAGACTCGCCGAGTTAGTGGGCTACGTGAAGAAACTAGACCCCACGCGCCCCGTGATGTTCGAAGGGGACTTCGACCCGGGAGGTGCGGCCGACATAGTCAACCTACACTACCCCCACGAATACGCGCGCCACGACCAGTACCCGAATACGGCCTTCTGGCTACTGAATGAGACTAAGCTGGACTCCTACCCCCGTATAACGTGGAAGTGGGACAGAAAGAAGCCTCTACACATAGGGGAGTTCCTCTGGGTGCCGTTCACGTCGTTCGACGTACCTGCAGCTCTCTACGGCGAGGAATCTTATAAGAACCCGGCCTATTACCACGCCCTGGCTAAGGCCGAGGCTTGGAAGTACCAGATCCCGGCTTACAGGGTTTTAGGGGTCAGCGGGTTCTGCCCGTGGAATATATTTGAGGGTGGTAGGGGGGTTAGGAAGCTGTTCTATGAGGTCGTTAAGGAGACGTACAAACCGGTGAGGTTCTTCCTGCTGAACTACAGCAGGTACGTCTATGGGGGAGCCGAGTTCAGGCTCTCGGTAGCCGTGGTTAACGACCACCACGAAGCCCTTAACTTAACGCTTACTTACCGCTTCACATACCCCGAGGGACGGGAGGAAGGGGACATCAATCTACCGCTTAGGGCTGGAGATAGGGAGATAGTGACGATAAGACTCAAGGCTCCCGAAGTGAGCGGAGTAGTAAAGGCTAAGCTTAACCTGACATTAACCAGTAGAGACAAGACCCTCCACAGCGAGGAAGAGACGTTCTACGTGCACCCGCGCACTAAACCTCTGACGGGAGTTAGAGTGGAGGTATTGAGGGAGGACGTCAAGACTAGGGAGATGTTGGAGAGCTTGGGCGCGGAGGTGAGGGAGGTAGAAAGCCTCGGAGACGCTCACGTGTTAGTCATAGGTAGGGACCTGCTGAAAAACGCCGACCTCGGCGAACTAGTACTATTCGTGGAGAGCGGCGGGCGCGTCCTAATCTTGGAGCAGCGCGAGATACCGACTAACTTCCTAGAAGTGGGGCTGGCCGACCACTACTCCACGATAGCCTTCCCGACTTACAGGAGCCACCCCGCCCTAGAAGGGCTGGGAGAAGAGTCCTTCAGGTTCTGGTTCGGAGACCATGTGGTCTCCTACAGGGATTTACGCCTACCCCTGCTCGGCTCGTCCATACCTCTTGTGCAGTCCGGGTGCGGGTTGAGGTACGCCCAGCTACTCGAAGTGAGGCTGGGTGAGGGTGTTATGATATTCTCCCAACTGGCAATAGCCTCTAAGTACGAGGTAGAGCCCAGGGCAGGCCTAATACTCTCCTGCCTGGTGAAGTACCTGGCTGAATACGAGCCCCTTGAGGTAAGGGTAGGTGTTTACCGGGATACCTCCATGCTGAGAACCTTAGACCTCCTAGGAGTGGAGGCGCCGCTCATAAACGGATCATTGGAGGGCTTCAACTTAGTCCTCGTGAACGGGTCGTCCGCACTACCTCCACCCGAAGAAGCCGTGGAGTTCCTAAAGCTAGGAGGCGTGTTATACGTCTACGGGTTGAGCCGCGGCAATACGGGCTTCTTGAAGGAAATAGCTGATGTAGAGGTTGAGATTACGAGTACGCGTCCCCCCGCCTACTTCCTCGACCACTATCTCGTAGACCCCGTGGGGAGCGAGTTATTGTACTGGCCCACAGAGAACAGATTGTATAGGCATGGGCCGAGAATACCTGACCCAGCCGTAACCTCCAGAGTTCTCACCCCCGTCCCCGAAGTCGGAGACTGCATCGAAATACCCCTGTCTAGCTTCAGGGTGGTCGAGGGCGAACTCGTATTCGTACGAAGAACGCAGGTTGAAATGTACACTAACGGCCGGGTCTCCGCGAACATAAGCGCGGAGGAGGGGTACTACGCCGTGGTTATCGAGGCGCGCGGTACGCCGTTCGGAGGGGAGTACCCCGTGATGCAGGTATCGTTAAACGGAGAGTTAGCGTCTTCGTTTACTGTGGGAGGCGAGTGGAGGAATTACACGGTAATAGCCAGACTCGACGGGAGGATCGAGTTATCGATAGCCTTCGTCAACGACGCCTGGGAGCCGGGGGGAGAAGACAGAAACCTATACATCCGTAGGGTGTGGCTCGGGAAAGCTAATCCCTCCAACTTGACCTGCTTAGCTAAGCCGTGCGTGCTGGCAGTCGTACCCGTGGGGCGAGGTCTTGTAGTGATAGACCAGATACCGTGGGCGGAGGAAATACTCAAAGCTAAATCGGAGAACGTAGATAGGGCTCTGAGACTAGCGTGTAGACTATTAACCGCGCTCGGCGTGCGTCTGAAAACGACCCTACACGCAGTGCTAACCCCCCGGGATTTCGAGGTGACTGCCGCCGTCTACCACGTAGACCGAGTCCTCGCACTCTACAGCGAAGGAGTAGGAACTGCCAGCATCGAAGTCCCCAAGAACGGAGCGTACAAGATTATAGTGGCGGCTAGGGGTGACCCAGCGGCTGGCGAGGCACCTATAATGGAGGTCGCTGTAGATGACGAGACCCTGGGGGACTGTTAGCGTGTGGAGGGCCGGGCTTTACCAGTTCACGGCTAACCTGACCAGGGGTGTGCACACTATCTCTATAGCCTTCACTAACGACTACTACGAGCCCCCTGAGGACAGGAACCTGTACGTGTACTACGTGCTCGTCAGGGAGGCTTAAGGGAAGATTAATCAGCAGACTTACAGGTGTATTCCTGATAGCCTTGCTCGACTTACTCAATAAAGTACTCGTGAGAGTACAGCGGAGAATCGGCGGCATACCTCGGGGCGCCGCCCACCTCTACGATAAGGTGGCCGCGAAGTACTTGGAGCCCTCCTACGACTACGTGGTTGAAGAAGTCGTCTCTAAAGGCGCGCGCAAAATACTAGACGTGGGGTGCGGCCCCGGGAAGCTACTCTTAGAAATAGCTGAAAAGATGGACTCCGCAATCCTGGTGGGCCTAGACATCTCGAAGGCTATGGCCCGCATAGCCCGTAAGAACGCCCTAGGTAAGGGGTTGTATGGCGCCGTGGACTTCGTGGTCGCCGACGCTCACAAGATGCCGCTTCGCGATAACTGCCTGGACTTAATAGTGTCCACGGGTACCCTACATCACATCCGTAACCCACGGGAGGTGTTCTCCGAGTGTACCCGCGTACTCAAGATTGGGTGCGAGGCGTGGATTTACGAGTTCTCTCACGATGCTTCGTGGAGTGAGTGTTCCTCGACCGCTAAACGGCTGGGGAGACTCACGCTGCTGATAAAGGTAGCGGCGTCGCTCCACGGCTTGCCTAGGAAAGTATACAGAGAGGGGTATGTTAAAGAAGAGCTGCTCAAGTCCGGGGTCAGCTACAAAGTCGTGTATGAAGGAGCCGTTACCAAGCTTGTGTTAACCGCGTGACTTACTGCCTCTCCATTTTTAACAGCCATATCTCTACGCCAGCCTTCTTAGCTGCCCTCTTAGCGCTTTCCTCGGCTGATAAGGCTACGACCACCACCCTCCTGACCTCCTGTCCTGTGTAGTCCTGATAGGCCTGGGCTAGACTTAGGGCTTGGGCTATGGCGTTCATAGTGGCCTTCTCCTCTACCTCGACGAGCACTACTGACCCGTCTCCCTCCTCCAGAACTAAGTCCATCTCCGCCCGTACCCCCTCGGGTAATTCCACAGTTTCCTTCACAGACCTGACCCT
>CAZFWY010000003.1:27597-37351 GCA_964522715.1 uncultured Thermofilaceae archaeon | reverse complement strand
TCTCCGCCCGTACCCCCTCGGGTAATTCCACAGTTTCCTTCACAGACCTGACCCTTGTGCAGCCGAGCAGGTCGGGGTGGTGTGCTACGAGTATCAGGAGGGGCTCCTCGTAGAGGTAGTACTGGGGGGCTTTCTGAAGCGCTATCCTCACCCCCTCTATCGGGTCTACGTACCTCTTGCCCAGCATCTTCGGGTAAACGTCTACAAGCCTCTCCTTCTCGTAGACCAGCAGTATACAGGTGTTCTTAACGTTAAGCCTGCCACTCCTAGTCAGAGGTAATGGCTTACCCTTCCCGTACCTAATCCTCCCCCTCACCTGCGGTGGAAGCGCCCTT
This sequence comes from uncultured Thermofilaceae archaeon, assembly GCA_964522715.1. GTDB lineage: Archaea > Thermoproteota > Thermoprotei > Thermofilales > JAPDKD01 > CAZFWY01. The sequence goes on along the minus strand of CAZFWY010000003.1, from coordinate 37,016 downwards.
ATCTCCTTAACCACCTCCTCCTCGTCTATCTGGCTTAGGCCGACTGTCACGTACCTGGCGTTAAACCTGGAGAGTTCGGCTAGAACCCTCCTGTAGTCGGGGCCCCTTATCAAGACGAAGCTAACCACAGTTTCACCACACAGCTAGTTAAACAACATATAAACGCGAAACCGAAAAAATAGGTTTATGTTGGGAAAACTTTAGGGCTTCACCTCGACGCTTATCTCAGGGAATCCCTCTACCTGGTGCGTGCCCCTACCCTCCCTCAAAACCGTGACTTTAGTAGCTCTTAACGTGCCAGCTATGTCGTCCCTCCACCTCTCTATAATGTCGGCGTACTTACCAGCGTAGACCACTATCTCGGATATCGGAGCGCTGAGAGCGATCTTCTTATCGTGTTTAGCCCGCCTAGCCGCCGCTATAGTCTGGATTAGGGCTTCACCCTCCCTTATCACCTCCTCGTCGTAGGGCTTGGCCTTAGGCCAGGGAGCTATGGTTATACTACGCCAGCCCTCGTACTCGGCGAACAACCTGTGGTATACCTCGTCGCATATGTGGGGGGCGAACACGGACAACATGTGGATCACCCTTAGCAGCACGGTATAGAGAGTCTTCTGAGCCGCTTTCTTACCCCTCCCGTCCTCCGCTATCCTGTGTTTCACCGCCTCCAGGTAGTGGTCGCAGAACTTGTGCCACGTAAAGTTGATCAGCCTAGACGCTGCGCCCATAAAGTCAAAGTTGTCCAAGGCCTCCGTGACCTCAGCCGTCAACTTCTCCAACAGGTTAAGTATCCATAAATCGACCAGCTTATACTCCTCCTCGGGCACCTCCTCCCGCGGGTCGAAGTCCTTGATAGAGAAAGCGACGAACCTGGCGGCGTTCCAAAGCTTAGTCAGGAACCTCTTAGTATACTGGACGCCCTCCCACGAGAACCTCAGGTCGGAACCCGTAGCCGCCGACGACGCAGCCCACAGGCGGAAAGCATCAGCCCCATATTTTTCTAGGACTTCTAACAAACTAACATAGTTTCCGTAGCTCTTATGCATCATACGCCCGTCAGTGCCCCTTATCATACCATTGATCAATGCAATTTTAAATTGAGTCTTTCCGAAGAGTGCCACGCCTCTCACTAACAAATAGTAGTCCCACGTCCTTATGATGTCGTACCCGTTGGGTTGTAGGTCTGCCGGGAATAGCCTCTCGTCTAGGTTGTCTGGCCAGCCCGCGTGGACTGCCGCTGTTATGCTAGAGTCCATCCATGTATCCATGACGTCTCTCTCAGGCCTTAAGTTGGGGGAACCGCACTTAGGGCACTTGTCTATAGGTGGGGGGTCCTTCCTGGGGTCTATCGGTAGCCATTCAGGCTCTGCGACTATTATGTGGCCGCAGTTGTCGCAGTACCAGACGGGTATTGGGGTTGCGAAGAGTCTCTGCCTGGATATTGGCCAATCCCAGTCTAGGCTGTTGACCCAGTTCTCCAGTCTCTTGACCATGTAGGGTGGTACCCACTTTATCTTCTTAGCTTCTTCTAGGACTTTGGAGGCTAACTCCTGTGTTTTGACGAACCACTGCTCCCTGACTATTATTTCGACTGGTGTGTGGCAGCGCCAGCAGGTGCCGACTGTGCTCTCTATCTCCTCTTCCTTGACGAAGACGCCCTTCTCCTTTAGTAGTTCGACCATTTTCTCCCTGGCCTCCTTGACTGTCAGTCCTTTGAGAGGGCCTGCGGCGTCTGTGAGCCTGCCCTTCTCGTCTATCGCCTCGATGACCGGGAGGTTGTGCCTTTTCTGCCACCTAACGTCGGTTTTATCGCCGTAGGTACATACCATGACCGCGCCTGTGCCGAACTTAGGGTCTACCTCGCTGTCGGCTGTTATCGGCACCCACCTGTCGTACACGGGGACTTTAGCCTTCATCCCTACTAGGTGGGAGTACCTCTCGTCGTCTGGGTGGATGGCGACGGCGACGCAGGCGGCCAGTAACTCAGGCCTGGTGGAGGCTATCGTCAGGGGAGACCCGTCCTCCAGCTCGAAGTTGTAGTAGTACAGCTTCCTCTTCACCTTTACGTACTCGACTTCGGCCTCGGCTATCGCCGTCTCGCAGCGAGGACACCACATGACCGGGTGCTTGCCCCTGTATATCAGGTTGTTCTTGTACATTAGGACGAAGCTGAGCTGTGTCCTTCGCCAATAGTCTGGATCCATGGTTTTATACTCGGTCGTCCAGTCTATGCTGCAGCCCAGAGACTTTATTGCCTTCTTCATGGGCTCTATCCACTTGAGGGTGAACTCCCTGCAGAGCCTCAGGAACTCCTCCGGGTCGAACTCGCTCTTAGCCTTACCCGTGGTTTTCTCTACTCTGACCTCCGTTGGGAGCCCATGGCAGTCCCACCCTTGGGGGAAGAGCACGTTGTATCCCTTCATCCTCATGTAGCGGGCTACGAAGTCTATGTAGGAGTGATTGAAGGCGTTCCCGACGTGGAACTCGCCGCTCGGGTAGGGGGGTGGGGTGTCTATGCTGAAGGTCGGTCTCTCCCTGTCCTCTCTGTCAAACCTGTATATCCCCATCTCCTCCCATCTGCGCTGCCACTTAGACTCTACCTCTTTAAAGTCGTACCTCTTAGGGAACTCCATGCCCGAGAAACCACCTCCAGCGCCGGCGGGCATATGGGCTAGCTTAACAGATAGAATTCTCCTGTTGAACCTTATTCTACTTCCGGCATCATGATCACCCGCCGGGCGCGGTTGTACTACTATCGTGTGACTTTTAAATCCTTCGCTTGTAGAGGAGTTGTGAGGAGAGGGAGGCACTGGTTCCTAGATAAGGGGAGAGCGAGGGAAGTCGGTAACTCGCTATCTCGCGTTAAGGAATTAGTTGACCAGTGTGAGGAGGCAGACCCTCAGATGGGGTATGTGGGTGAGGTAGTGTCCTCTCTGGGGCTAGTCAAAGGGGCGATCTACGTCGTAGGGGTCTCGTTGATCAGCTACATGTTATCGACGAGGGGTGAGGAGCACTGGAGGCTAGCCGCCGAGTACGCGGGGAAAGGCTACGAAAATCCTCTCATAACGTTCGTAGAGGAAAGCCCTAGTACGGCTAGGTTTAGGACTACTAAGCTTAAGCGCGCCAGGAAGTACGTCGAATTCTTCGCCCCCCAGTTCGAGGCTAGGTTCGACGAGTATGCCGAAGACCTGGAGAAGTTCTGGAGGGATCTTAGCACAGTACTGGGCGTTAAACCCGAGTCTAAGACTATCGTGTTCGCGGTCAAAATGTTCTACTACGCCTTAAGGAGCGCGGGGAAGCGCTGCGGAGTCCCACGGAGCGCCCCCATTCCCGTGGATTACAGGGTATGCATGATCTCCCTGACAAGCCAGATTATAAAGGGAAGGGTGGACAGTCTGGGAAACGCAGCTAGGGAGCTACGCGGTGAGGCCCCAGACCTCGTGAGGAGGGGGTGGGACGTCGTCTCCGCGGCCGCTGGATTAGAACCCTTAAGGCTGGACTCTCTACTCTGGTTACTGGGAGGAGCCGTGGAAACGGCGAATTACGAGTTGACCCGTACCCTGCGCACGTTTGAGGAAACGATGGGTAGGCCTCTATCTCGCTGGGAGAGACAGGCTGTATTCGAGTTATTGAGGCTCTTAGCTAACGGATATTGAGGGATTAGTGGGAACATATTTATTTGTGGGAAATATATTTAATGTGGGACTTATGAAAGCCGTGGTCAAAGTGGACAGTAAGGGTAGGGTGGTAATACCGAAAGCCATTAGAGAGAAGATGGGCGTAGCGCCCGGGGACTTAGTAGTTGTCTGCCTGGAGGAAGGAGGTATAAGCGTTAAACCTCTCAAGTCCGTGGCTGACACGTACTATGGGGCCTACAAGGTGGACAGATGGCCCGAAGATCTCGACGAGTTCGTAGTGGAGGCCTTGAAAAAATGGTGGGAAAGCCGAAGTACATAGACGTAAACGTGTTCATATACTGGCTTGGCGGGCACCCCATTTACGGCGAGAGAGCTCGCGCGTGGATTAAGAGGATAGAGAGAGCATCGCCGCGCGAATACGTAACCTCCATCCTAACAATATACGAAGCCTTAATCGTACTGGCTGGACTCACGGGGCAAACACTGAGGAATATAGAATTCGTGGGGGGAGTAGTAGAGGCGTTCAACGGGTTGAGGGGGCTAGCCCTTGAACCCCTAAGAGGCGAGGACTTCAAGCGCGCAGTCGAGCTAATAGACGAGTACGGCTTCGACTACGAGGACGCACTCCACCTGTCCGTAGCCCTTAGGACTGGGTCTGTCGCAGTTATTACGAACGACAGAGACTGGGATAAGGCGCCGATACCCAGAGTATTTTAGTGAGTAGGCATAGCTGAGATAGGTACTCCCGCTGGGCAAATATATTAAAAATATATAATGTATATACATGCTGGCTGGCCTATACTATTGAAGAAGATATTACTACTAGTTGTTACTACTTATAGCAGTTGAATAGGCGCTACTTAAGCGCCTATAATAATATGTATTCTAATTATCAAGGTATATACACATAGATATTTAAGGACTAGACTTTATAACTATATGTTCGTCAGATGGCGATTAATATGTCGGTAAGAGTCGTAGTAGTTGGCTTCGGAACCATAGGTAGGAGAGTAGCCTATGCAATTAAGGAGGAGTCGTAAAAGAAGACGGATGAGAAACTCAGCATAGCCCTGAGTCCTACGTAGAGGGTGCAGCCAGCTGCCGAGTATCAGGGAGCTAAGCCATAGTCCTCAGGTGTAAAGTAGACCACCAGCTTGCCCGTCTGCCAGTCCCTTATGACTATCCTGGCCGCTTCCTCCACGTTTAACCTCCCACCCTTTAGTAGGAGCTTCCTCCTCTCGGCCAGCTTCTCCAGCAAGGTGTAGGGATCTTCGTCGTCTACCCCGTACGTCCTGACGAAGACCTCTTTGTCCTTCGACTTCAACCTCTTTATTAGCTCTATGGCGGCTGGTACAGGGTCCTCTAGGGCCTCCGGTCTAAGGGCGCTCCTGACAACGAGTTCCTCCTCGGTGCCTCGGGGAACTATACCGGGCGTATCGACGACTTTGAGCCACGTTGAGGCCCTGACTATCTTGTCATCCCTCGTGTAGCCGGGTATGGGGGACGTACCCGCGCTATGCCTCCCCTTCAGTATGTTTATTATCGTGGACTTACCGACATTCGGCAGGCCCACAACGGCTACGACTACGGGTCTCTTACCCCTAGACGCCCTCCTGGCCGTTTTCCAGAGCATCCGGGTACCCAGCCTGTCCCGCGCGCTCAGGTAGATTGTCGGGTATTCCTTGCTCAAGACCTTCCTCCAGCGCTCCATAACTTCCCTGGGGACTAGGTCGGACTTGTTGATTACTATCACGAGGGGCTTCCCGAGGTCGTTGGCTAGCCTCTCCACCTCCCGCGTGCGGGTAGCCATTGGATCCCTAGCGTCAACTACTTCGAAGACCACGTCCGCTTTTCTAATCACGTTCTTAACCACAGACCACTCCTTCTTCGGCATGTCTTAGTACGCCTTGGCTACGTAGACTACTTGGGTGGCCGGCTTCCCGCACCAGGCGCAACTCTTACCCTCGGGGTTCTCGGTCTCGTCTAGAGCCACGCCTCTAACCTTACCCCCGTTAGTAACCTCCTGCATCTCGGCCGCGCACTCCTCCCTACCGCAGAACGGCATTTTAACCATCATACCGCTCCTCAAGGCCTTCTCGACCTCCTCCCTGGTGGAGGCCCTCACAATCCTGCTCTCGAAGAACTTCTTGGCCCTCTCCTTCAGTACTCTAAGTATGTCATCCGCGAGTTCGAACACCCTATTAGCTACTTCCGAGTCGGGCACTCTCTCCCTCTTCATCAAGTCCCTCCTGAACAGCGTCACGAAGCCTTCCTTAACCTCCTTCCTCCCGATCTCAGCCCTTATGGGAACGCCCCTCAACTCCCAGTCGTTAAACTTCCAGCCAGGAGTCCTCTCCCTGGTATCCACGTACACCCGCACTCCCCTCCTAGCCAGCTCGTCACTCAGCCACTCGCACTTCTCAAGCACTGGCTTAGCCTCCTCCTCTTCGTAGTATATCGGTATGATTACGACTTGTATAGGGGCGACCTCGAAAGGCAGAACGAGGCCTCTATCATCCCCATGGATGGAAATCAGCGCCGCGACGATTCTCCAGATGCCCGGCCCATAACAGGTTTGCCATGCGTACCTCTTCTCCCCGTCTTTATCTGTGAACATTATACCAAAGGCCTTTGCGAACCTCTGGCCTAAGTCATGGGTTGAGGATATCTGGAGTGCGCGTCCGTCAGGCATTATGGTGTCAGCCGCGTAGGTGTCCTCGGCTCCAGCGAACTTGTCCCATGGAGGCCTCCTGAGGAATAGGAATGGTATGCCAAGTCTCTCCCATATGACCTTCCTGGAGTTCTCCATGTCCTCCCTTATTTGTTTCAGGGCTTCCTCGTGCGTGGCGAAGGCGTCGTGAGCTTCTATCCAGAGGAACTCCCTCCCCCTGATGAAGGGCCTTGTGTGCCTCTCGTACCTATAGACAGACACGCTCTGGTAGAGTTTTAGGGGCATGTCCCTCCAGCTGGTTATCCAGAGGGCGTACATCTGGTAGAACGCTGTCTCAGAAGTTGGTCTGAGGGCGAGCTTCCTCTCGAGTTTCTCGTCTCCAGCCTCTGTTACCCAGAAGACCTCTGGCTTAAACCCCTCGACGTGTTCCTTCTCTTTCTCGAAGTTCTCCTCGGGTATTACTAGGGGGAAGAGCGCTGGTTCGTGCCCCGTCTTCTCAAGCTCCTCCTCAAACATGCTGTATATCGCCTTTATTATCCTCATGGCCCAGGGTTTGTGGACTATGAATCCTTGGACGTTGTAGCGGAGGTCTATCATGTCAGTCTTGAGCAGCACTTGTGTGAACCACTCCGAGAAGTTCTCCTCTTTCTTCACAGTTATGCCCAGCTCGGACATCCCGCCTACCCCAAAACACTTTGAGATAGGACACTTTTGACTTTTTCCCAGATACCAAGCTTCACAAGGGCCTCCCTTAGAGGTTTCCACGACTCTGAGGGAGAAGCTGTGGGAAAGGAGAAAGTGCAACCTCGCTTAAACTCAGAGGTTCCTTAACTCAAGGAGGGCTTCTCATGTGCGAAGGGGAAGTAAGACTTGGGAGGAAATAGAAACAGGCTTTAAATTTTGAGCGGTAGTGGGGATTAGTGGCGAGGAGATTTACCTTATAATTGGGCCTTGGCTTTTAAGTAGCCTCATAGTGTCTAAGAAGAACTCTCTGAATGAGGCCTTTATGCCCTTTAGGTGTTCGTCGAGTTTGTCGAGCGGTATCTCTACTCCTGAGACCTTGGAGACCGCTTCTACTGCCCGTTTAACTGCATCCTGGTCGAAATCCTTAACTGCTGTAGCGAGCTTACTGTAGAGTTCCATCTTAGGCCCGCGCAGCAGGAGTTCGCGGTAAATATCCGCCACTCTCCCGTAGACTTCAGATTCTATTTCGAGTAGTACGCCGTCTATCCTGCTCTTTATGCACTGGTTGAGGAGGTATGAAGATAGCATCGATAACCTGCCGCTCGTGGGTTTAAAGCCCAGCTTTTCCATGTCTTTAATCAATCTCTCCTCAGCCGCGTACCTAACCGTGGGGGCTTCGCCCTCGGGGGCGGCTACGTCTAGTATTACCAGTCTCTCGAACTCGTTACGGTCACACCACGATACCAGAGCTTCTGAGAGAGAGGAGAAGGCTTCTACTTCTTCCCTGGCGAGGATTGCGGGGACTTTAACTATGAATAACGGGTCCTTCTGAGAGGTGTATATCGAGAGCTGCGGGAAGACTGTCCCTCCAATAGCGACCATTCTGGGAGGAAGCTGGGGCACCTCTATGTATGCTATAGGTATCATGTCCAGCCTCTTAATGATGTACTTGGCAGTTTCCTGGGTAATCATGAGCATGTCCGGGATGGGGACTATCATCGCCTTGTTTCTCAGTATTCTGAAGACAGTCTCAACCACTCTTACTCTAGCCTCTACCAAGCCCTTTCCTCCTCCACAATTATAAACGCCCTCTTTAAGAAAAACTTTACACTTATGCTCCTGCCACAGGTAAGGCTCACCTAATACGGTGGCGTAAACAACCCAATTAACGTAATATCTGTAAAAAATAAGTTAAAATTAGATCAGTCTTTCTTACAGGAAGTAGTAGGCTAACAGTAGCGCCGCCGGTATTAAGAGGTTGTCTACGTCGGCGGGGCTTATAGCCTCGACTATGACCGCTACTACTCCGAGTATGGCTATTTGTAGGAGGCTTTGGGGGGCTAGAGGTAGGGCTCCGAAGACCAATAGGTGCAGTAGTAAGGCGCCCAGGAACCCAGCTACGAACACTGTTATTGATCCTTCAATGCTCTTCTCCCTGCCGAGTAGCTTGTACTTGCGCTTGCCGTAGACCTTCCCTATGTAGGGGGCTAGCCCGTCCCCCCAGCCGAGGTAGGCCATGGTGACTACTCCGGGGAAAGTCATGAAGTAGAATATCCCTATGAACTCCATGGCGAGGGTGAAGAATAGGGGGCCTTTCAACAGCTCCTTGGGGTCGCCCGTCCTAGTCATGGTTTTAACCGCCATGTCCTCAGGGCCAGCCGTAAGCCCCTTGACGAGGAACAGTAGTGTCCAGAGCACCGCTATGCTTATGTTAAAGGCATAAGACCACCCATCGCTGGGATCCATCAGGGGCCAGACCCACACCCAGCTCCCAGCAGCTATGTGTATTATTTTGCGGGATAAGTCCTGGGGGAAGCCCTTGGAGACGAATACGTCCATCAGTTTGATTATGCTCTGGATGTAGATGAAGGGTAGCAGTATACCCACGGCCATATTGTACAGGAACACGGGTTGGAACAGGGCCTTCATGGCTCTCACCACACTATGCGGGTGAAAGTCCCGCTGCCATCTATCAACGCTCTATATAGCGTGCCCTTCTTTATTAGGCTTAGTATCCAGACCTCACCGCCCCTCCTGAAGAAGTCCTCGTGCCTGGCTATCTCTAGGAGCTTGCCCTTCATACCCCCAGTGACGTCCACCGCCGCTCCTGTTCCCACCTCCTCTCCCTTCACCACCTTCTCTATCTCGACGAACCTTATCTTCTCGACTACGTCCCCCCTCCTATCGTAAACCCCGTCGACGTCTACGCCGAACACCACCCTCTTAGAGCCGAGGAGGTCTGCGAGGGCAAAGGCTAGCTGGTCTCCCGAGCACACGGACAGCTTTAACTGGTCGTTTAGGTCTGCCGTCATGTCTCCCGAGAGTACAGGGACGAAGCCCACCTCGTAGAACCTCTTGATGCCGTCCCCGAAGAACTTGACTATCCTGCCCGTGTCCTGAACCACTATGGAGGACGGGTAGAACTT
>CAZFWY010000003.1:0-27497 GCA_964522715.1 uncultured Thermofilaceae archaeon | reverse complement strand
GTCAGTCCTCTTCTTATCCGTCAGGACAGAACCACCTATCTTAACGACTACTGGTTCGCTCATAGTCGAAGCCTCCTTCTACAAGAGGTTAATGTAGCAGCGAACAATATATTAGTTAACCCGCCGTCTCCCGCCCCCGATGGTGGAACCAATATTACTAGTACAAGGAGGAGCGGGAAGGTACAGGAAGAGCTTGGAGAAGAGGAGGGAAACCATAGAGAGGGAGCTGAGGAAAGCCCTTGAGAGGGGTATGGAGGCCCTGCTGAGGGGAAACGCGTTGGACGCCGTAGTCGAGGCGGTCACCTACATGGAGGAATGCGGGGAGTTTAACGCTGGCAAAGGGGCTGTAGTAAACGCCGCTGGAGAGGTCGAACTCGACGCCGGGGTCATGTGGGGGCCGACACTAGACGTAGGCGCGGTCGGAGGGCTAAAGGGGTACTGGAACGCTGTTAGGCTCGCCAGGATAGTCATGGAGGAGACAGACCACGTACTACTGACCAGTGAGGGAGCCGCTAAGCTGGCGGAGAAATACGGCCTAGAAAAGCACCCAGGAGTACACCCGAGGATAGAGGCCGCCAGAGAGTACGTCTGGAGGGAGTTCGTAGAGGGGAGGTACAGGTGGAGCAAGAACGTAGAGCTTGTGAAGTCCCTCGGCTACTCCACGGTCGGAGCAGTAGCTCTAGACAGGGAGGGAAACCTAGCCGCGGCATCATCTACGGGAGGTATATGGTTCAAGCTTCCCGGAAGACTGGGAGACACACCAATACCAGGAGCGGGGTTCTACGCCGACAGATCAGCGGCGTCCTCGGCCACTGGTCAGGGGGAGTACATAGCCAGGTACCTGTTAACAGCCAGGGTATCCTGGAAGGTAGGGGCTGGGCTGAGCCTAAGGGAAGCCGTTAGGGAAGTAGTTGAAGAAATGACTAAAATGTTCGGGGACGATACTGCTGGGGTAATAGCTGTAGATAATAAGGGTAATTACGAATACGCTGCTAACACGCAAGTATTCATAAGAGGACTTCACAAAGGGGGCAAGGTAAGGACAGCTCTCTTATCTTCAGAAGGACTTTAGTATCCATATGCCTCATGCTATTATCCCGGAGTAATACTACTCAGCCCGCCTTAGATTAGCTAGCTACCATACCTCCGGCGTTAATTTATATATACACCTCCTGCTAGGATTTCTCTGGGCCGGTAGCTCAGTGGGAGAGCGCCCGGTTCGCAACCGGGAGGATCTGGCGGCGCCTTAGCCGTTAGATCCCACTCGCGGGTTCGAATCCCGCCCGGTCCACCAGAGGAATTCTACCGGTGTAGTTAGCCGAAAAATAGATATACTCGGCTTTCCTTCCAAAAATACGTAAGTTTTATCGTGTAAAATACATAGAAAATGTTTCAATTAACATATTATATTGTGATTGAATGGTTTTATTTATCAGCTTATTAAGTCCAAATATTCATATTAAATGGCAGCTTTTGAATCATTTATCGAGACATGGATCGCTAACTAGCGCGAAAAGTTTAAAGCGATCTTAAGAAAAAAGAAAATATGAATGGTGAGAATATGCCTTGTTACGTAGAGGAGGTTGTTGCTAATTGGGATAAGGCGAAGGTTCTGCCCGCGGGTGACAGAGTCTTAGTGTACATCGACGATAAGGTTATGGAGTGCGACGCGGCTGAGCTGGCTAGGGCTCTGAGTAGGCAGAAGGTTCTGGATAAGTTGCTGGACAGTAAGTTGTTCCTGAGTAAGAGAGAGGTTGCACGGCTCTTCCACGTGACACCGCAGCTTATTCCGAAGTACGCGCCTTGGGCTCAGCAGTATGTCTTCAGGCCTGTGTACAATAAGCGTACTAGGAGGGTATTACTGACTAAGAATACGGATATTGCTAGGAGGATAGTCGATATCGCCCACAAGTACGGGGTTAACAGCCTCCACCTGAGGGATATGTTCGAGGAGACGGCAAACAAGGACGTGAAGGAGGTAAGGAAGGAGTGGGAGACTAAACTGGCGATAACGATGGTTGAGAGGTATTTCGACGCCCTAGACGAGCTTATTAAGGAGTTGAAAGAGTAGGTGAGCGATCACACGGGTTATTTTAAAGTCCCATCACTTTTTTAAGACAGAGACCACTCTCACAGTGATTACCCCGGGTATGCGTTCCAGCTCTCCGACTAGTTTCTTGAGCCTCTCCGAGACTCCCTCGAAGAAAGCTACCTCTATGCATAGGTTCTCCCTAGCGTGTACGTGGGCGCTGGCCTGTATCTCGTCGTGGTATTCGTGCTGAGTGGTTATCAGCCTCCTAACGGTTTCTCCCCTGGCCGGGTTGTAGGCATATACTAAGAGGGCGAACACTTCCCCCTCGGGTAGTACTCTCTCGGCCAGGTAGGCTCGGACGGCGTCTGAGATGGCTTTAGACCTGCTCTCCAGCCCGAACTCCCTCACGTAGTCGTCCAGGTTCTTGGCGAGGTCGTCTGGTAGGGTTATGCTCAGCCTGACAACCAATACCCCCACCACTAGTATAGCGGTGAAAGGTAAGATAACCTTATCGTGGCCGCGTTGGCTGGCTAGAGTAATTGTACTTGGTGTACCCTCAGCCTCTTGACTGGTTTTATTACCTCTAACTCTACGAGTATTACCGAGGAATTCACGGGTAGCTCGGCGTAGGGCGTATATGCGTACCCGATCTCTCTCCACCGGCCGAGCTGGGGGGCTATACGTACTTTAAGGGGGGCCGCGGCGTCGGGGTCTTGCAGTACCCTCAACTTCCTTACGCGCCTGGGCCTTCCCAAGTCTATCGTCAACCGGGATTTCTCCTCGACGTTTACGGCTTCAAGGAAAGTGTCAGCCCTCCCATCGACAATATTGTACGCGCTAGTTTGAAGCCGCATGTCTGTTACGATTTTAGGGTGCTTCCTCCTCAGGGTAACCTCTCTCAAGCACAGCCTCTCGTCCCTTCGCTCCGCAACCCTTAGCCTTAGTCCTCGTATCCTCCCTCGCACCTCGAGGTTCCCCTCAGTTAGTACGCCTAGTAGGAGCCAGGTGTCTTTTAGGACGTAGACTTGCAGCTTAGGTAGGTTATGGGTACTAAGAGGAGCTTGTTTCACGGTTACAAAGTCTACCTCTACTCCCCCATCTAGGTCTACTACGACTTCCTCTCCTCCCTTGACCCACTGCATGCTCGTGAAGTACGTGCGTGGGTCTCCGTCGAACGCTTTTGAGATATCTAGCCCTTCTAGGTGGTCCATAGTGGAGGTTATTAGAGGTACTAGGAGACCTATTCCTCGGCCTGATAGGACGAGCCTGGCGAGAAAGCAGAGAATTTTGTCTAGGAAGGCCCGCGTTATAGAGGTCCTCCAGATAGGTTCTTCGTGTAGTGAGACGTAGCCAGCTATCTCGGCGATGCCCCTAGCCTTTGACCACGTTTTCAACATGCGTACTAGATAAGTCCAAGCCTCCGAGGATGAACACGAGTGGAGGGCTTTAAGCCCGTTTAGACCGGAGATCCCGTAGAGGTGTAGCTTGTAGAGATACTTCTCCAGGTCTCCGTAGAGCGGGTCTAGATTCCTCAGGGTGTTCTTTAGGATGCTCAGCCTGTAGAAGTAGTCCTCCAGTTCGCTCGGAACTACGCCCCTCAGAAGCGAATCAGCGTAGCCCGCCTCTCGGGGAGGCTTAGGCCATAGGAGGGACTCCCCCACCTGTGAGGCTAGGAAGATGAGGTCTTCGGCTCTGTCCCCGTACTCTAAGGATAGGTAGGTTCTCCAGGAAGCATCGGGGTCATAATCCTCGGGGTTCCAGGCGTAGTCGGCGCAGGTGGCCAGAGGTATAGTTGACGCATAGGCCTCGTTCATTGGGTTAAAGAACACGCCCTCCACTACTTCGTGTAGCCTGCTGTCCCTACTCCTGAGAGGCCCTAGGTTCAGCCTGTTCCTGGAATAGTCGTTAACGGGGTAATTGTCCCAAATGAATAGCCTGCCCTTACTCCTCTCGCGCACCCTCGCGGCGTCACTATACGTTATCTCCCTAGAGCATGTCTGAGGCCCTGTCCACATTATGCCTATTCTCTTATCCAAGTTTTCCACTAGCGTGCTGAAGTACTCGCTTAGACCCGTCCCTTTGTACTCTGTAGGGCAGAGTAGCATCTCTACATCCTGTAGCTCCTCCCTAAGCCTGCGGTATACGGTGTTCGTGAAGTCGGCCTGCGCCTCGGCTAGAGACGAGTATCTCTCTTTATCCTCGTCGTGGATTAACTTCAGAGAGATGTCGTCATAAAATACTGCGAAGCTCCTAACTCCCAGCCTAGCTACCCGCAGAAACTTGTCAACTAGGTAGTCCTCGTCTAGCTTACTGCTATACTTAACCGATAGGCCTGGACTCACTGCGAAGAAAAATCTGACCCCGTACTTCTCGGCGCTCCTAACTAGGGCTTTGATCTCCCCTAATGTTGCCTGAGGGTATTTGGCGCGCCATTTCTCCCTGTGGTAGGGGTCGTTTTTAGGCGCGTAGATGTAAGCGTTCATCTTTACGCGCGCCATGAAGCCCAGTATGTACCGCCTGTTACTCCACGTCCAAGGCTCGTGGTAGAATCCTTCAACCACTCCCCTGTATTTGAAGCTTGGGTAGTCAACTATTAATACGTTGTTTAGCTTCTTGCCATGCCTTAGTATTAACTGCCTTAGAGATGCTAAGCCGTTGATAAGCCCTTTACGAGTCACGCTGATCACGGTTATTTGATCCCTAACTATGAGAGCGTACCCCTCCCCCTCTGCTGCCAGCCTGGAGGAGAAGTCACCGGGGACGAGGCTTAGGTCGTCGCTGAGTACCAGCTTCACTCCTCCGCCATTAACTTTTAGGGGTAAGAAGTCTCTGGCTACTTCTAATACGTCTCCTCCTCGGATTCTTACTTCGAGAGTAAACCTAAGGGAGCTGCCAAGTGTAGTTTGACCCTTTAGAGGAACTACGTACTTAGGCTTAGGGGTTAAATACGGCTTCATGGCGGGCCTCGTAGCAGGCCTATTAGCTGTTCTAGGAGTTCTCTGTTAGCAGAGGCCTTGATGGAGTGGATTAGGGCTTCGAGGTAGGTTTGAGGAGTGCCGACGTCTATCCAGCAGGCCTTGGACTCGTAGGCGTAAAATTCTACTCCTTCGTTTATAAGGAGTTGTATGGAGTCCGTTATTTCTATCTCCCCCCTAGGGCTTGGCTTCGTCCTCCTAATGGCTCCGAATATCTCGGGCGGGAATATGTAGAGTGAGGTGTTAGCGAGGTTAGACGGGGGGCGTTTAAGCTTCTCCATTAATTTTCTCACTCTATATATCCCCTCTTTAACCTCCTCTCCCTCGATTACCCCATAACGGCTGGGGTTGCTTACCCTCCTGACGGTCATCAGGGGGGCTCCTAGAGACCTGTAAAGCTCTATTAGCCTAGCGAACACGTTTTCTCCTAGGAACACGTTGTCCCCAGCTGTGGCTATGAATACCTCGTCTCCAACAAAGTGCTCGGCTTTCAATACGGCGTCGCCCGTACCTTTAGGGGTTGGCTGGTTAACCCACATTATGACGGAGTCGTTGAGTATTTCATAAAACCGTTCCAGCATCTGTGCCTGGATGGTTTTATCGGCTCCCCTCAGGAACTCCACGTATGACTGATCTGGTGTGAAGTGGTCTTCCACTACGCGTTTACCCCTGCCCACTACGAAGCAGAACTCCCTAACTCCAGCCTCGTAGAGTTTCTCGAATACTACTTGAAGTATAGGCTTCAGCACAAGTGACCCGTCCTCCTCGACGAATATAGGCAGCATTTCCTTAGGCATCTCTTTGCTATAGGGGACTAAACGCGTGCCGAGACCAGCCGCCAAGATAACTGCCTTCAAGGGCGTTACCTCCATTAACCAAGGATAAACCTTCCCTTTTTAACTCCAGCCTCTCTACGCTCTTTCTCCGTAATCTCGAAGAGCCTGCGGATGAGTTCTTCCTCGGCTTTACTCAGGACTTTACCCCGCCTACTCATCATGCGGCGCTGAGTTTCGATCGCCGACTCCAAGTATAACTCTACGAGGTCAACCCCTAGGCTTTTAGCGTATATCGTGAAACTGGGCACGTCCTCGTATACGACGCCGTGTAGGTGACTCGACACGCCTATCTTCTTACCCGTGTATATCAGCGTGCCTATACTCGTCTTAACCATATCCCCTATAAAACACCCCACCTTCCTAGAGCCCGTGTCTACCCTTTTGTCACCCAAGACTACTTTAACAGTCCCGTAAGTGTCCTTTAGGTCGGAGTTAGTAGTCATAGCTCCTAAGTTTACCCACTCTCCTATGTAGGCGTGGCCTATGAAACCTGCGTGGTACTTATTACTGTAGCCTTGAATTACGCTCTCCTCGATCTCTCCCCCAACTCTGCATACATTCCCTATATTGCTACCTTCTCTTATCAGCGCTGAAGGCATCACTAATGACTCCCTACCTATGTAGACCGGTCCCTCTATGAAAGCTCCGGGAGCTACCCTTGCACCATCTCCTATGTATACCGGGCCTTTACGAGCGTCTATAACTACGTATGCGTCCACCTTAGCGTCCCTAGCTATGTAGACGTTAGACGGATCCCCATAAATAACAACGCGAGAGTCGACTTCGCCTGCCCATTCTCTCCCTTTATACTCGGCGTAATCCTCAGCTGTTATTTTAGCGTTTTCACTAATTAACTCCCAGAGGTACTCGAAAACCTTCCCGTTACATTCTAATTTCTCGCCTACATTTTTACATAATCTCTTAAAGGCCCCGTAATCCCCTCTCACTAATGCATCCCCGATTTCTTGCGCTTTCTTAGACGGAGCGTACACCACTACTGGATCTTTATCTACAAACAATGAAAAATGAGATTTATTACTTAGCTTTTCCTTAATTAATCTCAAGATTTTATCCTCTCTAAGCAGTAACCTAGAGTTTAAGAATAAAGCTTCCCCCTCTCCTAGTAAGTCATTAACTCGTACGCCATCAAGCCGCTCACGGTATACATCTACCAGGTATTCCCTTACTACTACACACTCAACCTTGCCTAATTTCTTCTCGAAACGCTGATAAAACGTGTACATTCCTACACGAAGATCAAATATCGCCCGAGTATACGTTAGCGGAAGAAAGTGTTCTACTTTTTCATCTTCGAAGATCACTATTGACATAATTACACCCGGAGTACACCCGCAATCGAAAATTTATACTTCATGCAACTAGGAAGCAATCCTATTCGTAGCTCACGCTTTTTTACGTAGTTAGACATCGCTACTTAAAGTATTTTAGGGGTTACGCTCTCTTTGTTAGTGAGTCTTACTATATTTCCTCGGTAAGCTCTACGAGTTTTGATGGAGCTTCTAGGTATACGAAGTAGGCCTCACCCATGTTTATCGGAAAGTCTTCCTCAGGGCCGCTGACGCCGGGCACGTATCCTTTAAACTCTTGGTCTTCTACCATCCACCTCCAAATACCTATGAGTTCTGGACCAACAGCAGAGGCTATGTCTGACGCATATAGCTGTTTTATAGGAGTGACGGTTAGCGCTATCAAGTTGTAACGGGCCTGTAGGCTTCTAACTACAAACATAACCCTGTACTCACTCGATATGACTCCGTCTGCGTTAATACCTCTCACTAGTATTACGTATGTTCCGTCTTCGTAGTCTGACGCGTTGACGATTACTTGTACGGTTTCTAGTGCAGAGTCGTACTCGCCATCTATAGGTTTGCTGATGTTTATCCAGTCAGTACCATTAACACTGTACTGAGCCCCTGTTACTGTTACGTTACTCTGAATAGTCAGGTTTAATCGGATAACCTTCCTGACCACGGCCGCGTCCTCTAGGTATATGATAAAAGCTACGCTAGCGTTTATAACTGGAGACACTCTCCCAGTATAGACACCCATGAATACGCTCCCACCCGTCGAGAGAATAGCGTGGTTCCTACCCGTCGCGAACTGACCGATCGGGTTATCCTCAAACCAAAAGTACATACTACCTATGTTAAATTGTTCCTCAGCTATTTCCCGGTATGTTTCGTTAGCACTATATATCCAAGCGTAAGCGTATGCATCTGCTATCTTCACTTGCCATGCATTAGCGCCTCCGCCAGGAGACCAGTCTATCTGTGTCCCGTCGCCGCGCCATCTATAAATGAAATGAGGGTAGCTTGACGCGGAGTCTCCCTGAGGATGGTAACAGTACTTTAACATCCAGTCAGCATAGCCTCTCAAAGAAGAAACAGCGTCCCAATCTATCCTCCCCTCAGCTAACCTGACAGCATCGAGGTACCTGCCTAAGGAGACCATGAGCATGGCTATTTGCCAAGGAGCTACTGTGTGGTCCGCGTAATCGGGATTAGGACCATCTTTATACCATTTATTGCCAAAATGAGATTCTTCAACTACTTTTCGCGCGGCCTCTAGATACTTGGAATCACCAGTTAAGAAATAAGCATTTACTAGTATGTCTAGGGCATCTGCTGGTGCTCTGGCCTCATCGCTAGTAGTACCGCTATACCCGGGTTCTCCGGGCCCGTTCATAACGCGCCAATAGGTGTTTTCAGAGACTTCGAGAGCTGACTCTAGAGCTTTAGGATAACCCGTCATGTAGTAGTAATAGATTAGGCCCCTATTCCACTGGAACTCTAAGTGAGGACTAGAGCCCCTGTGCGGGTTACTTCTGCCGTCATATTCGTGTGGTGTGTGAGGGAACATGCCGCCCCAACACCATCTTATCCAATAAGACGAAGGCTGGTTGGGGTCACCATTGTGTACGTGAAGGATATCTATGTCGGCTTCATGTCTTAGAGCTTGCTCAGCTAGAATCCACCATAGATAGCTATTAGAGTCATCATATCCGGCCAGCCTTAAGCTTTGGACAAGCATCCCATAACCAAAATCGTATTGAAGATTTAGCTGACCAGTTCCTCCGTCTTCGTCTACTATCCTTACATCTCCAAAATGCATCCAGCCGTAGAAATCTATTCTTTCCCTAGCGTCAAACAGATTGTCAGCATAGTAACCCTCCGTGCCATTTACAGCCGCTAAATTATTCAGTTCGTAGTACTTAAATAGCTTTGAGTTATATGGCTCGAAATAATCGAAGACTCCGGAGTACATGTACCAATCGGCAGGCGCCCTCGCATAGAGCGGGTTCATGAGAGCCCTAATAGTACGTACGACGTCGTCCACATCTAGAGAGGATGGATACAAGTAAAGTATTACTTCGTGAGTCTTATGCTCTCCCGCCCTGTGCTCGAAGGGTATCGAGAAATTAGAAGGCATTAACCTGATTCTGACCTGTCTTTTGTATAGGTCTATCTCTTTAGGGTAGTTCTCCCAGAAAAACCTGACCCCAGCCACAACTCCAACTGTAGACCCAGCCCCGCCAAGCCAGCCCTCATACCTATCTCCCGCGTACTCCTCTGCGCCGTTCACGGAGAAAACAAAGCCCTTAAATGTAGTACCGGGCCACCTGTCCCAGTCCTCTCCCCCGCTAGAATCCTGGTACACATAGACCGTAGTTTCGAAGGCTGAATGCGTAATACCGTTTAGCGGCGCTAGGAAGTAGAATAAATCCTCGAATAAGTCTAATTTTATGGATAAATCCTCGAAATACACTGAATGAGGAGATCCCAGGAGGAGACAGGCTGGCTGACCTGTACCATCGTTTAAACAGGGCAGGTTGTTTTCCTCGGTGTATAATATCCTCACATAGCTTTCATTACAGTAGAAGTATAGCCTCTCGGTATAATTGAGGAGCACGTAACCGCTCTCGTTCGTAAGCCCTCCTCTTATTCTTATAACTGATACCAACGGGGACTCTTCCTCAACTACTACCTCGTAAACTTCGTATGTTGAAATGTACTCGTCTCCTCCTACCCCCTCGGCTATAGAATATCCCTCTAAGCACGGCTTCTCCGGTACGTAGTCTCCATCGCAGTCTATCCATACGCGTACCTTCCCATCCACCTTACTAATAGAGGCGTTTAGAGGACCAGTATAAACTATTATTTCATCGTTGCTCTCTGATACCTCAATAGCCCTAAAAGGGGGCGTCCAGACGACGTTTTCTCCGTATTCTAAGTAGTAGGTCGTGTTGCCAGGCCCGCTATACCTGAAAGTCACGAGAAGCCACATAATACTGCCGTCAGGCCAGCGAGATAAAGGCTTGGCTTGTGAAGGTACCTCCTTACCTGTTTCGTCGAGTACCCTAACGTTAAGTTCCGAGCTTAGAGACGCTGGAGGGAATGGTATTCCTAACGTTACGTATTCGCCAGGGCGTGTTGGTCTAAAGCTTAGTACCTTTAAGGGTATTGTATTTGAAGCGCAGCTGACATTTTTCGACGAGAAGGTAAACGTGATGAACAGCAGAATTAACAGCACGGAAGCCGTATTCCTCGGCTTCATCGCAGTGAAGGTAACCTTAAACCTAATATATTTAGCGTAAAGAGAAAGCGACTTAGTGATTTTTTTATCCGGAATTGCTTTAAGAAGTCATAATTTGGGTAGTTTCTCCAGGCCTAGCGCTAAGGCTATAGCTCCGTAGAGCCCTACATCCTCCCCGAGAGGGGTTACCTTGATTTCTGCTGGCCTATTTATCAGGTAGTCCCCCATCATCTCCTTTATCGGCCCGATGACTAGGTCTACGTTATTCAGAGTGACCGAGCCACCCATAGTTATCAGGGATGGGTCATACACGTTTATTACGTTAGCTACGCCTATCGCGTTGTACCTCCCAGCCTCCCTCACTATCCTAAGAGATAAGGAGTCGCCCTCCTTCGCCGAGTCATATATCATCTTCGCGTCAAGGTTCCCCGGGTCTCTCCCCGATTTCTCGTAGAGTATGCTTTCCCTAAAGGCTTCTTCGTCCTGAGATATTATCAGACGCGCCAACTGGGGAATCCCACTGCCCGATGAGTAAGCCTCCCAGTGCCCCCTCTTACCGCAGCCGCAGACAAGCCTGCCCTCGGCGTCTACAACCATGTGTCCAACCTCGTGAGCATTGCCGTCCTTTCCCAGCAGTAGGTGGCCGTTAACGTACACTCCGCAGCCTATCCCCGTGCTTATCGTTATGTACACGAGGTTTTCGTCCTCCTTGCCCGCTCCGAAATACCTCTCCCCTATTACGGCCGCTACACAGTCATTAACCAAGTATGTCGGGACTCCAAACTCGTCTGATAAGGGCTTAACTATCTCTATCCTTTCGATAGGCAGGTTAGCTGGCCTCGTGAGTATACCCCTCTTCATATCGAGAGGCCCTATAGACCCGACACCTATACCTCTCAACTTATCTTCCGGTATCCCGCCTCTATTTAGGATCTGCCTAGCCAGCCGTATTATGTTCCTAGCAACTGCTAGACTGTCATCAACACGAGGAGTCCTCGTCTTAGCCCTGTCGATTATCGAGCCGTCCCTGTCCGCAACGACAACCCTCGTATAGGTAGCTCCTATATCAACGCCTATCACATACACAGACGCCACCACAGGGAAATACAATGTAAAAGATATAAAAGCCACGTCGCGTAGGGATATAAAGCATGAACACGTTCTGCAGGTTAATGGATATCATTAAAGGTAAAGTGTTGAAAAGACCGCTCGGCCTCTGCGATATTGGAGACCTAGACGGCATGGTCTGCGCGGCATTATTCAAGATGAAATACCCATATGGGGTAGTAGTTTTCGCCTCGCCGAACGATGTACAGAAGAGCTTCTGGCTCAAAATGGTTAAATGGGACTTCGTAGGTGATTTGCCCTGTCCGGGTAAGGTCAAAGTAAGAGCCGACCACCACGCAACCAACAAGCCCTGCGCCGAGCAAGAGTTCTACGACCCCGACGCGCCAGCCGCGGCCGTCATGTGCCTTGAGGCCTTTAATCTAAAGAAAATGGAGAAAGCACTAACCCTAGTAAAACTAGCCGTTGAGACTGACACTGCGAACATAGAGACCGAGGAAGCTATTGTCTTAGAAGCAGCTACGAAGGCTGCTACTTATAGGGAAAAAGTACTCCTAGCGAAAATACTAGCAGAGAAGGGGGTAGATGCCGCAAGCGACCCTTTCGTCAAGGAGCTGGCAGAGAAGTACTTTAAAGTGCTGAGGAAAACCGAGGAATTCGCAGAAAAGGTAGCTCCTATGCGTGAAACCCTGATCATATTCAGAGAAAACTGTGGGTTATCGTATAGATACCTTTGCATACTACTTGAAAGAAAGGGGGCAGAATTCACATTCATAGCGGTACCAAGAGGGCTCTTCACTATCAGAGTCTACTTAGGGGCTAGGCCAGATACGAGTTATGATGCCTCCCTGGTAGCGTCTGCGCTGGGTGGGGGAGGACATAAGTACGCTGCGGGCGCCCATGTGACCGGTATCCCTAGAAGCAAGGCATTAAATAAAACCCTAAAAGAACTAGCGAATTACCTTAACAAGGAAAGATTAGACGTTTATTTCGTTAACGGGAAATTAAAGATTACCAAACAGGTAATAACCGTACCTCTCTAGGTCTAGGTAACTTGAATGCTTCGCTGAGGTAGTTTTAAGGACAAGGATTTTATTCACGATATAAGTGGTTAACTGGGAGCTGGATGGAGAGGATGCCGCTACATCTTAGCGTTTTGGTCGCTGGGTTGTTGCCCGGTAAATCTGGCAAGTCTTGCGTAGCATTAGGACTTCTAGCTGGTCTACTAAATAGGGGGATAAAAGTAGGCTTCTTCAAGCCCCTAGCAACTCTAGACTTGTACGACGATTATCTAGGCGTAGAAGTCAGTTATGAGGAGGGAGTACCAATAGCCTCCGAGCTGGTCGCTCTGAGGGAATTCAGTCTAGACGTCGATGACCCCAACCTAATCAACCCCGTAGCCGTCCTAACGGCGCCCCTAAAGCCCGAGAGTTTTATTGAGGCTAGAACTCCGGCCTCGTACTTCTCCTATAGCGCTGACTTATTCAGGAGGACGGCTATTATAAAGGCGGTTATCTACGAGCCCGTTAAAGCCGTACTAGCCTACGTTAACCAGTGGGCTATAGACAGAAAAATATTAGAAGTGGACTCTGGGGTAATAGCTAAGCTTACCAGGCGTGCCGATGAAATCGTCAGGATTAACAATCTGGACGATCTAAGAGAGACCTACAAAAGAGTGTCCGTTAGGGCTGTGGAAACAGCTTACGAGAAACTACTGGGAAGACACAGGGTATTTATCGTAGAGGGGTACGATAACTCTGCGTGGCCTCTGCCTCCCCATGGAGACGTAGACATAGTCGTGACGGTTGCGCCCGGTACGGCGCTGATATACCCGGGGGCCAGGTATAAAGCCGCCGTAGCCCTCAAGAGCGGGGGGTCACTGATCTACCTGAGGAGGATAACGACCGCCGACATATTCACGCTGATATCTCCAGCTCACGTAGTCAAGATACCGCCCTTCCGCCCTTACGACCCTCCCGAAACCAGGGCCGAGAAGATGGCGAGGCTTGTAGACCTTATAGTCTCCAAGTTTGAGGAGTAAGCTACTGAGACCTCCTGAAGGAGGAAAGTATCTTCTTGGAGGTCTCCCAGCTCTTCCTGGCGATTGGGGGTAGCGAGCCGTGCTCTCTAACCCAATTCACGAGGAACTCCCTAGTTCTAGGGTCACTGGGATAACCCGATCCTAGGGGGCCGTAAGTCGCTTCTAACTCTTTAATTATGGCGTCGCGTTTGACTTTCGCCAGTATCGACGCTGTCGCGACGATAACGTACTTTTCCTCGGCTTTGTTGTCCGCTACTATCTCCACGTCTTTAACCCTCAGGTAGCCCCTCACAACCCCCGCGTATCTCGCGGGATTCGGATCTGGGGAGTCTAGGTAGACGACGGAGACCTCGCTCTTTAGGCCATCTATCAGCTCAGCCACAACTCTGGCTTCTAAATCGTTTAAGTTTCTGGCCGTAACACCCCAAACCGCGGAGTCTATCTCCTCTGGGCTTACTACCCTCAGCCTAACCTCTACAGCTATCCTAGCTATAGACCTACTAAGCCTAGACCGAGCTGCCGGAGACAATGCCTTGGAGTCCCTAACTCCTAACCTCTCGAGGAAAGCCAGGCTACGCTCATCTACTACCACGCACGCCATCACCATGGGGCCTATCACAGGGCCTCTCCCAGCCTCGTCTATACCCGCTACCAACTTGGAACCCGTGATTAACCACCTAGAAATAGGTAAGGAGCAGCGTTAAAAAAGATGCGAAAAGGGGGCTTAAACTCTTAAAGCCCAGGTTGGCGAAATACAACATGACTATGAGGAGGGTGTTGATACTATTAAGCGTGGCCGTAGTGTTGATGGCCTCGCTAGTTACGGCTAGTCCCGGAAGCTCCACGTGCGTCCCCCTTAGATGGGGGGCTATGATACTCGTAGTGGAGGACTGGGAGGGCAGGCCACTGAAGAACATGTTGGTAGTCGCCTACCTCAAATACGTTGTGGACTCTGCTGGCAATAAGATCCCCGTGTCGCCGCAGGCCTTCCAAGCTATGAACTTCACGAGAGGAGACGGCGTAGTCATGCTTTACGTACCGACCCGCGTCGCTGGTCTTGTCGGCGGAGAGTGGGTGGAGGGTACGCCGCTATACGAAGTGAAGGTGTACTGGCTAGATACCCCACTGCTGAGGGAGAAGGGGCTGATAAGCAGGAGTATAGACATTTACGATAGCATAGCCGACCCCGTGTGGGGAGAGAGGTATTACTCTCCCGGAGAAGGAGGCACTATACAGGCCTACATATACACGTCTACTCTGCGTATAACTACTAAGAACGGCAAGGCCCTGCCCTACACGGTGGTTGAGAAGCTAGTCGTAGAGGTTACGTGGCCCGACGGGAGCATTACGAGGCACACAGTTGACAACGGGGGTTTGTGGAGCGACGGGTCGATACTACTCGTGATGAACAGCAAGACCTTAGCGTGGAGGCCGGGGGGCATGACCTACGTACACCCGGATTCCGAGGTCTCTCAGGCCCCGCCGGGATTGTACGTTATCAGGGTGTTCCTAGACGACCGCGAGATAGGGGGCGGAACTGTCAGAATAACTAAGGGGAGGGAGAACGCGCCCGAGATTGCTGGCGGCGGGGCGACCATAAGCGTCGCGGTATCCTCCGATATCAAGTTGAAGGTTCACACGCCGTTCTCAACTCCCATGAGTAGGTGCGTACTAGAGCTCGGCGGCTTCGCTGTGGAACCCTTAGGTGTGGCTGGCAACTACACGGCTGACGGTGAAGGGATAGTCGAGATACCATACATACTGCTAGGGTACTACGAGAACGGGAGCTTCATACCCGCGATCCTCAAGGTCAACGTTTTAGAGTGGAGGAAGATGCCCGTCAAGTATCACGCCGAAATCGAGGCTAAGGAATACATGGATTTAGAGGTACCGAAGATAGGGAAATTCGTGGTAAAGGTCGTCGGCTCTAGGGGGCAGGGCCTTAAAAGCGCCAACGTGGTTCTCACGGGCGTGGCTACGATTAGGGGGACCGCCAACGAGGCTGGGGTTGCCAGCTTCGAGGTAGTGGAGGGGAGCTGGACTATAACTGCTGAGAGAGGGGGGAAGAAGGCGGCGATAACGGAAGAGGTAGGAGGCAGCGAGGAGAAGGTGGTCACAATACGACTAGACATATTCCTCAGCATCCTCGGAGTTGACCTAAGCCTAACGGAGTTCCTAGAGACAATCTTACTGGTAATGGCGGTGATCATAGTTACGATACTCATAAGCCACGAGTACTCAGCCCGCAGAGTGAGAAGGCTGATTAAGAAAGCCGGGGTCACTTAGACTCGGCGGTCTCGCCGGGCTTCCTAGCGCTGCAGAAAGCCGCGTACTCGCAGTATTTACACATCCAGTTAGGCTCGGGTTCGGGACGCGTGCCCTCCCTCAAGTGTCGCGATAGTGTAGCCGCTCTTTCCAATAACTCGTTTATAGCTTCATCGCTACGCTCTACTTTGAAAGCCTTGACCTTCCCGTCCTTCTTCGATACATAGACTATGAAAGCGTAGGGCTTATCGAAAAGCCAGAGGTATAGTTGAACCTGCCTTACATGGTGGTTGTACGGTTCTTTAGGCACCATGTTAACCGTTTTAAACTCTACAATTGATGAAGACAAGACTCTATCAGCCCTCCCCCGTATCCTAACTCCCTTGTACTCCTTCTCTGCAGACATCTCCCCCTCTCCTATCGGGAAGCTCTCGTTGAGTATGTAGTGGACGTCATCCCCCAAGACGAGTATCACTACCTTTTCGTCTGATGGCGGCTCCCCGAAAGTCCGCTGGTACCAGCTCTTCAGCAGGCACTGGGTAACGTCGGTTACGTATATTAGGTCGGGGGGCGTCACGCGGCCACCCCTATCCTCCTCCCAGGCCGCCCTAAACGCCCTATAGACTATCTTTTCTATGTGCCCCTCATCTACCTCGGCCAATCCCTAGCACCGTATTAATAGTCTGAGAAGTCAAGTATTTATTCACCTCTTCTACTTAGGTTAGGAGAAGGTGGAATAACTTGGCCGAAGAGCTACGCGAGGCCCTAGACTACATAGATAGCGCGATCGACATACTTAGGAAGTACGCCCATGAGAAGGGCGGGGAGGACGAGACTTTAGAAGAGATAATTTACCACTTAGAGGAGGCGGGAGAGCTGCTAGACACGCTGGTATCCAGGGAGGAGGAAAAAAGATAACAAATACTTTATTATTTCTCTATCTTGTAGGAGTAATCGACCTTTACTCCGGCCTTCTCAAATAGTATACCTACGGGGCAGTTTTCCAGCGTGAGCTTCCAGGCCCTTTCAACTTTAGACTCCTCAGCGGTAGTCTTCACAGTCATCGAGAGCCTGGCGGAGGCTATAGTCTTGGCTCCCTCGGGTTTCTCGGCTTCTACCTCTACTTTTAAAGCCTCGACCGGTATCTTCATCTTCTTAGCCATTAAGGAGAATATAGTCGCCACACAGCCGGCCAGACCCATTACGGTTAACTCCAGAGCGGTTGGTCCCTTGTCGGTTCCCCCGAGCTTAGTGGGTAGGTCTAGCGCTATGCTGTGGCTGCGCCCGTTATCTACTACCAACCAGAAGTCTTCTACACGGACAGCCTTTGCTTTCAAACCAACTCACCCTGCATGGTCCGGACTTAAATTAATGTATATAAAACTTTATATAATAGTGTACTACAGTTACGTACTCTATTCGTACTCGCAAGGGTATAGCTCGGAAGTTATCAATAACAAAAATACGGCTATTTGCGGGAAATTCTTCTGAGCGCTGCGTCAGCCGCCACGTGTAGAGGATCTATAACGTCGCAAAGGCTCGGCGTATATGCTAGCTCTAGCTCCGCTAGGTCTTCGATGGTCATACTCTTCAGTATGGCTACGGCTAGGACGTCTAGCCTACACAGTATTCCGCTCTTCCCCATGACCTGCCCGCCCAGTAGCCTCCCGGTCTCCCTGTCCACTGTTAACCGTACGGTTAACTCGCTCGCCTCCGGGTATATCGATAGCTTCTGGGGAGCGGAGATTGTGACTGCAACTGCGTCTAACCCGTATTTCTTGGCCATCTCTAAGGTTAGTCCTACGGCGCCGAACTGTAGGTGTTCTATGTTTACGACCCACACGTTTACTACGCCTTTGAAGGTGAGGTTGCCGCCCGCCGCGTTTATCCCGGCTATTCTACCCATCCTGACCGCAGTGCTACCTAGTAGGCTTAGAATAGGCTTGCCGGTTACTATGTCTTTAACCTCGACATTATCCCCTGCGGCGTAGATATCGGGGTCGGAGGTTCTCAGGTTATCATCCACTTTTATCCCTCCTCTCTCGCCTATCTCTAGGCCTGTCTGCTTGGCTAGGGTTACCTCGGGTCTGACACCGGTAGCCATGACTACGAGGCCAGTCTTTATCTCCTCATCCCCAGCGACTACTCTCTTGTCGCCTGCTGGCCCAGAAACCAGGCTTACTCCTTTGCCGAGAATTACCTTTATACCCTCCTTCTCGAGCGCTTCCTTCACAGTTTTGGCGAGTTCGGGGTCTAGTTTTCCGGGCATGAGATAGGGGAAGTACTCGACCAATGTCACGTCTACGCCTATCTTCCTAAGGGCGTGAGCGACCTCTATACCTATGAACGACCCTCCCACGACAACCGCTCTGCGGTACTTCTCCGCGTCCTTCCTTATCGCGACGGCGTCCTCCACGGTCTTCAAAGTGTAAACGGACTCGCTGTTCTCCACCTTTATGGCTCTGGGTACGAAGGGTACGGAGCCTGTTGTCAGTATGAGCTTGTCGTACTCGGTCTCTATTTTCTCCCCAGTCTTAAGGTTCCTAGCCCTGACAACCTTAGCGGAGCGGTCTACCTCCTCGACAACTGTAGACGTGTAGAGCTTGAAGCGGGGCAGTTTAGGAGCCTCTTCGACCAGGCTCTCCATCGGTAGTACTCCACCTATAGCGTCGGGGAGCGAGCAGGGGTGGTAGGTGGCGTAGCTCCTCTTCTCGAAGGCTATTATCTCGGCTTTCCTGTTGAAGACCCTAGCGTAACCCGCGGCGGTCATGCCAGCGGATCCGTAACCTATGATTACTATTTTCATTTTGCCGCCCGACCGCTCTCATTAAAGGTATAACATATTTTTTCTTGTTGTCGAACCTACATAAAGGTAGTATCAATAAGCGTAGAAGTGAAACAAGAATGCCTGTAAAGAAAAGTCAGCGGTACAAAGCTTGCCAAGCCAGCATAGACTTCCTTATCTCATCGGCTATCGCATAGGCAACCTCTAAGTAATGGTACTTAGAGACCGTGGTAGGCTTAGCCTCTAAGGTGACTCCGTAGAACTTGGAGTCTAGAGGCCTGTACGTCAGAGTGAATACCGCAGAGACCCTACCCTCAGATACTAAATCTGCCTCCACGATCAGTACCCATATGTCTCCCCTCTTCTCGTACCACGTCTTAGTCCGGAGGAGAACGGAGTGAGGCGGGTAGACGGATTCTATGCGCTTCTTCATGAACTCTAGGTGCCTCTCTATCAGGTGGGCGTCTATCTTAAAGGGCAACTCCTCCCGTATGACGCCGTGCCTTATCTTCGCGAAGCTCCACCTACGTATCAAACTCGGAACAACCTCCATAGACGCCTTCTCAGCTGGCTTTAAACCAGCTATTACACTCGTCGCCACGGCTAAGAAGGAGGCAAGCAGCAGCCATTCGGGGGTTAAACTGGGTTTCAGGCTGGCCAGTGAAGGCACTCTAGGTACGAGGGAGATGAAGGCTAAGGCCGCTAGGGACGCCAGGCCGACAACCGATAACCCTAGGAGTAGCGACTCCACTACGAATACCAGCTGAACGTGAGATGGGTTCATACCTAGGGCGGTGTAGATCGCCAGTTCTTTCCTGCGCTCGTAGACCGCCGCCAGCATAGCGTTTGCAGCTACGAAACAGCTTATCACGAAGATTATCGTGGCTTCGCTACCAGTTACTCTGAGTCCTAGGACTCTGTAGTATATGTGACTTCTCCCCTCTACCGCCAGCGCTACGGGTACGCCTAGACGCTCAGCTATACTTACAGCTGCCCCTTCGGCTTTCTTCTTATCTGATAAGTAGAAGACGTAGCCGTGTAAACTGGCCCATAATCTACGGGCTGTTTCAGTGGAGACTATTATTAATGCCTCTGGGTCTACGAGCTGCCTTCCCCCACCGTACTCCGTGGATACGTACTTAGACGGCCTCAGGTAACTGCCGTCCACGTCCCTTATCGCGGCCATCTTACCGCTAGAGAAGATCGCAGCTACTCTGAGTTTGGTGAGGTGTAGGTAACCACCGGCGAAGTACACGTCGATGTAATCTCCGGGCTTAACGTTTAACGCTTTAGCCGCTTCCTCACTAATCATAACCCAGTCTCTGCCCTCTGGCTTCCCTCCCGACACGATTATTGAGGATATCGACGAAACGGCGTCTTCCTTTTCGAAGTCGACTCCCAGCAGGCCCTCCACTCTATACCTCGCCTTGTCCTTGGCTAGGAGGTATTCGGAGGAGGACATGTACCTCGGGACTGGCACGGCCTCGGGGGCTAAATCCTTCACTACAGAGACCTCATCTGTGTAGAGCCTGGCCATGACCTTTATGGCTGGCATCTTGTTAGTTGAGGGTATAGGCGTCGGCGTCTTAATTACTGAGATCCCGTACCCCACGGATGTGAAGGATATGAAGGCGAAAACCGCAATACCTATGGTGAAAGCCGTCAGTACCGTTCTCAGAGGCCTCCTCCTAAGGTTTCTGGTGGCTAAGCCAGCGACTATGGCCAGTGTGGCTATTAAGCCAGCCTTCTCCGGATCCTGGTCCTCGAAGTATGAGGGAATTTCCACCAGCACTAAGTAGGTGAACGCTGTTAGCACAGAGGCTAAGAGGAGCAACCTCCTAATGGTTAGGGGGTCTTCCGGGGAGAAGAGAAAGGCCACTCCTGGGTGTAAGACGTATATCGCCGCCCACAGAGCTACAGATATGGTGATAGCCGCCACAACCCTCGTATACCCGGTGAAGAGTATAGATGAGAGGGCTATAGCCGAGAAGGCCGTGAACACTAATAACAGTACTATGTTGGCGCCGCTGGAGATCCTCGATTTGGCGGATAGAGATACAGCTTTCCTCGCCAGGTCTATCGCCGCCTCAGCAGCGTATTTAGCCGCTACGAATCTAGACTCGTTTAACTCTTTCTCCGCCCTACCCACCAACTCTTTAGCCCTATTGATTAGATCCTCTACAGAAATCGCATAGGCTGTGAGTTCCCCCGATTTCTTGAACTCTTCCTCAGCCTCTCTTAGAGCCTCGCGTGCCGACTCTAGCTCTGCGAGTGCCGATGCCCTCATAGCTTCGAGGACTAAGTTTTCGAAGTAACTTATAGTGCCCGGAGGTTTGAGGGGTAGTTCTGTTCTGACTCTCTCCCCTTTGGAGTATACCGTAGCTACTACGGTGCTACTCCTGGGGGTAGCGACTATGTAGATGCTGCCCGATATACTATTGTAGACTCTGGCTGGCACGAAGCCCTGCTCCTTACTGTAGAAGTACGCGTACGACCCGGGCTGGAGCTCAGCTATCAAGTATCTCCTCTCCTTGACTTTTATGAGACCTCTACCCCCAGCGTAAGGGAGCGGCGTGTTAGCATAGCTGAGTATGAGCCAAGATTTACTCGTAGCGTTGTTCAGGTTCTTGGGTACGTAAATCGTCCCGTCCCGTCCTCCCCGCCAAGCCCAGACATAACTCTTTGAGCCTACTGTGTACTCCAGTACCACGTGGGGGTTCGGCAAAGGTTCTCCGCGCTGGTCTTTCACCACGATTTTAGATAAGTTCTCGATTCCGACCAGCTGGTAGACGTAGTCCCCACCCGAGGGTATATTTACGGCTACGCTTACGTTATCGTATTCTATCCGCGTTTTTAGGTAATCTGAGAACGGCGCCACTATTTCGTAAATGTCTATTATGAAACCACTGTTTTCGAAGGTTTCTGCTAAGGTTGCCCCAGACACGCTTAGATTAAGGTCTCTCGTTCTCACGATGTAAAGCTTTGACTTGACGTAGAGGGTTAAGTTAATCGCCACGCTCCTACCAACGCTTATCGGGTAGGCGTCCGGTCTCTCCTCGTGGAATAAGTGGTACAGGGATAATTTGTAGACCCCTGGCTCTACGGTTAGCGCTGCCTTATTCACGTCGAGGAGCCGTCTGATGAAACTCCTGCCTTTAAGCTCCAGAACACCAAGCGGCGGGCTTGTGGGGCCGTTATAAGTTATTGCTAGAACCGTGTGTTTCTCGACGGTTTTTACGAACGGTAATTTCAAGAAATGTGGGAGAGCGTCCTTCAGGCTACCGTTAAAGTAACATATTAACCCCTGCCCTAGGTGTTCCGACCTCAGCCATTCCCCTGTACGGTTAGACGAGGTTTCTGAGAACACCAGTACCATGCCACCGCGCTCAGCGTACTCTTTTAGTAATGTATGCAGCTTTGTAGTAGCAATAGCATCTGCGAGGAAGAGGGATTCTAAAGATAAGTTGATGAAAGGCGGAGGAGGGGAGAGATAGACTTTCGTGCCGTTAACCTCGATCTCCTCTATTCCGCCTCCTCCCCATACCCATATCACTACTTCCCTGGGCGAGGCCTGAACGTCAAGGGGGGCGGTTAATATATAAGTCATCATTAAAATTGCGAGTAACGCTTTAAGGAAGTCGAGTGGTCTAAGGCGATTTAATATGAAAATGTCAAAGCTTGTCATCGGACTCGCGCCCCTACTTCTACACTTAGTACTATCCGTGGTATCTGTGCTACAATTCCCAGTACTTAAATTAAGCGTCCACGTGGTACTGGTGGCTCTAGTGTACGCTTCAGCCATAGCTATAACCCTCAGAAATGAACTACTGGGTGTACTAGCGTGCCTCATAACTTACGGCGTAGAAGTTATGGCGTCCACTCAAAGCGGGGTAACCGTTAGGGAGGCCATGATGTACTGGGTTGGGTCGACCATGGAGCTGATAGGCGTATCGATTGTGACTGCGGCGTTCATACTACCCGAGATTAAGCGTGGAAGGGTCATACTCTGGGCGTTTATTTCACAGGTAATTATCGGTTTACTGCACGCCTATATCGTGTACGGCAGAGACCCAACCTTCATGTTCGGGTCAGTCTTACCGTGGAACGCTCCTCGCTACGTTATCGCCGCTCTTGCGTCTCCTATCTTGTACCAGGTTTACTACCGCGAAGAATAGTATGAACGACGTAACTAAGAGCTCTTCTTCAATTCGGGTGTGGAAGCCCAGCTTTACGGGTACGGGCTCGTCGTAGTCTTCGCCGGGGACTATATCCTCGGGGTCAACTACTACCCACAGTGGTTCGAAGGGTACTAGCACGCTCGCAGAGCCCTCTGAGCCGTTAACCCATACGTCCACCGTTAGGCTTACGAGTTTTGTACGGATCTCGACGGGGACTCGCGCCGTTACTGGGTACCCTAAATTCTCAACGTAGATAGAGACGTAGTATGAGAAACCTACGGGCCTAGCCTCTGCCTCGACCCTATAAGTTGGTAGCCCCTCCCCGCGTATCCACGACTCGAAGAACCAGTCCAGATCCGCTCCGTAGATCTCCTCCGCGCACCTCTTGAAGTCGTCCAGAGTTATTATCCCGAACCTGTACTCCCTCTGTAATTTCTTAGTGAACTCGAAGAACTTCTCGTCTCCCATTAAGTAGCGCAGCATGTTGAGGACCATGGCGCCCTTGTTATAGATCACGTTGAAATACGCGTAGCTGTCGGAGCCGAAATCGAATATTGAGGAGGAAAGGGAGTAGTCCCTACCCCTTCTCTCCAAAAACCTGTAGTAAGGCCTGCGGACGTATCTGGAGAAGACCTCTTTAAACTTCTTCTTGCCGTAGATGAACTCGAAGTATAGAGTGTCGCTGTATTCCGCGAAGGCCTCGTCTAAGAAAGGCTCCCGTCCAGCATGATTACCTACCATGCCGTACCACCAGTTATGCGATACTTCGTGGGAAACTACTAGTTCGAGCAGCTCCCTGCGCCTGGGATCGTAAATGCGGGAGGTTATCATTACGAACATCGGGTACTCCATACCTCCAAACCACCCGTGGACCTCTACAACTCTCAGCTCAGGGTAGACGTAGGGGCCGTACAGCTTGCTGTATAATTCTATGGATTTAATAGCCGCATCCAGCGCGATCCTACCCGGTATCTCGTCTTCCTTCAAATAGTAGGAGTAGACCTTGACCTTGCGCCCCTCTACCTCGGCCTCCCCTTCTGCGACCACGTATAGCTTACTTATGGCGCACGCGTACTCCCTTACAGGGAGGGGAGTATAC
The DNA here is from genome assembly GCA_964522715.1 of uncultured Thermofilaceae archaeon. Lineage (GTDB taxonomy): Archaea > Thermoproteota > Thermoprotei > Thermofilales > JAPDKD01 > CAZFWY01. Next base: position 3,667 of record CAZFWY010000003.1, on the reverse strand, counting down.
CAGTAGTATACCCAGCTGTCCTCGCCTTTAACGAGGTTTTTCAGGACGCCCGTACTGGCCATCACGTACCCGGGTGGGACTCTAAAGGTAACGTTGTAGTACGCGCATTCGAAGTAGAAGCTCTCCCCCTCGTCGATATAAGGGTCTATGTTCCAGCCCCTCCAGTCATAAACCGCCAGTATGGGGTACCACTGCCCGAGCGCGAATATGCCTTCGTAGTAGCCGAACCTGTCCTCCTTTATTGGGACACGCGTTTCGAAGCGTATTTCTACCAGTACGCTATCCCTTGGCTGCAACGGCGCCTCCAAGTTTACCTTCAGCGCCGTCCCATCTTCACCACATATCTCATAGCGGGCCTCCCCACCGTTAACGAGTACTTCTTTGACTTTCAAATAGCCCCCCGAACTCCTGAAAGACGGGGCATTGGGATATACGTGGAAGTATACTTCTGAGAGAGGGTCTGTCCCCTTGTTGTGGTACTCGACCCTAAGGACTCCAGAAACTATCCTCTTCTCCGGATATAATGTCGCGTCTATGAAGTATCTGTCAAACACGCTCGGAGGAGTTGAGAAGGATATAGGTATAGAGGTAAGAATAACTAGCAAAACGAAAATACAAGCCGCTTTCTTCAACCCTCTTATTCCTCCCGCGCCTTCTTAATGTACTCCTCCCTGTCAGCTGGGGGTAGTCCTCTCCACATCAGCAGCTGCTTCCTTATGGTGTCCGTCATCTCTCTGACTCCCCTGACCCAGACGTGCTCCGTCCCAGATAGCCTCTCGAACACTAGCGTCCACGCGGTTGTCTTACCCACGGTCTCGACTTTAAGCTGACTTATCATGGATACGCCCCAGTCAAGCGGCTTGACCCTCACCTTCATGTCGAGTATCCTCACCAGACGCCCCTCTACTCTCTCCTCCTTATACTCCATAGAGTCTATCACGAAAGGCGCCGGGGTCTCCTCAGACCTGAACAGGCTCAGGTATTCCTTCAGGTAGTAAAGCGCTCCTTTCACCTCGGCTCTGCTGATGACGAACGGTATCTTAACTATGAACGTGTCACCCCTCCTCACGGCGTGGGTCTCAAGCTTCCACTTCCTCTCAAAGCTCGGAGTGACTAGCCGTGACGCGTACCTTACGGGGTACGCGGTGGCCGCAAGAGTTACTCCCATCGAGGCTAAGACTGAGAATACTATCCACATCGAGCCTGCGTTCACCTTTAACCCGCTCACCAGGGCTGGCATGGTTATGCCCATCATGTACCCGAGGAAAGCGCTGACCACCGCGACTATCGTGAACTCCATGAGGAATATACCGGCTACGTGGAGCGGCGATAGTCCGACGGCGCTCAGGATACCTATCTCCCTAGTGCGCTCGTACACGGCCCCCAGTATAGAGCTCAGTATGGTGAACATTAGGAGGATCTCCGGTATGATAGCCTCCTGGCCAGTCACCTGCTGGGCAGTTACCGAGGCTACGCGGATGACCTCGTACTTCCCGTCTTTCTTCTGGGAGTAGTAGACGTGGTACTCGAATAGCTCGGCCATTTTCCTGGCTATACGCTCAGACTTACTCGGGTCTTTGGGTATTATACGTATGGCGTAGACCTGACCGCCCATTCTCTTAGCTATATTCGACGGGACTATTATTACGACTGACGGGTCCATAGGGTTGGCCGATCTAACCGTTAGCCTGCCCCCGGCTTCCTCTCCCCGCTCGAAGGGTAGCAGGGCTAGGCCGTCGAGATCTCTGACATTGCTTAGGTACGCCTTAGTGTTGTTCAGGATGCCCACGACTTCTAACTTTCTATTCAGTACCTCGATTGTAGAGCCTATCTTTACGTCAATACCCGCGTTACTGAGCTGCTCGACTAGTTGTATCGGTAGTATACACACTAGCTCGTCTCTACTCTCGAAGGGCCGGCTACCCTCTACGAAGAGAGCTTCGAAGTCCTCTCTGAGGGCTGGTATGACCTCGAAGTCCTTGGGGTCTAACCCTAGAACCGCGTCTATAGTTATTGGCTCGCCCTTCTTAGTACGTGCTATCTCTATGTTCTGACCGAACGGGTAGTAGAATATGACCTCACTCACGTACTCCACGTCCTGCGGGAACGCCGAGGCTATTTGTTTGGAGAGAAACGACGGAAGCGGCCTGAAGCCCCTCTGCCTTATCAGTAATCCCTCGTATCCTCTATCGACCTCGAACGTAGCTACAGGAGCCACGTAGCGGGTGGAGAGGACAGACACTATTGACACGAACGCCATAGTAGCTATTATAATTGAGACTATCAGGAGAGTCGTTCTCAGCCACCTCCTCCTCAAGTTTCTAAGGCCTAGAGATGCTGCTAGTACCATAGCGCTCAGCTTATCCAGCTCCGCAAAGTGCTTACCTATGAAGCGCGTCCTCAGCTCTTTTATAGCCTCGATGGCGTGGTTAGTGGTGATTATCATCGGTACGAGCGTTAGTACTAACATGAGGAAGGCTATGGCTACGAGGGGTAGGCTCGCTATCAGGGTGAAACCTGGGTGCTCGAACAGCATGAATATGACTACCGCTATGAACAGCCCTACGAAGGCCATTACTCTACGCCTAACGTCCTCAAACTCGAAGACAAGCCTCTCAAGTAGGTAGGCGAAGGGTAAGGCTAGGAGTAGGAAGAACACCGAGGCATAAGAGGCGTCGAATATGAAGTTCCTGAGATTAACGTAGGCCTTCCTCTCTAACATCCAAGCCAGGACGTAGCTACCCCTGGCCTCGTACCACTTCTTCTCCTTAAGGTACTCCTCCGCTCTCTCCCATTCCTCCTTCGCCTCGCTCATTGTGTACTCTATCGGCTCGACGAATAACCTGCTAGACTTAGCCGCTTTAACTCTCTCCTCGTCAACTAGTCTGAAGCCTAGGAAGGCCTCCTTAATCGTGAAGGGCACTATTATCTGTTGCCCGGGCTCTACGACGTACCCTTTACCCCTATTGTTGAAGATAGCAGCAAACCACCTAGTACCCCCTAGCTCCACGACCGCGTCGAACGTCGGCGTCTGGGCGAGTCTCGGGTTCTCATACACGACGAGCGTGCCCGTAGACATTTCGCGGCTTGGAGCGAAGCCCACCCACTCCCACGTAAAGCTGAAGTAACGGGCGTAGTTCTGGGTGTGGTGATCGATAACTAGGACTGGTATAAACTCAGAGACAGGAGAGGCCGTGTCGGGATCCATAACGTCAAAGAAAACCACGCTACCAGCATTAAAGACGGATACCTCTATATCGTTTACTTCTTTGAAGGCCCTCACGTTAAAAGCCATACGCGCGTACACGCCAAAGTCAGGGGCGTACTTTATGGGCCCCTCGGGAGGCTCGTCTTGGAAAGCGAATATCTCGTAGGAGCCGTAGTCGCTCGTCACCACCGTTCTAACTATGAATCGGCCGTTCTTGTCCGTCTTGGTTATAACGTAGTGCCGCGCTGCCACCCACACCCCTCTCACGGTAGACCTGCCGAACATTAAGACGAGAGAGTCGCCCAACGGCTTATAGACGCCCTCAGAAGCGTCGAAGTAAACTACCTTACCTTTGAAGCTCCTTAAGTTACCCTCCCTGAAGAAGTGTAGCAGGGACTCGCTGTAGTCCAAGAAGAGGTCTGCTAGGGCTAGGTAGGCGTCGCCGAACAGCTTAGCTAC
>CAZFWY010000002.1:53196-71468 GCA_964522715.1 uncultured Thermofilaceae archaeon | reverse complement strand
CGAAGACTAGGGCTAAAGGCTACCCAGCCTATAAGAGGTATATGTGGAGGTACCGCAAGCTTGGCTACCGCAGGTGGGCTTTGGAGACCGGCTACGTCAAGCGCTTCTCGGAGGAGCACGCTTTCTCCAACCTGATAGTCAAGTACGGGGACGAGGTTAGGGCTAGGAGCCTGGAGGCCGCAAAGCCCCCGATGTACGCTAGAGTGATGCTTCACAACGCCTTTACGCTCGTGCGTTTCGCCGCTCTCGAAGGCTCTAAGGCCAATGTCACTCCATACTTAACTTGTGCGTAGTGTAGAAGCGTGAAGTGCTGAGAGACATGTAAAGCTGCCCAGCGTCGAGGAGGTGCTGGGCAGCTTCAACTAGGCTATAGGGCCACGAGATATTCTACAAGCTCTCATCAAGAGAGAAGTATATATATCTGTGGGGAATTGGCTTTTACGCTTAAAAGTATACAGCGTGGGACTGGGGGCGCGCATGGCAGAGAGCTTGGGTGACGTTAAAGCTCTCCGTAAGCGTTTCGAGGAGCTACGTTCGACTGCGGAGAAACTTGAGGAGGAGATCCTCGAGCTTCGCCAAAGAAGAGACGAGCTAAATACGCGTGTCAAAGAGATGTCAGCACACATTAGAGCGTTAAGGGAGAAGTTGAGAGAGGTTAGCGGAGAGCTGCGCGACGTAAGAGAAAAGTGCAGAGACCTGTTATCGAAGATAAGAGAGCTTAGAAAGAAGAGGAACGCAGTACGCGAAGATTTGAAGAAGCTGAGAGAAGCCAGGGCAGTTAAAATCGCCGAGCTTAAAGAACTGAGGGGCGTTACTGGAGGTAGAAGGATAAATCTAGAGAGAGTGGAGGAGGAGTTTCGGAGACTCGAGTGGGAATACCAGACTAAGCCTCTAACCCCGGAAATAGAGAGATATTATGTAGAGAGGTTAACACAGTTAGAAAGCATATTAGCGAGCGCGCGTCGCTACACTACTCTTAGATCCGAGATTGAGGAGCTCAGCTACGAGATCTCACGCCTAAGGGAGACTTACTCCAAACTTTCAGGAGAAATATCGGAACTCTCAGAAGAGTATGGCAAGCTTAAGGAGAGACTTTCATCGCTGATAGAGGATAGAGACGCGCTCAGAGACGAGATTAAGCAGTTAATTGAGGAGAGGAATAAACTAAAGGAGGAAGCAAACAAAGCCCACAATAGCCTCATGGAGAAAAGGGCCCAACTCAAAGCTTTAAGGGAGGAGCTGGAGAAAGTGAACATACTGTTGAAGGCTACCATACTATCCAAGAAAGTTGAAGAGAGAAGGAAGCGTATGTACCAGGAAGCCTTGAAGGTCTATGAGAAGTACAAGCGCGGCGAGTCGCTGTCGCTGGAGGAGTTCAAACTACTCGTCGAGTTTAACCTGATAAAGTAGCGCTAACAACAATTGGACTAGGCTATATATATTACACCAGGGTATATTACAGTAGCAATGAGTGAGAAGAAGAAACGCTTACTCGTACTATGCGCAGACATAGACGATGACGTAGGCCAGAAACTCGGTAAGAAAACCCCCATTGTCGGGGAAAAAGCGCTACTCGACGTGGCGGTAGAGTACGCACTAGAAGACCCTGAAGACCCGGACGCAAACGCGATGTTCGCAGCTATAAGAGAGTATAGGAAATTGAAAAAGGAGGGAGTAGATGCGGAAGTCGCTTTAGTAGCTGGTAGTAGTGAGGGAGGTGCTACGGCTAATATCAAGGTTGTGAAAGAAGTAGAACAGCTGATATCTAAGAACGAATACGACGGATTAATACTGGTATCAGACGGGCCTACAGATGAATTTGTTGTCTACCTTCTCAAGGATAAAATTACGGTTCACGCAGTTAAGCCCGTAATTGTCCAGCAGTCCAGGGAGATGGAAGAGGTATTCTTAATCTTTGTCAGGTACTTAAAGAAGCTCTTCACAGAGGAACAATATAGAAAGTATACGCTGGGGATACCCGGCGCGCTCATAGTGCTTCATACACTTTTAACGATAATAGCCCCAGCCTATGTTTGGCAAATCCTAATGTTCCTAGCCGGGGCACTACTCTTAGTTAAAGGGTACTCACTTGACGTAGCTGTAATATCGGCATATAGACATCGCTCGTTTACTTTCATCACCGGTTTGTTAGCAGTATTAATTGGGATATTGGCCCTGCTTGGAGGGTTGCAGTCAGTAGCTAACCTCACTGGTCTCTCAAGCACGGAATACATCGGGTACTTCCTGTTAAGTACTCTGAGCGAGAGGATGTATATTGCCGATCTCATAATACTGACCGTCACGCTTCCGCTGATAGGGAACATGCTGGACTTGATAATGCAAGGCGAGGAAATTAGGGCGATGGAGGTTGGGACGCTATTCTTCGTGTTCGTTTTCCGCCAGGTGTTGTTAGAGTGGGGACGCGTAATGGTCGGCAAGGGAGATATAACCAGGCTGATTTTCTGGATGATGATTTGCTTCGTCGTACCAGCATCAATAGCCGTATTGGTGAGAGCTGTAAAGAAGTGGATGGCTCATAGAGAAGAGCCATAGCGAGCCATGACATACCTAATAAATATATTACTCAGCGGAGACTACCCAGAACTAGCTTTCTTTGAAGTAAGAGGACTCCTAGAAAGTGCTAATATCAGTCTCAGATTAGAGAGAATAAGCAAGAGAGTCTTGAGGCTTGACGTACCCCCTTCAAAACTTGAGGATTTCCTGGATATAGTTAAGCACGCAGTACTAGTTAAAGAAGTGATTCAGGAGTTATTCTGTGGTGCTTTGTCTAACTTTATCAAGGGGATTAAGGACGTACTACCAGCAGGTAAAATTAGACTGTATGTGGAGGGGAGGAGCTTCTCTGTGCGTGCTCTGAAGATAGATAGGAAGGAGCTAAAATGGCTGAAAACCCCTGAAATAGAGAGGCGAATTGGAGCTACTATTAAGAGATATGCCCCAAACTCTCGTGTAGACCTCAACAATCCCCAAGTGGTAGTACGTGTATGGTTATTGAGAGATAGGGTAATTGTAGGTATTCTTAGAGTTAAGCTTAAGAGAAGCAGGTTCAGGGAGAGAATACCTAATAAGAGGCCCTTCTTCCATCCTTCGGCTTTAACCCCCGAAAACGCGCGTTTACTCGTAAACTTAACTGGAGCGAGACCCGGATACCCCATTTTAGACTGCTTCTGCGGTACTGGTAGTATTTTAATAGAGGCCGCTTTAAGAGGTTTCTACGGGGTTGGTATCGATATAAAGAAGGAAATGGCGTACGGAGCTCGAACAAACTTAGACTTCTATAAATTGGCGCATAATGCTGATGTTATCGTAGGAGATGCGTGCCTTTTACCTATCCGTGACTCTGCATTTCAGGGCCTGGCGACTGACCCTCCATACGGAAGGCTCTCCTCGACTAAGGGCAAAGATGTACTTGAGATCTACGAGTGCTTCCTAAAAGAAGGCAAACGAGTCTTAAAAAACCGCGCGAAATGCGCCTTCATGCATCCCCTAAAATTGAAAATTCCTGAAGAGAAGAGCGTGAAAGTTGGGTTCGCAATCCCAGTCCACAGAGGGCTAACGAGAGTCATTAAGGTCTGGGTGAAGCAAAGTGATTAGGCTTTACTTTATAGGAGTTGGGGGTAGCGTCCCCCACCCTGAAAGGGGGCTCCCTTGCCTAGCTATAAAGAAATCTGGCGAAACTATATTATTCGATTGCGGTGAGGGGAGCCAAGTCGGATACATAAGGGCTGGGCTGGGTGTCAACAAACCTTTGACGATTTTCATAACGCACTTACACGGAGACCATCTATACGGTTTACCCCCACTCCTATACTCACTCTCGCTTCTAGGGAGGACTATCCCCGTGAGAATAATAGGCCCCGTAGGCCTATACGAGTACGTAGACATAGCAATCGAAAAAGGAGGGGGAGGACTAGGTTTTAGGGTAGAAGTAATGGAGGTAAAGCCCGAAGCACCGCACCTAGAACCCCTCATAAAGAATGATAAATACGAGGTTTACGCGAGGCCAGCCAAGCACACAATCCCGTCGCTCGTGTACGTCTTCCGAGAGAAAGATCTCCCCGGGAGGTTTAACGTAGAGAAGGCGGAGAAGCTCGGCATACCTCCGGGACCCCTACGTAAAGCCCTCCAGAAAGGAGAGCTGGTAAAACTACCCTCAGGTAAGGTAATATGTCCGGAAGAGGTTCTAGGCCCCCCACGCCCAGGGATAAAAGTAGTATATAGTGGCGATACTAGACCCATAGCGAGCACCGATGAGATAGTGAAGAGGCCGGACATACTGATACACGACTCAACATTTACACATGACATAGCCGACGTAGCGGCTGAAAAAGGTCACTCGACGGCATTAGAAGCCGCACAAACAGCGCGCCGTATAGGGGCTAAGGTCCTATTTCTCTTCCACTTCAGTCAACGCTATAAGACTCTAGATAAACTAAGGGAAGAGGCTAGAAGCGTACATAGGCTAACATTTTGCGCCGAAAAAGGCACAGTAATAACTGTGAAGAAGGAAAGAGATAGGCTAGAGCTTACGTTTACGTATGTCGATGTCTATACTCGTAATAGGAACACTATACGTTAGGTAGCTTTATGAGCAAGTTCTATGCAGGATAAGGGGGGCCGCGGGGTCAGTTAGCGAGCGGGCTTCGGGCTAACCCGGCGACGGGTAGCCTGAGGAAACCCACCAACTACGGGGGCTCGCGGCGTCGCGAGACGCCGGGGGAGACCCCGGGCAACGGCACAGAAACGAGACCCCCTTCCACCCGATGAACATGTGGCGTGCGAAGGCTCCTAGTAATAGGAGCCGAGAAAGCCGCCGACGAGGGGGAAGGAAAGGTTGAAACGGCCGCCCCGCGAGTATAGGGCCAAGCTGGATCGATGAGGTCCCCCGAGGAGATCCGGGTGGGCCCTTAGATAGATCCCGCGAAAAACAGAAGGTGGGTTACTGCTAACTGACCCCGCGGCTCCTCTGAAGGTGGCTTAGTTGAAGAAGGTAAACGTTAGGTTGAAGGTGCGTGAACTCAGAATCTTGAGGAAAATAGTTGAGGAGTTAGAATATCCCTCCCTCTCGTTCTTTATAAGGGAGAGCATAAGGTTTTACTTAGCTGTGGAAGAGGAACGCGAACATCCCGACTATCTTCTCGGCAATTAACCGTATGGAACCTACATAAGGAATTACGAGTACGACTTTTCCTAAGACGTTCTTACGCGGTACAGGCCTAAAGTCAGCCACTGGGTTAGCGTCGCCTTTAGTAGTATATCTATCCCCCGATATTTTCACTACCCTATGAACTATGAGTCTTCCATGCGTAGAAGACCTATAGAGAATCACTTCGCCTAACTCTATACTTCCTCCACCCGTAGTAACTACGAGGTCGCCCACGTGGAGTACGGGTTCCATACTCCAGCTAGACACTACCGCCATAGGTACCGACGTATCGAGGATGAAAGACAATAGAGACCGCAGAGAGACGGCCAGCACGATTAAGACTACTACTGCAATTGCCGTAATCAGAGTATCTCTTGACATAGCGTGAGGAAGACCACGATGAACGTATATTAACCCTCCCCTCATCATCAAGCGAAAAGTTTTTGGGGAGGGGCTCTAGAAAAGGGCGGATGATCGATGAGCTAGGTGAGTGACATGTCCGAAAAACCTTTCTACGTAAAGTTTATAGTGCCAGAAGAGCTAGCAGAAAAATCCTACTTAGCACTAGCTAAAGCTAGAGAGAGCGGCGGAAGCATAAAGAAGGGCACTAATGAAACTACAAAGGCTGTGGAGAGGGGCCTCGCTAAATTAGTCTTAATAGCCGAGGATGTAGATCCTCCAGAAATAGTGGCACATCTCCCCCTGCTGTGTGAGGAAAAAAAGGTACCCTACGTCTACGTACCTTCTAAGAAAAGGCTCGGTGAAGCTGCAGGGTTAGAGGTTGCAGCGGCTTCAGCGTGTATAATTGAGCCCGGAGAAGCAGAGGATCTGGTAAACGAAATAATTAAAGAGGTAAATGAAATTAAAGTTAAAGCTGGCCTCACAAGCTAAATTACTGGGGTAAAGTATGGCGGATAAGTGGAGCGATGCGACACCGGCTGAAGTAATACAGATAGTTGGTAGGACAGGTGTAACAGGAGAAGTAACTCAGGTCAGAGTACGCATATTAGCCGGTAGGGACAAAGGGAGGATATTGACGAGGAACGTTAAGGGGCCTGTCAGAGTAGGAGATATATTGATGCTAAGGGAGACTGAGCGCGAAGCCCGGAAGATATCTACGCGCTAGCTGAGCCTACTATACTTACAATACTTCAGCATTAATTTTTCTAATCATTTTTATTTTCACCGTTATCTCCTCAAACGGTTAATCAGCTGACGTTCCTATCGAAGATAGGGATGTGTAATGGTAGTATTCGACCCTTTAAACACTCTACTTCTAGCGGACGTTGAAGTGCCAGTTAGAGTAGTCGCCGATGAGCTGGCTGGTATTCGCTACGGTGCCTTGGAGTACAAGTTAAGGAGGGGGTTAAGCATCGAGTTACCTCTGAGGCTGGCAGTACCTTTATGGCAGAAAGGTGAAGTGGAACTTGATGTAGACAAGCTCCCGAATTTTAGCGAACTCAACAAAATAAGGTGGAAGGAGGAGAGAGCGAGAGAATTACAGAGATTAGAAAGGGGATTCTACGTTAAAGTTGAGCTCCTCCTAGCACGATTAAAGGCTTCAGCCGAGGATGACGGGGAGAAAGCGCAGCTACTCCGCCGCTCTAAAGCGGCGATAGTCGATATTATCAGAGCTAGGATGAAGAAAATCGTTGAGCTAGCAGTCACAAACCCTAGGCCTGAGAGAGAAATCATGAGAAGAATGAGCGTTGAAGAGCGCATGCTGTACGTAGCTTTGTGTTCCATCTTAAACGACTGGTATACCTTCATGGTTAGCAGGCTGGAAAAAGGTGAGGAATTATGGAGGCCTTAGAGGTAGAAGCAACTAACCTCGTTGACCGCTTTGTAGAATTCTTTAAAGTATTCGAGGACAGGCCGGGAAGTTTCAAGTATAGGAAGGAAATCGCTCGAATGGCGTTAGAATCGAAGATTTCGGTCACCATAGACTTTGAGGATTTATTGTCTTTCGACGAAGAGCTTATCAATTTACTGGTAGAAAAACCAAAAGAAGTGCTTGAGTGCGCCTCGCAGGCCGTGAGAGAAGTATTGAAAATAGAGAACCCCGAGTATGCAAGAGCGGTAAAGAGAGTATACGCGCGCATAAAAGGGCTTCCTGAGCCGTTTAAGGTACCTTTACGGGGAATAAGAGCAGTACATATAAACAGGCTCGTATCCCTGGAGGGAATAGTCACTCGCATATCGCCTGTCAAACAGCAACTGCTAACCGCCGTTTTCGTCTGTAAGGAGTGCGGAGAGAAGATCCCCGTTCCGCAGGGGAAGGGAGGTATAGTGAAGCCTGTGCAATGCCCCCAATGTTCGCTTAACAATAAAAAGAAAGGGGACTTTGAGCTTCTCCTAGGGGAATCAGAGTTTATGGATTGGCAGAAATTCGTCCTGCAAGAAAAACCCGAGGAACTCCCACCCGGTCAGTTACCTCGTTCGATAGAGGTTATTTTAACAGACGACCTCGTCGACATAGTTAGACCAGGCGATAGGGCTGTAGTGACGGGAGTATTAGAAGTAGTCGAAGATAGATTTGCGCGTAAGGAAGGCTCCCCCCTCTTCAGGGCAATCATGAGAGCTAATCACGTCGAGGTATCGAGCAAGGAAAGCGTTGAGATAGAGATAACCCCCGAGGACGAGAAAAAGATACTGGAGCTATCCCGCCTCCCAAACATACACGACCTAATAGCCGACTCAATAGCACCTTCAATCTATGGGTATAGGGAAATCAAACGGGCAATAGCCGCCCTCCTATTCGGCGGCGTCCCCAAGACATATCCAGATGGAGTTAAGGTAAGAGGAGATATACACGTACTCCTCATAGGAGATCCCGGAACGGCTAAATCCCAAATACTGAGATATGTCGCTACAATAGCTCCCCGAGGAATATACACAACAGGTAAGGGCTCCACAGCAGCTGGTCTCACCGCAGCAGTTATTAGAGAGAAATCGACGGGGGACTTCTATCTTGAGGCTGGTGCTCTGGTACTAGCTGACGGAGGAGTCGCATGTATAGATGAGTTTGACAAGATGGATCCTAGAGATAGGGTCAGCATACACGAAGCTATGGAGCAGCAGACTATTAGCATAGCTAAGGCTGGCATCGTAGCCACCCTTAACGCCCGCGCCTCTGTCCTAGCCGCTGCAAATCCCGCCTTCGGGAGGTATATTCCGAATAGACCAGTTACTGAGAACATAGACCTGCCAGTAACCATACTGTCACGATTTGATTTAATCTTCGTCATAACTGATAGACCGAACAAGGAGGAAGACCGCAAGTTAGCTGAGTACGTATTAGACTTCCATAGGAACAGGTTCCCAGAGGTCATGGATAACATAATCCCCCCCGACCTCCTCAAGAAATACATAGCCTACGCTAGGAAGTACATTAGGCCGAGACTCTCGGAGGAGGCCAAGAAGCGGCTAGTTGACTTCTACGTAAGTATGAGAGAGAGAAGCGAAACACCGGATTCTCCCGTGGCTATAACCCCTAGGCAGTTGGAGGCACTAGTTAGACTAGCTGAAGCCCACGCTAAAATGGCTTTAAGAGAAATAGTAACTGAGGAAGACGCTATAGCAGCTATAGAGCTCATGAATTACTTCCTCAGGAGTGTTGGTGTGGACGTTGAGACACAGAGGATAGACATAGACATTGTAATGACTGGTCAGTCGAAATCTCAGAGGGAGAAAGTCATCATAATCCTGGATTTAATTAAAACTATGGTCGAAGAGCAGGGAGGGGAAGCCGTTAAGAAGAGCGACGTTATACAAGCTGCCGCAGAGCGGGGAATAGAGGAAGAGTTTACCAGGAGAGTTATTGAGAGGTTGCTGGATAACGGTGAATTAATGGAGCCGAAACCCGGATATATTAAGCGGGCCTGAGAGATGAAAATATCAGAACTTCCTTTACCCGCAGAACTCAAGGAAGCTTTAGCTAGGAGGGGTTATACAGATTTATACCCTCCCCAGGAAGAGGCGATCAGGCTAGGGGTACTGGAGGGGGAAAACCTTCTCTTATGCTCCCCTACAGCCTCCGGTAAGACCCTAGTAGCCCAGATGCTGATTTTTAAGAAGGTACTGGAGGAGGGTGGGTTAGCACTCTACCTAACACCTTTAAGAGCGCTCGCATCCGAGAAATACCAAGAGTTTTCGAGCTTGGGCGATGAACTAGGAGTTAAGGTAGCGCTGAGTATAGGGGATTACGACTCGGCCGACCCCTGGCTTGAAAAATACGACGTCATCATAGCTACGAATGAAAAAGCTGACAGTTTGCTAAGGCATCGCCCTTCGTGGCTCAAAAAATTGAAGGTTTTAGTCATAGACGAAGTGCATTTATTGAACGAAAGCAAAAGAGGGCCAACTCTCGAAATGATTATAGCCAGGTTTAAGTGCGCGGATAATATCCCCCAACTACTCGCCCTCAGCGCTACGGTTAGGAACTCTGAGGAAATAGCCTCATGGCTGGGGGCCAAGGTAGTCTCTTCTGACTGGAGACCTGTAACCCTCAAGGAGGGAGTTTATTACGAGGGAGAAGTAGAGTTCTCGGATGGGAGTTCTATAACCTTACCTAAGATGTACTCACCGATCACGGACCTCGCTATTACGTGTGTAAACGAGGGAGGACAAGCGCTGATATTCGCGCCTACCAGGAGAACGGCTGTATCTATGGCTCGGCGTTTAGCCCTACGCATGAAGAGAAGAAAGACAACCGCCTTTGAGGGATTATCCAAAGAGCTCCTGGCACTTGAGAGGAACAGCTTAACTGAACAGCTAGCGCTACTGGTTTCTAGAGGGGTAGCTTTCCATCACGCTGGGCTCTCCCACGCCGTACGTAGTTTTATAGAGAGAAAATTCCGTGAAAACCTCATTAAAATCGTAGTTGCAACTCCTACCCTCGCAGCCGGAGTTAACCTCCCAGCCCGCCGAGTTATAATTTCAGACTATAAGCGGTATAATGTCGAGCTGGGTTATTACGAAAAGATAAGTACGATGGAGTACAAACAGATGGCCGGGAGGGCTGGCAGGCCTGAGTATGACAAATACGGCGAAGCCATACTTATAGCCCGTACATTAGAAGAGAGGGACTTCTTGTGGGAGAATTACATTATGTCCCCCCCTGAGAGGATAGTTTCACGCCTGTCTTCAGAGCCCCAAGTGAGAGCACACTTGCTAGCTACCGTAGCTAGCGGCTACGCGAGTAGTAAGGAAGAAGTCAAAAGAGTGTTTGAAAACACGCTCTTCACCCACCAGTTCGGCACCTTTAGCCTCGAAACTAGCCTGAAGGAGGCGTTAAACTTCCTAGAGGCCCATGGGATGATAAAAAGGGAAGGCAATAAATTGAGGGCTACCGAGCTGGGGAGGAGGGTTTCATCGCTATACATAGACCCCAAAACGGCATCCATCATTTTGACGGGACTAGAGGAAGCTGAGAAGAGGAAATCCGCGCTGGCTTACCTCCACTTGATAGTCTCCACACCGGACATGTCTAAGCTGTACCTCACTCGTAAAGAAAAAGCCAAGTACGACGAAATAGCCTCAGAGTTATCCCACGACCTGTTCGTCGAGCCTCCAACTAACCCGTATGACTACGAGTTTTTCTTAGCAGAGCTTAAGACGGCGTTCTTACTCTATGATTGGATAGAGGAGAGAAGTGAAGACTACATCATTGAGGAATACAGGGTAGGGCCTGGAGACATATACTCCCTTACGCAAACTGCTGAGTGGTTATCCTACGCTGCGTCGGAGATAGCGCTAATCCGAGGATTAAACGACCACTTCTTCGCGCTTAGAACTTTGAGACAGAGGCTAAAGCATGGGGTCAAAGAAGAGCTTCTGGAGCTAGTCTCTATAAAGGGGATAGGCAGGGTGAGAGCTAGAGCGCTCTATAACCATGGATATAAAACCCTTAAAGACTTACTGGAGGCCGACGTACACGACCTAGCAAAGGTGCCCACGATAGGTCCGACTCTAGCGGAGAAGATAAAGGCTTATCTAAAAGGCGAAGAGGATAAAGTATCGGTACAACTACCCAAACGGGTAACTCTTGAAGACTACTTTAAGTAGCACCTTAAGAGGTGCGTATTTTGAGCGCGAATAAGCCTAGGAAAGAAATTAGATGTGTGCGCTGCGGCTCTAAAAATGTAGTGGCGAAAATAATGGGGGAGTACTACTGCTATGAATGCGGCTCTAAGATCGTAGATGAGCATTTAACCAAATTAATGGAGGAGTTTAAGAAGAAAGGACTTGCAAAGTTCTAATGTCCTCCTTTATGCCTCTTAGCCTCATGCCTCTTCTTCAACTTTCTCTCCTTAATCTTCCTCTTCCACTTGTAATTGTGCGTCTGCCTTAATTTCACGCTTAGCAGTCCCCTCGCCCTCCTACCAGCCATGGTTTTACCTTTAAAGACCCTGCCTCTGTCGAGCTTGACTACTATTCTTTTAGGTAACGTCGGCCTGGGTGGAATCACCTCTTCTCTCTTAACCTTATCCAGCCATTCTCGCAGAGCATTAATATTAAAATCATAAGTAGTTTTCCTGCGTTCATCTACGTATATGCCTAGTAGCCTAGCCTCCTTAATGGTCAAACCTACTGCAGATATTTCCCCCACAGAATAACCCCTAGCTTTCTTGTACTCTCTTGGCGTTAGCCCTCCGTAGCGCAGTAACTTTGGCACTTTAACCATCGGTGCTGGAGGCCCCATCACTTTCTTCTCCACAGCCATTATCACCGCCTTAGAGGCAAAGATACAAGTGAATTATAAACATCTCGCTACGTACTAACCGCTTAGAGAATAGGTAAAGCAATACTTTCCATAGAAATACTGCTGTAAGTGAATCTTAAAAGACTTCTAGTTCTTTTGTCAGTTCGTAACGAGCTAGAAACACTAAGATCCCTCCTACAACCAGGCCAGTAAATATCCCTAATGTACCCACCACTATAGATAGTATATTGAACGTGTCAAGCGCGTAGTCATCGAGCAGCCTCCGAGTAACCATTACTAGGGCAAAGGAGAGCAGGCAGGCAGCCGTATAGGCCAATCCCAGCTGGAAATTACCTCCAGCTCCGAAGAAGATGTAGACCGCCGCGCCTATACAGTTGAGTATGTAGAATATTACTGCTAGCGACATGTATCTTGAAGCTTTCCTTATAGCTTCCTTCTGGGCTACATACATCAAGAGAGACGAACATTATCCTCATTAAAGGGTGTTGCGCAGACATTAAGACTGAGGCATAAAGCTAAACACTAGATACTATCTCCACGATGTCACCATCTTCTAAAACAAAATCTCCTCCCACTCTTTGAGGGCTAAATCTTAACCTATCACTCCAGACACGTGCATACCTAAAGTTTCTATAGAGACCGCTGTGTATAAGCCGCGCTAAGTCGAGAACTCTAATTCCTCTCTTTACAACGACAGGCTTGCTAGCAACTTCCCCTGTACGAGGGTTCCTCGTATAGATCCTCATCAGTTCTAATTCTTCGAAGAAGTAAGCTGGTAAGCCGTTGGTCAGGCCTTCACACGTAGACGCGTTATACTCAATTACAGGTAAAGGTAAACCTTTTTCGGCTAGATGCTCTCTAAGCACCTTAACGCCCTCCCTATAAACATCGATTTTTGTAGCTACTATAAGCGCTGGTTTATAAGTGGACGGGAATATTATAGCTTCCTCTATGTCGTCAAGCATCGCCTCACCTCTTATTCGTACGACGGCATTGTGTATCCTGTATTCTCTAAGTAACTTTTGGACATCAGATACAGAGCAGCCTCGGAGACTTCCTAGAACAACAATCCCCCCGTACCGCCTCTTATCTATAGTAATCTCACAGCTCCGCCTGACCACACTTATCTGGAACTCATTGAGTTCTCTTAAGAGAACATCTAGCTGGTGAGTGGGGTCTGCAGACACGTCTACGACCAATATGAGTCCATCCGCGTTTTTAGCCATCGAAAGCACTTGGACTCCTAATCCCGCACCTCTCGCTGCCCCCTCTATTATGGATGGCGTATCTACTATTTGGAAGAAGACTCCTCTCCATTTAAACATCCCCGGAACTAAGTGCTTAGTGTCAAATGGCTGAGGAGTTGAAGGGCTCTTCGCTCCAGTCAGACAGTTCAGCAAACTGCTCTTACCACTGTTGGGGAGTCCAAGTAAGACTAACTGAACGTCACCCTCCTTCTCTACAAAGAAGCTATAACGGTATTTCCTCTTCTTCCTACTAATTTCTATCTGTCTACGTAAAATCGCCATTTGTCGCTTCACTTGTCTACGTAATTTCTCCGTCCCCTTATGCTTCGGTACCACCGCTAAGAACTCCGCCAGCGCCTTCAATTTTTCTTCGGGAGTTTTAGCTTTTGAGACCTCTAGCCACTTGGCCTTAGCTTCGGGAGGTAAATTCGCAGGCATACCACCAAGAATTATTAACGACGTTGATATAGGCATTGTTGCCAGTGTGGCGGTGTCGGCCATGTCCACTAAGCGTCCATGTAGATTTTACCTGAGAACGGCAACTGGTAAACGCTGTGTCTTGCTTTCACCAGAAGACTGGCGGAAAAGAAAGGCTATGTTAATAACGTATTGCGAGGGAAAAGCGAATGGTTGCCCTGTGTTGCGTAACTATTACTCTAAGAGTAAGCAGAACGTACCTTTTCTGGCCGAAGTGAGAGGCGGGAGAGGATTTGAAGTATAGACTTATAGGTAGTACACTCATTTATATTTCAGCTTTCCTCCTAGGCTTAGGTATAACGCTATTTCTCAATAAGTCTTATTATGCTGCATTACTACTAGGTGCACCTTTAACTGCTATAATTTTGCGGGTAACACGCGATAAAGGCTTGGCTTTTAAGTTCTTCGCAATACTAACAACGTCATCTATAATGTCCTCCCCCATAGTTTCATTCTACGTTCCCGCACACATAATATCGTCGTTTATTGAAGGCAAGATCTCAGAGTCCCCTCTTGCATTAGAGATACTCAGCAACCTTAAGTTAGAGGAGGCTCTCAGCGCACCCTCGCTCATAGTAATCACAATGTGGTCGGCTGCAGTCCTTTCTCAATTCATGCTGACATACGCCGTCTACCTTATGCTACGCAATTTCTGGGCATCTATTGAAAGACTGCCGAACCCGTACTTCAGAGCATGCAACACAGCTAGCCTCTCCTTCTATACGGGCAAAATCGGAAGCTTGGTTGCAGCTCTAGCCGGTATAGGTACGGGACTGGGAACGGCGTTCTTATCGGCTAACCACCTCTTGATATTCTTTTCAATAAGTCTGCTTTCCACACTGTCATTCATAGCGACTTTTATATTGGGTTTAGGAGCTAGCCAACTAGTTAACTATAACTTTACTTTGGGGGCGTATACAGGCCTACTCATCTACATCTTAGCGTTCGCGGCTATTTCTAGGAGACAGTATATCACATACGACATTAACTTACCAGCGCCAGCCACTCTCCTCCTATTATCCGTCCTGGCAGCAACTCCCCTACTATTCTTCCTGGCTGCATTAAATGCGGCATTCCTGTTAGGAATTTACATAGTAATATCGGTTTTAACCGCAATAGTTATGCTTAGGTTCGAGGGTGAATATTCCCTTTTAGCATTAGTAGAGCTAACCGTAATTACGCAAAGTAAGTGGAACTGCTTATACCTCTCTGGAGGCGTTTACGAGGTAATACCGAATAAAGCAATTTCAAGTGTAGTCGTATTCTCAGTATCAACGCTCCTAGTTTACATCAACACCTTACTCGTAGCATCCGCCCTGAGAGAGGTCAGTAAGGTTAGGAGGTTTGAGGGGGTTGCACCACTAGCCGTAGCGGCATTTCTCTCAACATTCTTATCGGCATTATACTACTTCAGGGTTAGACCTGGAGAAGTAGCGGCGTTCAGCCTACCCTTAAAGTGCGAACTGAGCATTCTTAACTTAGACGTGAGAATGTTTCTGCTAGGCCTGGGAGTTACTCTGCTATTCTCGTTTATCTACATCATCGGAGGAGGAGTCCCCCTAAATCCCGCGGGTTTTGTTCTGGGAGTTACGGTAGGAGTGCTTTACCCCTTACAGCACTTCCAAGTAATCGCGGTACTAGCACTTTCTATAGTTCTTAAATACATCTTGGTCGGAGCGCTGAGAATTGAAACGGGGAAAACAGCGGAAATCTTTTCTATGTTTATCTGGGGGAGCATCATGGGAATAGCTCTAAACAAGCTGATCTCCTCATAGTGGCAACGTTAGGAGGCTAAATAGTGATAGCGAATAACGATATTATAGACATCTTACAAGTTACCTAGGCGGATCTATATGTTGGCTAGGAACGAAATAGAACTACGTGTTACAGAGGCTAAGCCCCGGGATGTTGGCAGAGGAATTGTACGGATCGACAGGAAAGCTATGAGAACTCTAGGGCTTGAAGCCGGAGACATAGTTGAGATCATAGGTAGTAAGAGCACGGTGGCTACTGTCTGGCCCGGCTACCTAGAGGATGAAGGAAGGAACGTCATACGCATGGACGGTCTAATCAGAAGGAACGCAGGCGCCAGACTTGGAGACGCTGTAAAGATTAGGAAAGTAGAGGCAGAGCCAGCAGACAAACTCGTACTCGCACCCCTCGGCGAACTCACGTTTAGGCCTTCGCCAGACTTCGAGAACTATGTGAAGACTAGGCTCATAGGCAGGCCTATAAAGCGAGGAGATATCTTAGAAATACCCGTGCTAAACACCGCCCTACGCTTCGCAGCCGTATCTACGTCTCCTAAGCAGATAGTTCAAGTTACTGATAGAACCGATATAGTGATTAAGTCTAAGCCTGTATCAGAGGCTGAACTCGAAATCCCCAGGGTAACATACGAGGATATAGGCGACTTGGAGGAGGCTAAGCAGAAGATCAGGGAGATGGTCGAACTACCACTAAAGTATCCGGAACTCTTCAGACACCTAGGCATAGAGCCTCCTAAAGGCGTACTACTACACGGCCCGCCGGGCTGCGGAAAAACACTACTAGCAAAAGCAGTAGCAAACGAGTCTGACGCATACTTCATAGCTATAAACGGCCCGGAGATTATGAGCAAGTTCTACGGAGAGAGCGAGCAAAGGCTGAGGGAGATATTTGAGGATGCCAAGGAGCACGCCCCCGCTATTATATTCATTGACGAGATAGACGCTATTGCTCCTAAGAGGGGCGAGGTGACAGGCGAGGTCGAGAAGAGAGTCGTAGCGCAACTACTAGCCCTAATGGATGGATTAAAGAGCAGGGGGCAGGTGATAGTTATAGCTGCTACGAACAGACCAGGGGATATCGACCCTGCGTTGAGGAGGCCCGGTAGATTTGACAGGGAGATAGCTATCCCCGTACCGGATAAGAGGGCTAGGAGGGAGATTCTTCAGGTGCATACTAGGAATATGCCGCTGGGAGAAGACGTAGACCTCGACGAGCTGGCCGAAGTAACCCACGGCTTCACGGGTGCAGACCTAGCCGCCCTGTGCAGAGAAGCAGCCATGCACGCCCTAAGAAGATTCTTACCAAAAATAGACATGAAAAAAGGCATACCAGCAGAAGTCCTAAAAGAACTAAAAGTCACACGTCAAGACTTCTTAGCCGCACTTAGAGACATACAGCCCACTGCCTTAAGAGAGGTGTACGTCGAAGTTCCCGAGGTGCATTGGGACGACATAGGAGGCTTAGAAGACGTTAAGCAGGAACTGAGAGAAGCTGTTGAATGGCCACTGAAACACCCAGAGTACTTCAAGGAAATGGGGATAGAGCCGCCTAAAGGCATACTCCTCTACGGCCCTCCGGGCTGTGGTAAGACATTGCTGGCTAAAGCCGTAGCCACTGAGAGCGAGGCAAACTTCATAGCGGTTAAAGGGCCAGAAATATTAAGTAAGTGGGTTGGTGAGAGCGAGAAAGCAGTTAGGGAGATATTCGCGAAGGCTAGGCAGGCGGCACCCTGTGTAATATTCTTCGACGAGATAGACTCTATAGTGCCTAGGCGGGGTATGCGCTACGACGCGGGGGTAACCGATAGGATAGTTAACCAGCTACTCACTGAGATGGACGGGATAGCCAAGCTTGAGGGCGTGGTTGTGATCGGCGCTACTAACAGGCCCGATATCCTAGACCCCGCCCTTCTCAGACCCGGTAGGTTTGACAGAATAATTTACGTACCACCACCGGATAAGAAGGCGAGACTAGAAATCTTTAAAGTACATACGAGGAACATGCCGCTAGCAGAAGACGTAGACCTAGAGGAACTCGCAGAAAAAACTGAGGGGTACACAGGAGCCGACATAGCTGCTCTCTGTAGAGAAGCCGCACTAACAGCGCTGAGAGAGAAGGGCAGACCCACAAAGGTTATCATGAGACACTTCGCAGAGGCGTTAAAAAAGGTGCAGCCAAGCGTCTCTCGCGAGGACATCAGCAGATACGAGAAAATAAGAGAAGAATTCAAGCAAATATTCGTATAAGATGTCTTAACCTACTCATAAGTTCAATTAATTACAACAATAGTTGATTAGTCAACGAAGGATTAGGCTCGCCAGAGTAGAGGTCCGTGAAGAGAGAGCCTGCAAACAGACGCTGAGGAAATTAACTAACTTTATAGAAGCGATACATACTGGAGTTCGGGGAATGAAGAAGGTCTGGAGCGCCGACCTGTGACGAAAAGCTTACTTAATGACCCCATCTCAGCCCACTTGCTCGTTAAGTCTTTTACGCCATGGGTTTTCTATTAACCACGGATTGTCTCTGGCATAGCTCGGCAGATCCTTATCGTCTATAACCTCGCTCGGGGGAGCCTTGCTTACATCCTCGGGCCGGACTGCGGCTATCCTAGCGGGAGATTTTAGTTGCCTCTCTAAGTTCGAAATCATTTTTCTCAGCAGCTCTAATTCTTGCTTAACACTTGCAACAGTTTTTTCTAGCTGTTCCGTCTTGTGCTCTACTGCCTCTAACCTTTTAACTATGGTTTCCTGACTTTTTATTAAGCCGCCAAGATCCTTTGCATAATACTTAGCATAGCGAGAACGCCTAGGAATTGCTGGCAGCTTTTCTACGATTCTCTTATTACTCTTATCTACGAGTAATATACCCACACCTAAGCCCTTAA
>CAZFWY010000002.1:49029-53096 GCA_964522715.1 uncultured Thermofilaceae archaeon | reverse complement strand
ACGATTCTCTTATTACTCTTATCTACGAGTAATATACCCACACCTAAGCCCTTAATCCATGAGAACTTAGGTAATACGCCTATTTTGGGCGCGTTAGTGGCTACGTACAACTTATTTACATCTAGCTCGTAGTTCTCAGCAAAGTTTCTCATAGAGATTACGGCTTTCATTATAGTATCTTTAACTCGGGACGTAGGTATACCGGACACGTCGATCACTTTAACAGCTATCATATTGTTAGCGTCCCGAAATAGGAGAAGGGACTCCACGTCGTCAATACCATCTGGTGGTATTACTTCTTCGCATCCTCTTTCTATAAAATACCTTCTCAATGCGCTTTTGAGCTTAGATAGCATGATCATCTCTGCTACCCGATGCCGTTTCTCGATACATTAACGCATTGACTATTAATAATGTATTCCTCGCTTAAACCAGCCTTCCATCCGCCTCCAATCCCAAACGTACTCGTCGGGAAGAGCCAAGCTATAGACTATACAGCCCTTCCATACAGAGTAGACAGGGTCAGCAGTTAATTCCACGTGAACGTCTAATCCCTTACTCTCCATCTGAATCTTCACTTTGGTAGCCGCGTCACAGGCCATGTCGGCTAGTTCTGGGGGTACCTGCCAGGCGAAATTACCACCGCTGAGAATGATCTCACTGTATAACTTGGACTGTAACTCGAAGGAGGTTTTACTAATAGCTAAGTGTATGGCTTCGCCCAGAGAGATAGTCCCTGATATGCGCTCGTCTCCCCTAACCGTAGCTTTAGGTCTGGGCATACCTCTACTATAGTAGCTCTGGAATATCTCATGTTCTGGGTTAAAGATTATTTCACCTATTAGAAAACGCATCCATGAGTTTTCACCTAGGTCTACTTCAATCAACGTACCGGGAACCTTGAACTTAGCCCTAAATCTCTCTGGGTTCTCCTTGGCTTTCTTTATCGCCTCATCAAGATCGCGAGGAATTAAGCCTATGTTCTCTTTAACTATACGGACAAACTTCTCCTCCCCCGCTAGATCCCCGTATCCGCTGTCTTTTAGGATCTCTGCAGTTATAGCGTCGGCCTCAGCCCCTCCCCTGTTTAGAGACACTATAGCATCTCGTAGAGGGTATTTAGAGATGGGAGTTATCTGAGTGTTTCCGTGCCCCGATTCTACGACTGTACAGGTAAGCTTCTTCTGAGCGATAGCCACAGCGAGCGGTTGGGGTATTATGGTGAAGGCTTTAACGGCTCCTAACTCTGCGTCTAACTCGGCGTGTATGTCGAATAGTTTCTCGTACATATAAGTGGGCGCACCGGCCGAGATACCAGCGGTTATATAGAAGCCCTCGAAATCCTCTGACTCAGGCTTCGTAGTTTCGAGCCCGTAACGCGTTATTTCCTTTATAACCTCCCATGCACGCGTATCCTCCTTACCTACGATACCATCCCTCATGGGATATACCAAGTACTTAGCAGCCTCCTCCTTAGAGCCTAGGTATTCGGCTACCTCCTCGCCCACTACGAGCCTCTTAGTTATTCCAACGACCTTGAGCACTATAGTGCCTTCGGGTATGAAGAAGCCCCTATTCTCGATAACTTTAGGCTCTTCAGCTATCGGGCCATACTTAAAGTAGCTCGTACCGTAGTCTTCCCCGTAAGCATACTTCCTCCTATAGGCGTCAATTGACGTCGCTATCACCTCCTCATAAGGAACCTAATCTGTACCAGTCGATCCATTATTTCGACGAATTCTCTCTCTAAATTTTTACGTCTTTCTTCGTATTCCTCCTCGGAAATCCGTCCTTCCTCTTTTAGGGCATTCAATTTTCCGAGTTCTTTCTCGATTTCCTTTTTTCGCCTCATAAGTGCCTTGAACGCTTTCTCTGGGCTGTCGAAGTCCCTTAAGTTCAGCTTACCCACAACAACCACCTATGCCCTACATACCGCTAGTGGTATAATAACTATGTTATGGCCTTAGTTTTGAGGAATGAATAGCAAGTTTAAAAGAAGGTAGCCAGCTAGCTTTAAAAAGTGACGGCATCCTTAAAAGATACCAACGCACAATAAGAAGAGGGCTAGAATTAAGAGGTGGCCGGGTAGTGGTTGTAGCGTATATACTTATATCGACAGAGATAGGCGTTGAGGGTAGAGTTCTTAAAGAACTAGAGAGCTTCAAGGAGATAGAGGAGGCCTATATAATATACGGCATCTACGATATAATTGCAAAAATAAACCTGGAAGACGAAACTCTACTAAAAGATGTAGTTACGAAGATAAGGAGAATAGAAGGCGTTAAGTCTACGCTAACGATCCAGGTCTTAAGAGGATTTTCCAGGAAAGCTGAGTAGATGCTTCTTTATTCTAGCCTCCCAGGTAGCACCAAATGATTTCTCTACATATCGGAATAGATGATACAGATTCACCCGACGGAATGTGCACGACATTCATTGGAGCTAAGATATACCATGCCCTAATAGAGAGAGGAATAGGCAGACCTCTCGACCTCCCATACCTCGTGCGTCTTAACCCTAACATACCGTTTAAAACCAGGGGGAACGGAGCAGTATCACTACACTTCACATTAGATAAGGGTTCTGTAGAAGAAGTAGTACGACTGGTAAGTGAACATATAGAGAGATACGCTGAGACACACGGCAAAACAGAGCCCGCAGCCATAGTGGTAACTAACTTGCTTGACTCCATGAAACGTGTCTACCGCAAAGCTCTGCACGACGTTGTACCCCTCAAATACGTTGAAGAAGTAATAGAAAGCGCCGGAAAAACACCCTTGTATATTATCGGCGGGGGAAGAGGGCTTGTAGGAGCTGTCGCTGCTGTGGGGGCGTATCCTCTAGAGGAGTATACATATGAACTATTACTTTATAGAGACCCTTCAAGAAGGAAGAAAAGGCCTTACGACGAAGATATAGTCTTAGAGATCGACAGACAAACACGTCCTCAAACATTCGCTAATATGGACTATGAGCGTAGGCGGCCTCTAATATATCCTCATGGGCCAGATCCGGTAATAGCTGGTATACGTTCCTTCAAGCTAGAGATATTAAAGAAATTAGCGCGTAGACTAGCTCGTACTTGGGAGGTAGACTGCTGGGAAATTTTTAAGACAAATCAGGGCCTTGGCGTTCACCTTCGGAATTACGTGAGTATCGGGAAGGTAAGGCCTTACCAATCCATATGCTTATTAGGGCGCGTAGCCACAAGACCGCGCGTAATTCGAGGCGGGCATCTATTCTTTCACATAGAGTATGAGGGGCACTCTATTCTGTGTGCTGTCTTCAAAGAGACAGGGTTCCTAAATAGGGTGGCTAGGCTTCTTCGAGTAGGAGACCTAGTAGAAATCTACGGGGGCGTGAGCCCTCCTAGCAAATCCCAGGAAATCACCGTTAATGTCGAGATGATAAGAGTAGTAAAGCCCAGGCGCGCCCTAGTTGTTGAGAGAGAGCGATGCCCTAGATGCGGAGGTACCTTTACCTCTATGGGCAGGGGTAAAGGGTACAAGTGCAAGAAATGCGGCCTCCGTACACCTAAGATAAGGTACACGAGGAAAACAATACCGCCTCTCCTAGAGCCTGGCTTATATATGCAAAGCCCTAGGGCGTATAGGCATTTGAGCCTTGCGAAGAGATATCTCGATTACTGCGGGGCCCTCCCTGAGGCTTTAAGACCTCTTCTACCTTAAGTATGATGGCAGTGCCGTTAGGGTAACGTAGACAACTCATCCTTATACTAGCCCCTTTAAGCTCTTCCCCAAGATACTCTAAAATGCTTGGGAGGATGTTCTCTTCATAGAGAGCTTTAGCCTCTTCGAGTGTAATTCCCGTTAGTAGCTCGAAAATCTCAGGGTTATTAGACGCGGCTTTTAGAACAGCACCGTTACTGCTTAGGTCGATGTACACTGTGGAGATAGGCTTTCCACCTATAATTCTAAAGTTGAAGTATATAGAGGATATTGTAGCCTCTATATCGGTTACATTCGCCGCCTCCTCCAACGACAGTTGCTCAAAAGTTTGTAATGACAGCTCTTCCCCAGACCTTCTCAGGATAAAGCATGGTAGTA
>CAZFWY010000002.1:28236-48929 GCA_964522715.1 uncultured Thermofilaceae archaeon | reverse complement strand
CACTGTTATGCGTGAGAAAACGTTAGCAAGGAACTGAACTAAGGCGTCATCCTCGTATGTGATACGACTGTTTTGCACTACTACCCGGCTACCTTCAGTTATCTCCCCATCTAGGCTGGTGATTAGGCCGCACGCTATTTTACCGGTTTGAGTAATCCCTAAGAGGTAAACACCTTTATCAGACTTGACCGCTGATAACGAGGTCAGTATTAAGGGCTTCCCGTACCTAGATGCCAGCTCCTCTAAGCTTGGAACGTCTTCACACATATCATCCGCTGCTACCTTAATTATGGCGTCGTCTGCTAAACCTATTTCGAGCTCTCCCTGATACTTCCTGGTATAAGCACCTCTAATTATCAAGCAGTCTCCCGGCTTCACACGGCTAGCGAGTTCCTCCCCTTTAGGACCCCACAATTTAAGCGTTATTACCCGCGTCCCGTCACTTACGATAAAACTCGTCAGAATCTTATTGGTACGAGTAGTATGGGGCTTACCAATTTCTAGTACCCGTACTACTAGCTGTAGGTTGCGGAGACCTGGTACCAAATCTTTAAGCCTGAGACGAGAGGTATTGATTACAACTTCCTCATGAGGTATATTAACGCCTAATTCACGAGCTACGAGTAATGCCGCACCCTCCCGCTTAATTAATCCCCCCAGCTCCTTAATTCTAGTGTTTATCAATTCTAAAACGTACTCCCGCGTAAGTTCGGGGTGCTCCTTCAGTATCAACGATATTATGCGTTCTAATCGTGCCGACATCTTACTCTGGGAAACGACTGCGACCGCACATAAATTATTCTTGCCCCTGCACGGCAGGCTTATAACAGAGTTCATATAAGGATAACACTACTATATCTGCGCGAGGGCGGGAGTGATGAGTAAAGAGGAAACTGAGAGGAGCAGTACTTGGGAAATAGGAGAAGTATCATTTCCATTAATCGAAGCATTCCACATAAGCCTAGAGAGCATTAGGAAAAGGTTCACCAGAGCGGCTATCACGGCGGCCTCCGTGACCTTAGGAATAGCTTTCTTAGTATCATTACTCTTGATGGCATCTCTCCAGATAGGCGGGGAACATGGCACAGAGCCTTACATGTACTGGCTACTCTTCATCTCACTACTGGTCTGTGGGGTCGGGATAACGAATAGTATGCTAATAGCCGTTGCCGAGAGGTATAAAGAGATAGGAACTTATAAGACGTTAGGCGCCCTCGACCGCCATATTCTAGAGTTATTCCTACTCGAAGCCATAATCATAGGAGGAGTAGGCGGATTAACAGGGTATATTGGCGGGTTACTTGCCAGTATGGTTTACGCAGCAACAAGCCAGCGCCTATCTTCATTCTTCGAGGTATTATTTAGCGTCCAAGAGAACATTCCCATATTCACTAATCTACCAGCTGCGATAGGACTATTCCTCCTGAGTATGTGTCTTGCAATAGCATTAAGCCTAATAGCGACCCTTTACCCGGCCTACTACGCCGCAAAGCTTAAACCAGCTGATGCATTAAGATACGAAGTATAAGGGGTGAGTAAAGTGTCCATGCATTACGAGTACACTGTGGAGACAGAAGACCTAGCAAAATACTATAAAATGGGTACATACGTCGTTAAGGCCCTAGACGGAATTAACCTACGTATAAGGAGGGGGGAGTACGTCTCGGTTATGGGCCCCAGCGGCTCTGGTAAGACTACTCTATTCAATATGATAGGAGGGTTAGACAGGCCAACACGCGGCAAGGTATACATAGACGAGGTAGACATAAGCAAGCTAGACGCTTATGAGTTGGCGTGGTTGAGAGCCCGTAAGATAGGTTATATCTTCCAGACTTTTAACTTAATACCTGTGCTTACAGCGTTAGAAAACGTTATGTTACCTATGATATTCGCGGGAGTAAAAAGAGAGGAGAGAATAAGGAAAGCTAAAGAGCTTCTAACCCTAGTAGGCCTAGGAGACAGGCTACACCACAAACCAGCTGAGCTTAGCGGCGGTCAGCAGCAAAGGGTAGCTATTGCCCGCGCATTAGCTAATGACCCAGCAATAGTCTTAGCTGACGAGCCCACAGCAAACTTAGACCTCCACACAGGGCTGGACATCATCAACTTGCTCCGCAGACTGAACAAAGAGCGGGGAGTTACTGTAGTCACGGCTACACACGACCTTAAGATGATAGATGTGAGTGACAGGATAATATACCTGAGAGACGGTAAAGTCGAGAGGATAGAGACGAGAGCTGAGATAGCTGTAGAGGTAGAGGAGGAATAAAGGTTAGAGGAACATCCCCATTACTACCTTCTTAAACATTTGTGCTTTAAACTCCTCTAAGGTTAGGTGTTCACACCTTACCTTGCCCTCTTCTAATGCGTATTTTAAGGCGAGAAGATGGTAACAATACTTCTTCCTTCGCTTTAGGAAGACGTTAAAAAAGTAGTCAGCGCAAGAGCAATACGCGCCCGGTACCAGAAAGTATAGCTTATCTCTAAGCCGCGATTCTACGAAGAAAACCTTCCACTTACCTTCGATGATAAAGGCCTTTACCCTGCCTTCAGAGACGGCCCTCCTGGCCTCTAAGGCTAAGATCTCGTTAGGTCTCTCCCTGGTATACTCCCGCGTAGCCTTCAAGTACCTCGCCTGTCAGCTTTATGAAGATAAGCTGGACTATCCTAGCGTTTTTATACAGTGTTAATCCGTGAGAGTTATAGACTACTAGGAGAGCTTTACTCCTACCCCTATAGCCCGGATCCCAGACAGCTGTGGAAACAGTCGCTCCGGATCTCAGTAGGGAAGACCTTGGCTTGGCGATGGCAACCAAGTTTAACGGTATATTGACTATTTCGTTGAAAGACACGACGTACGCTCCCGGGTCTAAGAAAACGCTGCTGTCCTTCCTGAAGGGGAGCTCTTTCCACTGTGGTATTACTCTACGCGTGTTATCGAAGTCTATGGTTCCTCCGCTCTCGAATACATGCACGCTTCTTAGCGTTAAGTCAAATCCGGCGGGTTGGAGCTGCTTCGTAAGGTCCATGTAGCCTTCTATAAGGGGGGGCGTACTCTTTAAGAGGCTTAATATTTCGCTTTTAGTGAGTATCATGGCACCAGCCTCTGCCTATCTCGCGGGAAGAGGACGACCTCTCTAATGTTTCCCATACCCAGTACTTTCATTAGCAAGCGGTCGATCCCTAGGCCGAACCCGCCGTGGGGAGGCATGCCATACTTGAAGGCTTCAGTGTAGAAGACGAAAGACTTGGGGTTAAGCCCTTTATCCTTAATATTCTTGATTAGTTCTTCGTACCTGTGCTCACGCTGTCCCCCTGATGCAAGCTCTAACCCTTTGTAGTCTAGGTCGAAGGAAAAGCTTAGGCCTCCCTCAGCCCTCATTATGTAGAAGGGCTTTATCTCCCAGGGGTATAATGTGATAAAATAAGCGTCGTATCCCTCCTCGGCCATCGCTTCACCTATCTTCGCCTCAGCCTCTGTGCCTAAATCCTCTCCATAACTTATATCAATACCCTGACTCTTAGCTATTTCAATTGCTTCCTCGTAGCTCAGTCTCTTGAAAGGCTTACGTGGAACCTTCAAGTCTACTCCGAGGATCCTGAGTTCTTCTTTTGCTTCTTGGCGCAAACACTCGATTACGTACACTACTAGATTCTCTAAAACCCTCATTACATCCTCCGGCCCCCTGATGAACCCTATCTCCGCATCCGCGCCCCAGCTCTCGTTTAGGTGGCGAGTTGTGCTGAACTTCTCAGCCCTAAAATAGGGCGTTATTTCGTATACGCGGGGTACGCCCGCCATTAACATCTGTTTGTACAGCTGGGGACTTTGGGCTAGGAAGGCTTGCCTACCGAAGTAGTCGAGTGTGAAGAGTGTAGCTCCTCCCTCTGCGCCAGCTCCGCAGATCTTAGGAGTGTGAACCTCTAAGAACTCGTTCTCCTCAAAGAACCTCCTTATTACGCTTACCATTTTAGCCCTTACTCTAAATATCGCTCTCTGGGAGGGTAATCTAAGAGCTACGTACCGGTAGCTAAGGATAGTGTCTAGGAGAGCTTTAGTCTTTCCTGAGGGGTCTATAGGCATAACGTCTATGGGCTCTCCGAGAACCTCTATCTCTTCGGCGTGTACTTCGCGTCCGAGCTTACTTACGATTTTTACAGGTATTCGCCCTCTTATCCTAACAGGGGACCCCAGCTTTAACTCCTTAGACCTAAGCCAGAGTTCCTCGTTCTCCGAGCGCTTAACCACTACGGTGGTAGCCTTTAGATCCAAGCTGTTAATGACCTCTATGAACACTATGCCACCGACTGGTTTAACATTAGATACCCAGCCCTCCAAGGTAGCGCGGGCAGACAAGTACGCCACCAGCCCCTCTACTCGCCTCATAGTTATCTTCTTATCGCAGCGATCAATGAAAGCATATATTGTCGTATGTATCTCTGAACAGGGTGGTTTTAGTGAGCGATGACGAGTTAAGGCTCGTTAAAATGAGAAAAATGTTAGAACTGCAGCGAAAATTACTGGAAAGAAAGATGAAAAGCGAGACTACTGTTCCAGATTACACTAAGATCTTCTTAGACAACTTAACAAGCGATGGACTTGAGATGTACAGGAAAGCCGAAGAGCAATACCCCATAATTGCGAGAAGGGTGGCCTACGTGGTTGGCGGGTTATACGCTATCGGGAGAATCAGAGGGAAGCTGGACGCCAGAGCAGTCTACGGTATTTTCGCAGAGATAGGCTATCCGATCAGGCTGGATACCAAGATAGTATACAAGAAGAAGGGTAAGGTAAAGTCTATCAGCGAATTGATTAGGGGAGAAGACTAACTTAGCATGAAGGCTTCTAGCGATTTTACACCTACTATCTCCTCGAAGGATATCCCAAGGGCTTCTAGTATCTGTTCTAACGTCGACCTTAGGTGCTCCACGTACTTCTCGGAGTCTATCTCGTCGACTCTCGCCAATTGGACGGGTTTAACCCCCTCCTTACCCCTTATCTTTACAAAACTAACTATGTCTCCTACTTCGACCACCTTACCGTAACGCGCTAGTTGCCTCGCTGCTTTAACGTGTTGAGGCGTGGTTTTCTTGTATTCGTCGAGGGGTTTGGAGAGCGTAACTCTTATCGCTAGCTCGTCAAGGGAGAAGCCGTGTTTTTTGAGCCGCTGGTAGCTCTTGATGACCTCGCTCCTGATGTCGTCCACGACTAGTTCTAGCTCTGCGACGTTCCTCGCCTTAGCTAGCTGACTCGTAGTCTTACTAAAGAGTTCTTTAATGAATTCTGGTGTATTCCTCTTCTTGCCCAGCAATCCCTTGACGTCTACTTCTCCTTTAGTCGTTACTCCTAGGTAGTTCTTCTTCAGCCCGCTGAAAGCCACCCATATGTACTCCTTGTCGATATCTAGGTCTATGTGTAACTCCCTCATTACCCTGTCTATCAGTTCTTTAATCGCCTCCCTAGGGGGGTTCCAGAGGAAGAGGCTGTCAGTATCGCCGTACAGAACGGGAATTCCTATCTCCCTAGCTATCATGAGAGTCCTAACTATAGAGTAACGGCCTAGCGCTGTCGTACATTCCGCCATGGGTGGGCAGTACAGCGGGAAGGTATCCGCGCCGAACACTCCGTAGGACGCATTTATAAATACCTTGAGGGCCTGCTCGATAACTTTGTACTGGCTCCGTATTAGTGGGTCTTCGGACCTTCTCGCTAAGGGCTTGTAGATGTACACTCTTAAATCTCTTAGAAAGCCTATTAGCTTAGACGACAAGCCTCTAATTTTCCTGCAAACCCAGTGGGGAGTTCCAGGTACTTTAAAGTGTCTACATTCTTTATGGGGACATAGCACGGTTTCGTAGGATAAATTCCATCTTTTTATCACAGAGGGATATAGGCTGGCGAAGTCCACTACCGAGACGTTAAAGAAAACCCCGGGCAGTGGGTCTATGACTATAGCGCCTAGGTACTTCTTGCCCTTTATGATGGCTTTCGTCGCGGTTTTACCTTTAGCCCTAATTATGTCCTGAGGATTTGGTATTAGGTACCCCAACCTTCTATGTTCGAAGTACATCATGTTCTTAATCCAGGCCGAGATATTATGCCTAGTTAAGTCCTCTATGCCCATTTTAGATATTCGCATGAGGAGAATTATGAGCTTCATTACCAGGTCTCCGGAGAACTGGGTCAGCCTCAGGGTGAGCTCAGCGTCTTTGAAGCAGTACTCTGCGAGTTCTTTGTAGCTTAGCTCGGATATGGGTTTCTCGAGAGCTACTTTTCCCTCTTCCAAGAGGGCAATGGCAATTTCGTTAAGAGTTTTAGCTTCGCGATACTTATTGCCGAAGGCATAAGTCTGCATCGACCTGTTATTGAAAAACCTGTAGAGGTCTACGTGTATAGCTCCAATGACCATCGCGCTCTTCTCTCTCCTCCTTATGGTTATGGGGATCTCGTCCTCCTTCATCCCGAGCTTTAAGGCACGGGCCCTTAAGTAGGGGAGGTCGAACCTGTCCCCGTTGAAGGTTAATATCAGGGGATAGCTTCTCATGTACTCGAAAGTCCTTTTCAGGAGTTCGACTTCGCTGTTAAAGTACTCAACCTCTACATTCCCATATACCTCCTCCGCTTCTTCCCCGCCTATATCGCTCCGCCTGAGAATGAGAACTTTCCTTAGACCATCTGATCCGGCGAGAGAAACCGCTATAACCTCCCCCCGAGGATCCTGGGGGCTTGGGACGTGCTCAGCCCTCGTATAAACCTCTATATCTAATGCCAGCCTCTTTATCGACGGAATAGGTGCTTGAAGTATCTTTGCCCACTCTATAACTTCTTTGAGAATCTCTTGCTCGTAATTGTAGATTTCAGCCAACTTCGACTTAATGTCATGAGGGACACCCACTGGAACAGGTTTGAGCCTACCGTTTTCCACGATGTATGGCATGCCTGGGATTAAGCCCATATCGTAGATATAGCAACTATGGTACTTTATCGCGGCCTCCCAGCTTCTGCCCTTTAAGTACTCCCTCATAGCCCCCCTAGATCCGCCTACGGAGAGGGGGTCTCTAGCCACTATTTTAGTCATTAAGACCCGTTTGTGAGAGATAGGATCAAATTTCTCCACGACCTCTAAATGATCGAAGCCTTTGTGACCAACTACCTCCCTAATACGAATAACCTCTTCAGGACTTAAATCCGTAAGAAAATAAGGTTTATGGCCGCTCCAATCGGGAATCTCTACTATCCTCTCGCTTTCTGTGTCATAAAGCTTCATTACCGCCTTTCTGCGCGAACCATCGTAATCTATGGAGAGGAGGTAAAGAAAACCTGTCAAGCCATCCACCTCCACTTCTCCATTCTTCTAACCTTTTTCGCCGCTTTTTTGTAGGCTTTATAGTGCTCTTCGCACAGGTATACGCGTCTACCGCTTCCACCGACATCAAAGTTTAAGGATAGAGACGCTAGGGCCTGCCTTGAAACTGACCGGACTGCCTCTTTCTCGCAGCCAATAACGCTACACTTCACGCCTTTCTTAACCCTTCCCATATTCCTCGAAAAATAAGGATACGAGGGGAAGTATAAGGTAAACGCTTACTTCAACGAAACGAAAGCCCTGCGCAAAAAGCGTAAATATAGGTATTTTTAATATCTTTTAAAGAGCCGTTTATACACACACCTGCGCTCGGGGGGGTCTGATATGTCAGGAGAGCCGGCTCAGATACGCGAAGCAATACAAATCCTTAAGAAAATAGCTGAAGACCCGGGGGTTCCGCGCAACATTAGAAGAGCTGCGTCCGAATCTATAGAAATGCTCCTCGATTCGAGTATGAGTGTTGGGCTAAGAGCAGCCAACGCCATATCTAAACTAGATGAAATCTCCATGGACCCGAATGCGCCGCTCTACGCCCGTACTGCTATATGGCAAGCGATAGCCCTCTTGGAGCAGATAAGGGATTAGTGGTGAGTGAACGCCGAAATACTAAGCTGGGTGTTCGTGTACGCGGTATTTACGCCACAGCACTTACAGAGCTATTTGAAGAGAAAAGCATACAAATAGCTGATCCCACAAGTGCAATTAAGAATAGGTTCCCCGGGCTTAAAACAACTGAGGTTGCAGCAGTCACTGTGAAAGACAGAGAGGATGGCCATGGCCTCGTAATCTTAGGCTTAGAGCAATTGTACGGCTCGGTATTACGTGCCATACGGGAAGAGATAAAGTGGATCGTAGTGAAGGAGTCTGAATATGGCTACTTTGCCTCTCTTAAGTGTAAGGTAGTCAGTCGAGTTGGTGAAAAATACGAGGTTTTACTACCAAACGGTGAAAAAGGATTATTATACGCTAAGACTCGATTAAGTAGAGACGAGTTAGTGACAGCACACGTTATAGCGCCGCTAGCCTCTCCGCCCGTTCTAAGGCAAGGCCTAGCCGTTACGGGGATGTATGCGAGGCTTATAGAGGGCGGTAAAGTATCCTTTAGCCGCTTTATACGTGATCCCCTTGTCATAGCTAGGTTATCAGCTCTTTCCGAAAAGGTATTGAAGCCTGGATGGGGTGTGAGGTGGAGGAGTAACGCGGCTAAAGGCGACTTAGAAGGACTTTTAGCGGAATTAACCGAATTAATGCATAAAGCTGAAAAACTTAAAAGGAAAGCCGATGATATTGACGAGCCATCTTTATTATCGCCCGGAGAAAAACTGGCAATAACCCTCTTACCTTTGCAAGCTAAGTTACTCCTAGATAAAGTCAGGAGTAAGAGGCTACATACAATCGCTTTTCACCATCACCTCAAAACACTCGGCAACCCCCTGCCTAAGTTAGTAGACCTGGTCGAGGAACACTTTACCTGTTGTGAAAAGTACTGCTTAGGTAACTCGCTACTTAGCTACGCGTTATCGCCTTTGAAAGGTTCAAGCAAGGCTGTGATACTTCACGAGAAGATAGAGGGAGATATTATCAGGTTTAGGGGGAAAGTGACCGAAGCTGAAGACGTTATAGCGGTTGAAAGGGAGATAAAGTCCTCCGGTGTGTACGATGGGTTAGGCATACCTAAAGAGATCGGGGATAAAGTAGTTACGTACATTGCGCCTTTCTCCCCTATTACTGTTCACATGTATTTTAGTAAGAATGGCGATTTGAAGGGAATATATGTAAACATAAACACACCCATAGAGATCGATTTATGGAGCAAGCCGGGATGGCTAAAAGCGTGGTACGTGGATTTAGAAGTTGACGTGATAGCTATTAATGGAGCCGTTAAGATACTGGATTCAGATAAGTTAATGGAGATGCAGGGTTCGGGAAAGATAACGGAGGAGCTAGCGCGGTGGGCTTTGGGGATAGCAGGGGAAGTTAAAGAGAGGCTAGAAACTGACACTAACTACTTATCGCTTAAAGATTTGACGAAAGAGCACGCATCAGAGGTTCGAAAGAAGTTCTTAGTTTCGATGGAGAAGACAACCCCTAAAGATGACGCATAGCTGTGTAGGTTTGTGAGTGCAAAGGATCTGGCTGAGATATTCAAGGTTTTGTCGAGCGACGTAAGGGTAAGAATACTGTTGTTACTCGAAGAGATGGTTACTCCTATACCATCTACCGTAATAGCTGGCATGCTCGATTGTGAGGCGGGGAATATATCTTATCACCTTGCTAAGCTAAGAGAGGCGGGGCTTATAAAACACGACGAAGGGGGTTACACATTAACAGATACTGGCAGGAGAATAAGCGAAGTAGTATCTCTTTTAAAGACTCAAAGCTCGTCTAACAAGCTTTCAGTAATATTGGAAAACGGGAAAATAGCTAGGTATAGCATTGACTGGCTCGTAGCTGGCGTACCGGGCTTGAAAGTCCCTCCAAGCGTGCTCAGCTATCTTCTCGATGTCGTAGAGAGAATTAAGCCGCCGATACCCTTACCTGTGCTAATGGTGCTCTTATATTATGCCTTGCATCGGAAAAAAGCATTTCCACAAGCCTCCCTACTGCCAGCCTGTAGCTTCTCTAAGCAATTCGTGGAGAGATACATCCTTCTAGACGCACGTCAATATACGTTTAAGCAAAAAATACTAAACGAGTTAAGCGAGTATTCTATCGCTCAATATGCTCTCTCGAAGCTAGCAGATACACAGATATCTGAGTACCTATTTAATGGACTGATATGCGTCCGCAAGCCCGCGACTTTATTCAAAGGAGCTCTCTCACTCCAAATAAGACTGGATAAGATAGGGAACCTAGAGGAGAGAGACCTGCTACTATTCTTGGCTAGGGCTAAAGACTATGTATACAATATAAGGATCTACGGCCTCAGTTCTCTCTATGACGAGTTAAGTGAGGATGTCGCGGAGAAAATAATCAGATTTTTTGATGCACTAATGCCAGGTTTCGGCAGAGTAGAAATAGTATTATCGTCGCCCTCTGAGTACATAGTCCTTGAGAAAGCCTCGCTCCGCTACTCAAGCGTGTACGTGTCCATACCTTCAAGTATGCAGCTTGAAGATCGACTAGTAAGCAGTATCCTCTCAGCGTTAAAACAGGGAAACGCCATCACGTTTAGACCCGACCCGCCAGTGCACGACCTCTCAATAGTTACAGGACATATATCTATACTCCTGCCATCCATAGTGGAAGAAGTCAACAACTTCACTGCCCTTCTGGACGAGATTGACGAAATTCTAAAGGCAACAGTGAGGTTCGCTGAAGAAATCCCCCTGAATAAGAGTCTTCATCACCTCCTGAAAAAAACATTCGGGAGAAATTATACGCGTCTGTTTAAACTTGGTGTTCTAGGTAGTGAATACGCAATAGCCAGGTTAGAACTTACAGAGGGAGAAATAATAAGACTATGGAGAAACCTGCCACAAGCGGACAAGAACTCTATAGAAATAACCCCCCTACACGAAGGGGACGAGCCGTACTACGCCGTTGAAAACATATTGATTGAACACGAACACCCCCCACCGACCGTTTTCAATAGTTTAAGCCCGTATTCCCTCGCCTCTGTGTTAACTGATAAAGTAATCGCGCGGGAGAGCGAACTTCAACTAAGGGGAATAATCACCCTGCCTACATTCCACGTCGAGCCCTCGCAGTTCACAGCTAGACTTTTAAAGAAGTCCTTAGAGCAACTGCTGTGGTCAGGACTAAAGAGCTTCTCTCTAACGCCGAACGTAGCCTACTGCCTACAGTGTGGTATGGTGAGCAGCTACAATACCATCGTATGTCCGTCATGCACGTCCGCCACGGTAACGAAGTTCGTCGCACCCTTCGGGTACCCTGTACCGCTTAAATCGGTTAGTACTTTGGTCATTGACGAGTACAGCAAAAGACCGTATCTGCCGCGTGTATGAGTAAATACCTATAAACCCCTCTCTTACATCCATCTTGGTGGTTTAGGTGCCTAAGAAAAGGAAGAGCAGAGGAAGGCATAAAGGAGGGAAAGGCAAGGAGTACATGGTACAATGTGACGAGTGCGGAGCATTAGTGCCTAGATCGAAAGCCGTTAGAGTAACTCGTCCTATGTCCTTTATAGACCCCCAGTTAGCTAAGGAGCTAAGAAAACAGGGAGCTATAATACCGACATATAGGGTAACGAAGAATTACTGTATTAGGTGTGCCGTACATAGAGGCATAATCAAAGTGAGGCCAGAAGAGGAGAGAAAGAAGAAGCCGATCACCATATAGCCGAGATGATACCGGTAGTACAAAGAGCCTTCCTATTAAAGGCTAGCAAGGCCTGGACGAAAGCCGTAAAACCGCGGGAAATCGCAGTAGCTGGTCGTCTCGATGTAGTTGCGCGGACGTTAATGGCTGCTCTAGTGGAACCTTATAGGCGTTTTACCCTTTTCATGACAGTCTTAGAAGGTCCGCCTAAACCGCCCTTACTGTTAATGGTGGATGGTAGTAAGGCTCATGTTCCTGGCAGTGAAGAAGAGTTCGCACGGATATACTCTGAACTTATTCAAGGCGGTACGGTTAACGGGTACCAGGTTAAGCGTTCATCCTTTAGGGAAACTGTTAATATGGCTAGAAGGGCGGGGTATAACGTGTATTACCTTTACGAGCTAGGTAATGACATTAGAGGTAATTTTAAATTGGTTCTACCAGCTCTCTTCATTCTAGGAGACCACCTAGGCCTTACCAGCAAGGAGGAAAAGTGGCTTTTTAAGTCTGGGATTCGGGGGGTAAGCATAGGCCCGATATCTTATTTCGCTAGTCACTGCATATTGATAGTACACGAAGAAATCTCGCGCCGATATCCGGGTTAAAGCTCGACTTATTCATGTAAACCCAATCTATGAGGATTCATTTCAACAATTATCCTTCGACCTGGTAGTACTTCGGAAACTTCTACACGGCCATCACCCCC
This sequence comes from uncultured Thermofilaceae archaeon, assembly GCA_964522715.1. Taxonomy (GTDB): domain Archaea; phylum Thermoproteota; class Thermoprotei; order Thermofilales; family JAPDKD01; genus CAZFWY01. The sequence continues at coordinate 36,575 of CAZFWY010000002.1, read as the reverse complement.
TGCCCTCGGAGGGCTTCAAGCCAGTAGCTGGGTACGAGGAGCGACAAGACCAGAAACGATAGGAGCAAGAGGAAATCCGCGTAGACCTCGGGAACGCTTTGAGGCAATACACGTAATTGCCTCAAAGCGTTTACCTTGCTAAGTATAATCAATGTAAAATTCTATGAGCTCCTCGGGAAAGAAAAATATATATAGTGAGGGGCTTAGCACTCGGCAAAGTGAAGGTAACTATGTTGACAGAGGAGCTATACATACCAGATACCTCGGTGTTCATAAGGGGTACCTTAAGAAAGGAGATTGAGAAAAATAGCCTAGAGGGTAGACTTATAATTCATTCTCTAATAGTCGCCTATTTCGAGTACCTAGCTAAGAACGGCGTGAGCGAGGGAGTAACGGGTTTACAAGAGGTCAAAGCAGTTAAAAGACTAGCTGAAAGTGCGGGTATAGAAGTGGAGTTTACCCGTGACCTACCTTCTGGTTATCGAACGTTCCCCCCGATAGACAACCCTCCAGATCAGCTGTTAAGAGACTTAGCGCTTGAGTGGAACGCTGTGTTAATGACGAGTGATAGGATAGCTAAAGAAGCAGCTGAAGCGATGGGTGTCAGGGTAAGCTTCCTAGAGCCTAGTACTAACAACGGTCTAAGGTTGGAGGAGTTCTTCACGGACGACACCATGTCTATACATTTAAAGGAAAACGTGAGGCCTTTCGCCAAGCGAGGAGTCCCGGGCAAATGGTACTTCGTTCCCCTAAGAGAAGAAGTTGTAACTAGGCAGGAACTCGAAGATTTAATGAGAGAAATAATAGAGAAGGCCAAGACCTCCCCGCATGGGTTTATAGAGATAGATAGGCCTGGCTCGACGATAGCCCAGCTAGACAACCTGAGAATAGTCATAACTAAACCCCCGTTCTCCGATGGTATTGAGATAACTGCGGTCAGGCCTATCGTTAAGTTAAGGCTTGAGGACTACAACCTTCCTGATAAGTTAATAGAAAGATTAGAGAAAAAGGCAGAGGGGATACTGATAGCTGGCGCCCCGGGTATGGGTAAGACCACATTCGCTCAGGCACTGGCGGAGTACTACCACTCGAAGGGTAAAATAGTTAAAACCATAGAGTCACCGCGAGACATGCAACTGCCCCAGGAGATAACTCAGTATTCGAAGAACTACGCTTCATCTGAGGAGATACACGACGTCCTCCTGCTCTCAAGGCCCGACTACACGTTCTTCGACGAGATGAGAGATACCCGGGACTTCGAACTCTACAAAGACCTCCGCTTAGCCGGTGTGGGCATGGTCGGCGTAGTACACGCGACAAGCCCTATCGACGCCATACAACGCTTCATAGGACGAGTCGAACTCGGAATGATACCGTCAATAATAGACACGGTGATATTCATTAAGTACGGCAGGGTAGCCAAAGTATACGAGCTCGAAACGACTGTTAAGATCCCCCACGGACTTAAAGAAGCCGAACTCGCTAGGCCTGTCGTCGTAGTTCGAGATTTCTTAACTGGCGAGCCAGAATACGAACTATACGTATTCGGCGAGCGCACGTTCGTGGTACCCGTCAAGAAGAGGAGATCTGCCCGCGACTTCAGGGTAAAACTATCAGTTGAGAGGCTCTTAAGACGCTACATACCTGATGAAAACATGGAGATCGTCGTTATGGAGGAAGGACATGTAATGGTGCTCGTAGACACGGAGTACTACAATTACTTGTTAGGGAAGCCTAAAAAGAAGCTTGAGAGGCTAGGGAAGAGACTGGGAATCCAGATAGAGGTAAGACCTAGATTCTAAGTGGAAAAGAAAAAGAGAGGGAGGTGGCCCCGGATCCTGAGTCTGGGCCTAGGCTACGCCTAGTCCGCCCCCTTTGACCTAGCTCGGGCACCCCCGCACCTTCACGGGAAAGATTATGAACAGGGCTTTTAAGTATTTCTCCCGGACTGAGCTAGCTTTTATGTTAAGACGAGGGGATAACGCGTGAGAATAGCGGTGGTACTGGTTGAGCCGATATATGAGGAGAACATAGGTTACGTTGCCAGGGTGATGAAGAATTTCGGGGTGAAAGAACTCGTCTTAGTTAATCCGAAGTGTAACCTAGGGTTAGAGGCTATAAAGAGATCTATGCATGCGCGTGACGTTCTAGAGAACGCCTCGCTAGTAGACTCCTTAGAGAAGGTTATCAGCCGCTACGATATAGTGTTCGGAACTACGGGCAAACATGGAAAGAGGTTCAGCCAGGTTAGGCGTTTCATAACTCCGGAAGTGTTGGCCGAGCGTATTAAGAGATTTGAAGGGAGCATAGCCCTAGTATTCGGGCGTGAAGACAAGGGGCTAACTAATAAAGAGCTGGCCATGTGCGATGGCGTGGTAACTATACCCGCAAATCCGGAATACCCCATCCTTAACTTATCACATGCGATAGCAGTCATACTTTACGAAGTGTATAAGGCCCTAGGGACGCCTCATGTAGAGGTTAAGCTCTCCCTACCGAGTAGAGCGGAAGTAGATGTGCTGCTGAGATATATAAGAAACCTTTCTATGTTTTTATGGAACTCCGAAAGACGGGCTGAACGCACAGTTTTAACGATAAAACGAATGCTGTCATCATGCCTCGTGCGTAGGGAGGACGTACGTGTGTTATTAGGCTTAATTAGAGAGTCATATGAAAGGCTAGAGAAGTGTCATCCTGAGGGTAAACGTGGATGATAGACATGAGACTGGCTAACAGCCCCGAGAGTAACGGTAAGAGGATCTATGTATTCTACTCCCAGTGCCCCATTTGCGGACATGGTAAAATGGAAGTGAGGGAAGCTGAGTACGAGTTACCTAGGATGGGGCCCACCATTTTAGTATCCAGGTACTGCCCTGCATGCGGATTTAAGCGTAGAGAAATAATGCCGTTAACTATTAAGCCCAGGAAGCGTATCTACTTGCGAGTAGAGGGTCAACGAGACTTTCGCGTGAAAATAATCCGCGCTGGTACGGCGTCCATAGAAATACCAGAGCTAGGCGTAGTGATAGACCCGGGGATAGACGCGCCTATGTACCTGACCAATATAGAAGGTCTGCTGGAGAGAATACGCGACGCTATTACTTCTATGTGTGTTCTGCTAGAACCCAGTGAGATGGAAGGGATTCAAGCCATAGTAGAAGCTCTAGATAAAGCTGGAAACTCTGTCTTCACAGTGATCATTGACGACGTAGCAGGAATAAGCCAAGTCTTAAAGACCAGGAGCGTTCTCATTCTAGAAGAAATGGTAAGCGGTGAGCTTATCTAGACGTTATCGACGTATGGAAACTAGTGAGGTAGTATGGCTCGGAGGAAGGCCCGTGCCAAAAAGAAGAGGGAGAGGGAGAGAACACCAGCACCTCTCTCTGCAGCCGGGTTAATGACGTTCTTCGAAGAAGAAGTCGGAGGTATAAAGATAAGGCCCGAAATAGTTCTCTTAACAGCCCTGGGAACTATAATCATAGTACTCATGGCTCACCTTGGGATCTTCTCAATATAGTGTTTATCATTATATCGCGGCTATTTCTCCCTCTGCCTAGCACCCTGCTTAATCGCGTCGACTATCGACCTTAAAGCGTTCTCCACGTCCTCTACCTCCTCTATTATATTTCCAGTCACGATTATGTCGGCTCCTGCCTTCGCGGCTCTATATGCCAAGTCAGCCTCTCTAATGCCTCCCCCTACTATCAGTGAAACACTTATCTCCTTCTTAACTGCCGAAATAAGCGCTGGTGGAACGGGCCTTCCCCCAGAACCCCCTTCCAAGTATACATACCTAAACCCCATGTACTGGGCCGCTAAGGCATAGGCAATAGCTACTTCACGCTGATTAAATGGTATAGGCCTGGTCTGGCTAACATAACCAACAGCACCCCCCTCGCCTATTATCAAGTAAGCTAGGGGTAACGGCTCTAACCCGTAGCGCTTAACTAGAGGCGCAGCCTGCATCTGTCCTCCAATAATGAAATAGGGGTTTAGCGAGTTTAAGACGGATAGAAACCATACAGCATCAGCGTAAGGGCTTAAGGCAGAAGGATTACCTGGGAATAGTATTACGGGTATATCTTTATCGTTATTCTTTAACGCGTTTTTTATTTCTTTTACAATACTGTTAACTAATTCCTCACCTACGCCTATACTCCCCCCGATCATAATAGCCGACGTACCTGCCCTAGCAGCTGCAGCCGCGACCTTGGCAGCCCTCTTAGGGTCTAGTTCTGCGGGGTCTATTAGCGTCATGTGTATCGCGCCGTCCCTGGAGATCTTATTTTGAATGTATCGGTGTACCATCAAGTTACGCTCACCTGCTCTTCGTACCAGTCCAGGAACTTCCCGTAGTAATCTACGGGGTCTAGGTAGGGGGATAGGGGAAGCTTGTGGCTAAGCCCACAAGACGAGCACTTAACGATGGCTTCCTTATCCTTTTTATTTATGGTTACTGTCACGCTCATGTAGCCGCAGTTTGGGCATTGAAACATACTTGGTAGCCGCCTACGCCTTCTTACTACAATTTTTCTTCTTCGCCTCCGCCTACCCATAGTTAGTTCCTCCCTACAATTCCTACTTGAAGACTAATTTAAGTATCACCTCTTGCTCAAGCTGAGGAGCACAATAACTTGTAAACGAATTGAAGGCTTATATCTGCATGTAAATTAGGGATCTGGCGGGCTTTCCTCTATTACAGGTTTGCCATGCACAGTTTTAGGGGCTAACCAATCTATGAGCTTCCTGACATCATCCGTATATACGGTGACTACTATGGCGCCAAGGGGGCTTTCCCCATGCTCGTAAGTGCAGAAGTTAGCAACCCCTACGTAGGCGGCCTGCTTGTTCAAGTAGAACTTCACGTAGTCGGAGCCTAACCCCTTCATGAAGTACTTGCGCGCTGCGTCGAGGATACGTTGTCTTCTTAAGGCGTCGTGCAGTTTCAGCAAGGATAAAGCACCCCTCCCCTCCCCCTCCAGTACTTTGATAAAGCCTATCTTCTCCTCTCCGACCCATTCTACGTCTAGTAGGTTTCTTACCGCCTCTTTCACCTTAGCTTCGCTTTCTGTCGGTCTAACCTCCACTTGGACTTTAACGGTCAGCATGCTTATCAGCCGAGTATGCGTCTAAGAGTCCTCATACATTCCTCCTTAAAGGTGTTGATGTCTCCCTCGTTTACTAACATCACATCGGCTAGTGCTATGACATTCCCTATCCCAAAGCCCAGCTCTCTATAGTCTCTTCGTACGAACTCATCCCACGTTTTGGGGTCATCTGGCCTGCCCCTCCTGGCTAGACGTGTGAAGCGAGTCTTTGGAGAAGCGTGGACAGCTATGATTACAACTTCATTGAAATACTCCCTGAAAACTCTCACCTCTTCCAGACTCCTAACGCCATCTATAAGGCAGATATCAACCCCCTCTTTAGCGAACTCTTTAACGGCAAGTATTGCAACAGCGCCTTTACCCATCTCTTCTCGCAACTTTACAGCAAGTCTTCCCAGTTCCTCGTCCGTTAACGCTAAGTTTCGCTTAACCGCTTCACGCCGAATGAAGTCACCTAAAGTGTAAACTGGAACTCCCATACGCCTGGCTATTTCACTTATAATACTCTTACCCGCTCCAGGCATACCAGTTATAAGTAAGGCTTTTTTCACCACTAGCCACCCCGCCCCTGCGTCGGCTGAAAGTAGAGTTATGGCTTAAAAAGAATTTTTAACAGATCTCTCGTTAAGCCTCTCCTAGAGTAAGAGTTGACTATTCAAGGAGGAAGGAGGTGGGTCTAATGAGAACAGCCGTTATAGGCGTGGGACGCTGGGGAGTTAATCATGTCCGCGTTTTAACTCAGCTAAGAGATGAGGGATTAACGATGGGGGGAGAAACAGTAGATGAAGTATTTGTGGTGGATAAAGACCGAGGTAGGGCTAAGGAAGTAGCTGAGAGGTTTCGTGCGGACTCTTATTTCTATGACTTAGGAGATCTAAAGAACGTTGATGCATTTGTTATCGCCGTCCCAACGGCTTTCCACTATGAAGTGGCTATAAAGGCATTAGAGAAGGGAGACGTATTTGTGGAGAAGCCACTAGCAGCGTCGATAGAGGAAGGCGAGGAAATAGTATCCCTATCCAAGAAACTCGGAAGAGTATTATGCGTAGGACACATAGAGCGCTTTAACCCGGTAATATCAGCTTTGGTGAAAGAACTCGGCTTGAAGAGAGACGACATAATCTATATATTAGGCGAAAGGGTAGGGCCTGGACCCCCATCCTCGCCCAGTAATTTAGGTGTTGCTCACGATTTACTAATTCATGATGTGGACATTTGCTTGTTCTTATTAAACGAAGTTCCGGAAGCAGTTAAGGCCTTAGCCTATAGAATAGAGACTTATCCATATGAAATTGACATAACAGCTGTATACCGCTTCTCTAGGGGAATAACCGCTAATTTAAGGGCTAGCTGGAGGACGAACCCCAAGCTTAAGAAACGCTTTCTGGAAGTGCAGACAGAGGATAAAATTTTTACAGTTGACTATATATCTATGGTTCTTCAAGTAGAGGAAGGCTTAAGAGAACATAAATATTGCGAACACTTCCTTGATACTTACGCCGCCTATGTCTCGAAAAAACGCACAATACACGGGGTACTCAGCAAATATATCGAACCACTCCGCTTAGAACTAATAGACTTCCTAGAAAGCGTATGTAGGCGTAAGAAACCTTTAGTTAGTGGAGAGGAGGGCTTGTTAGCACTTAAATGCGTTATAAAGGCCTTAGAATCAGCAGAGAAGGAGGAGGCAGTTAGGATATCTTAGCGATTTAACATTTCCACTATTTTAGCGGGGTGGAGCGAGCATCTAAACCCTTTTTGGTCAAAATGTGTCAGGGACGCTTTATATCCTCTTTCAAGTAGTATGGCTACCAGCTTTCTCCGAGATGGTTCTTCTCTTAGACTGTATTTACCGGCTAGAGTATCCGTTTTAAAGTATAGCGGGGGGGCGCCGACCTCTCCTTCTATTAATTTTAAGACTTTAAAACCCCTTGAGGACAGGTATTTCCTACTCGCGTATTCCTCTAATACTAACTTTAGGAAGCCCGCGTCCCATAAATCTCCAGTCCACAGGGGGCCCGCAATCGCTAGCTTATTGCCGCATACGGGACACGAGAGTCTTGGATTGTACCCTTTGCTTAGTTCTCTATATAGGCATTTGTAGCAGTGATAGACGTATCCTAACTTTTCGAGCATTGAAATCGCGTTTTCCCTTCCCCTGTTAACTAAGAAGTAAGCCCTGATATAATGATCGGTCGCCTGCATTAGTAAGGGAGAAACGTACTTACCATACTTAGCCACTTCCCTAGCGACATAGGCAATTACTATCCTGACGCCTAACTCCTTAGAGTACTCGGTTCTCAAAGAAGTAGCACCATACTTCCTCTTACATGTCTTAGGATAAGTCCCCAGAAGAGGCGGAAGGTCGGTGAAAGTCATGCATAATAAGCCGCCGTTCCTCAGGGCCCTTATAGCAGAATCCAGGAAGGGTATGGGTGACCCGAAGGGGTCGAGATCTATAACATCGGGCTTTGGTCCCTTAAACGCCAGGTAACTCAGTAATAGATTAGCGTCTGTGTTATATACTATGCCACGCTTGACGCCGTTAAGTTTTACATTTAACCGTATTAAATCATATGCCTCCTTACAAATATCATTAAGTATAATTGTATGATTCGGCGCAACCTCAACCGAATACCTGATTCCCCGAATACCCGTAGCGCTTAGGGGCTCAACTATTACTGCTTCAGCCTTATCCCTCAGGTAGGCGGCGATGACCGCTACCCCTATATCCCTCGATAAAGCCATACGCGGGTTGTAGAACACTGGCGCCCATGCTGGCTCTACATGTTTTCCTACCCTATATAAATCTAGATCTGGCGCCATTATCTTAACTAAGCCTTCCTCGTATTGCTTAAGCTTCATGACGCCCTAATTCTTTAGAAGGTTCTCGACTAGGCGTTCATTAACTCTGTCCTTCTTCACAATTATATAATCCTGTTCTTCTACTTCTTCTCCCTCATCCGCTATGAATACGGCTTTAGCCCTGGATATTCTCGCTATGCTGAGCGTGAGTTCGTTATCTTTCTGCTCTAGGTCCGGGCGATTAACTCTCTTAACCACTATCTTCTCAGAGTCACCCTTGTACGATGCTAGTTGGAAAGGTAGACGGGTAAACGCCCTAGTGACGAAACCCAGCTTTTCTAGAGTCTCCTTTAACCTGTAAAGTACGGCGTCCCTCGGGCTCTTAGATGGGCCCTTAGGGCTCTGACAGAGGCTTCTAACGTCCTC
>CAZFWY010000002.1:0-28136 GCA_964522715.1 uncultured Thermofilaceae archaeon | reverse complement strand
CCCTCGGGCTCTTAGATGGGCCCTTAGGGCTCTGACAGAGGCTTCTAACGTCCTCTAAGGAGACTTTCATTATGACGTTTTCACCTAGGGTCTCTTCTAACTTAGCGGCGACGTCTAACGACGCGTCCATTCTGCCATGCTCGTATTCGTATACCGCTCTTCGAGACACGCCTATTTCATAGGCCAGATCGCCGAGGGACATGTTTCGCTCTTCTCTCGCCTCTCTTATCTTTTTAGAATCTAGCTTAGCGTATATCCCTCCCTGGCTAGCATAAATGAAAGGCAAGGTTTCTCCCCTTAAAAGCGCGGAGAGAGTTTCAACGTTAACGGCGAATATGCCGTACCGCTTGTAGAAAACACCGGGAGCGAGCGTTACGTTCCGATATTTCTCGCTTACAACCATACAACACGTTTTTAGGAAGTCTCCTATGTCCTTAAGCTCGTTCATAGATGTTCTGTTGCATCTAGACAAGTCTTCCTCTACCTTGAGCGTTAGTAATGGCTTCCTCCCCTTTATGCCTATTAAGTCTACACAGTACTTATACTCACGGCCCGTATTTAACGACCTTAAGTCGTGTCTTCTAAGAGTCTCCGCTATCTCTTCTAACAGCTGGCTCATAGCCCCACTACTATACACTCGCTTTAAGGATTTATTAATTAACCTTTCCCGTAGGTTAGCTATTTTTTAACCGCGACCACGAAGGCGTGAGCTATATCATAGGGCTCTAGGTGGACGACGTCCACTATCTCGTAGCCTCTGCTCTCTAAGTGATCTATCTCTCTCTTGTAGGTCTCAGAGGGCTCTTTGGTAACGTCTATACTCATCGCTTTTATCGCCTGCATGATCCAGCCTCCCTTCTTGAGGAATATGTCCGCGTTGTCTGCCACTATCTTACTCTGGAAAGGCTGAGCTATGTCAGCGTACACTACATCTACAGCGCCGACGAGTGGCGAGTACTTAGTGGGGAAACGGGCGTCAGCAAGTATCGGTACCATGTTACGCCTATGAACTGCACACTTTTCTACAAACTCCCTCATAACTCTCGGCGAAAACTCGACGCTATAAACCACGCCCTCTGCCCCGACGATATCAGATACATGGCTTGGAGTGGTTCCTGACGCCGCGCCTAAGTAGAGCATGTGGACTCCTTTCTTTATAGGCATAGTTTCAAGACCTTTACGTATGGCTCCGGCTAACTTACTCCTATATGGATTCCACAGCCTATACTCCTTCCCTCCGAACTGTACTAGTAGCTCGCCATACACCTTTACTCCGGGAGCCAAGTTTTCCGTCGCTAACTTCCTCGACCCGTCCTCAAACTCCACCCAGTATACGCCCTCAAACTTTTCATGCGGGTACACTTTCACTACTTCTAACGGCAACAACATCACCTCCTCCTACGCCTCTTCTTACGAGGACGCCTCGGCCTCTCTTCTCTCTTTCTAGGCGGCGGTTTAGCGTATAAGGTTTTAATCTCCTTTATACGTGCTTCGAGCTCCTCCTTTAACATATCAGCTTTGTACTCGCCTGTAAATGCGTCTATCCTGGCAGCAATAGCCAGCTTGGCAGCTAAAGCTCTGGCTATTTTACCCCTCTGCCACCGCGGAGACCTGTGAACGGCAGGGTACTGGAATATAACACCGTGCTTAGGAGGCTTAGTACCAGTACGTAACGCTCTGAAAAGCGCTTTCTCAGCACCTAAAACTTGGATAGTGCTAGCCGGTAACATAGCTAACTTGCGCAAACCACCAGCTAAGGCTATAAGCCTGGCCCCTAGTAATGGCCCTACAAGCCCCCGTATATTCGGTGCTACTTCTTTCATAGCCTCATCTATGTATTGCTCTAACTTGCGCTTATCTTCATATAACCTTAGGGTAGTGCTTGCAAGGGCTCTTATGGCTTCAAAATCGAAATCCCCAAAGTCAGCTCCCATACTGCTCTTAGCTACTTTGGCTATCTTTTCCGCTTCGTCCTCGTCGAATCCCAGACTGATCAGGTTTTCCTTGGTTATGTTGTCGCGGGACTTTAGCTCAGAGACTATCCTCACGTAGTCCTCGTGGTCGTCCACGAGGTCGTTTAGCTCTGGGAAGTGAAGGCTGTACCACTCCCTCAGCCTAGAGGCGAAAAGGTTTAAGGTCTTGTTTATATCGTCGATCGCAGAGATAGCCTGTGCTACGAACAAGTCTCGTTTCTCGGCTGCTTTCTTAACTTTCCTGCGCGTTAGGAGCAGAGAAACTTCGTATAACCGGTTCCTATATGTTTCCTCGCTAACACCTAGTTTGGACAGGTATGATATTAGGTTCTCTCGCGCCTTCCTAAAAACAGCGTCGCCAGGAGAAACCTCGACCTCTATCCCCTTTATGGCTCCTCGCAGCTCACGTGCAACGTCGACGTCTTCTAACACAAATACATTGACACCCTCGCTCACCAGCTTCTTTACGAGGCTTACCAGTTTGGGGGGTACTTTCCCCTCCTCTAGAGTCATTATCCCCTCGACAGCCTCGTTCGCGTCATCCCAGGGCTCGTAACCATGAACCTCTTCGTCTTTAAGCGCCAATATCCCCATCACCGTCGGCATGATGTGGACCTTCATCAAAGCACCCCCTTTCTCAGCTCTGCTCCGCATTTCTCTCGGCCTCACTTTTTATTAAAAGCTCTCCTTAATATGGAGCTTCATAGGCCGTAAAGAGTTGTCTAAGTAATGTGTGCACAGGGGATTATTCCGATAAGCATAGTAAGACTTTTTTAGCGCGGTAATGTGCTTTTCCCTGATCGATATGTCATTTGATGAGGTTCCCGTTGAGAGCCGTCACGAAACGGAGCTAGAAGACGTAGTTAAAGAGGTATATAAGCAGATAGCTAAGCTGCAGAAAGAAGTGGAGCAGACATTTAGGGATATCTGGTCCAGGCTGCCGCAGCTCCCTATACCCGTAACTTTCGGCTATTTCGAGCCGGCCTTTGACATAGAAGACCAGGGCGATGAGTACGTGATATACATCGACCTGCCCGGTTTTACGCGAGACGAGGTTAAAATCAGAGTCACAGAGGACACGGTCGAGGTTAGGGCTGAGAAGTCCGAGGAGAGGAAGCTAGCGGATAAGAATAGGAACTACATAGTCAGGCAGAGGGTATACGAGGGGTTCTACAAGAAAATAGACCTCCCAGGTAAGGTTAGGCCTGAAAGCGCACGCGCCCGCCTCGCGGATGGTGTGTTAGAGATACATCTGCCTAAGAGCGAGAAGAAGAGGGAGATTGAGGTAAGCGTTGAATAGTGACGCCGCGAATTTAGAGGGATGAAAACCTATAAAAAATGCGCATTGGGAGGTACCTTTTCGCGGTTTCACAGAGGGCACCAGGAACTAATACTTACCGGGATAAAGCTCTCCGAACACGTCGTGATAGGCATTACGACGGAGGAATACCTCGATAAAAGGCCGAAGAAGCACCCCGTCGAGAGCTACGAGGTTAGAGCGTTAAGGGTACTACTTTTCTGCATAGAACATAGCACTAAGGGGCAAACGGTAGAAATAATACCATTGGACGACCCTTACGGACCTACCACTGCGGATAGAGATATAGAGTGTATAGTAGTTTCCGAGGAAACCTTTCTCACAGCTACCGAGATAAATAAAATACGCGTAGAGAAAGGATTACCACCTCTCGACATCGTAGCTATAGAAATGATCGCTACCCCTAGCAATAAAGAGCACTTAACCAGCACGAAGTTATGGTTATTCGACTAGGTCTTTTCGCTGTTTTGCCCAACTTTATACCTAAAGATGCTCTTTAGTATGAGATACCATGCGACTAGCCATGTAAAGTACACGGCCATTCCCAGAATACTCCTCAGCCAGCTGGCGCCTATGTAGTTCAGTATCACTACGTCAACGAATAAGAGCACAGCTATTAAGGATAGCCACAGCGAGGAAACTATTAGCAATAATACTAGGACTCCTTTTTTAAGGCCCATTCCTCACACCACCAGTAAGGAGCTTACGAACGCTAGTAAAGCGGAGACCCAACCTACAATTATGTAGGCTAAAACTACATCCTTCTCCGTGAGTTCTCCGCTGAAAAGTAAGAGTAGGCGGGTGAGCGATAAAGGAGCCGAAGGACTCCTGCTGGGGTATAACTTCCCCTCGCGTACAATAATAGGTCTCTCTCCAACCTCTCTGTGCTCCTTAAACCCCCCAATACTCTTCACTACCAGAAATCCGTTTAGAAGGTGGGGGAATAGGGCTACGAGCGCTATGAATTCTTGTCTAGTTAGCACTGCAAGGGAGCCTATTGCCGCCCCCACAGCTAAACTGCCAGCGTCCCCGTTAAAAATCCTGGCGGGATACATGTTATAGGGTAGGTACCCTACGAGGGCTCCTATCCACGCCGCCGATATGACCATGCCTACCTCCGAGCCTAATACCGTGGAGGAGGAGAATAGGGCGGAGAATATTAGGAGGGAGGTTGACGGCATAATGCCGTTCATAATGTCTAACATATTAACTACGTTGGCGGGGCCAGCGATAGCGAAGGGTAGTAGGACCCAGTAGATGAGTGTTAGCCTAAGCCTACCGAGTATGGGTACGTACGGCCTTCCAAGTACTATCTTATTACTGAATATTAAAGCCGCTATTATCACGGGCAGAATCGATATTAAAGTTAGTATAGTCTTCTTAATTCCGCTCAATATCTTAACATCATCTACAAGGCCTACGATGAAAGCCAGAAACGTTGTTAGTAGTTGCACTGTAATTTCTATAGCGTACTGGGGATAGATTAGGCTAGCTATTATTAGCCCTATACTACTACCTACGACTAAGGGGATGCCTCCTAAAAGAGGGACATATACTTTCTCTGCTTTGTGCGCATCTGGCCTTATCAGACCGTACTTATTAGCTATTCTAATGGCTATAGGAGTTGTAAGCGCGGATACTAGGGCGGACAACCCGGTAATGAAGAGTAATGCTTCAACGTTCATCTCGGCTTCACTCTCCCGCAGGAAGCTACGGCCAGTATTAGTATCGGGAACACTATAGTGGCATCTGCAGGGACGGTTACATGTTTAGCTTTCCTTTTTATTTTACCCCAGCTTATGGCCTCCCTTGTTCTAGCCCCACTTAAACTCCCATCCCACTCGACAGCCGTAGTTACGTATACCGCGTAGTCTAAACCCTCTTTAAACTGCGCCCACCATATCGTGTGGTGCTTAGCTATTCCTCCCCCAAGTATTATGGCTCCTAACTTCCTGGACGAGTATACGATATCAGCTATTCTCCTAAGGTCCTTTACCAAGTCTAGGGCTATGCCTCTACTACCCCTAGACCTTGACAACTCGTTAAACGTCATTATGGCTGTTCCGAAGGCCGAGTCCACAATTCCCGGCACGAACACGGGTACCCCCCTCTTGGCCGCCTGGTATAGTATCGACGACTCATCGTTCAACCTAAGTCCAACTTCCTCTAAGAGCTCACTAGGCGACCAGGAAGACCTCTTCTCTACCAGTTCTTCGAGGAGTTCGTGGGTAAACGACTCTATAACTGGGCCGTAATTGCTCACAGGAATGAAGACGTTGCCCAACCTGTGTATCCCGGCTTCTCTGAGCATTGTATCATCCATTTCGAACTCGCCCTCGTAGTACTCGCTTAACGACCTAGCTATGTCGTGGTCCACAGTCCCTCCCGTAGTTATAACGGCATCAACGAAGCCCTTCCTTACGACGTAAGCTAACACGCCCCTTAAACCAGTAGCTACAAGGTTGGCTGTGAACGCGATAAATACAGTGCACTCCTTGTCGCTAAGCATCTCTCGGACAAGTTCGTATGCCTTTGCTAGAAACCTAGAGGAAAAACCGCCCATCTCAGAGTACGTTTTCAGCAATTTTCTGAAGCACTTGGAGCATTCTTCCAACGAATCTACCCTTATGTCTTTTACGGGATCACCGAGTATTTCTTCCGCCCTCATTTTGCTCAGACCACCCTCTAACGTATAGGTAGATTTGGTGCTCCCTATAGCCGTCCCTCACAGTATGCTTACTGGCCGGCTTCCAACCCCTGACCTCAAAGTCATGGGAAACTACCCTAGCTCCTGTTTTTAACTCACTCTCTAATTTCGGCCTTAACTTTTCGTTTACAGACGATAACAGGTACATGAAGACTACATCTGCAAATGACAGGTTTAACTTGAAGAAGTCGCCCTGTATTATCAGTACTCTGTCCGTGAGCCCCGCCTGAATAACGTTTAAAGCTGCTTTTAGAACTAAGTCGCTCCTAGTCTCTATACCCACAGCCTTAGCGCCAAAGTCCCCAGCGCCTATTATTAGGACTCTTCCATCCCCGCATCCGAGGTCTAACAGGTACTCGTCACTTTTCAAGCCAGCTATTTTCAGAGTTTCCTTAACTACTTCGTGAGGTGTAGGTACGAAGGGCACTGTTATAGTCATGTACATCCCCTAGCACGGCAAACTGAAAGCCTACAAAATATCCTTTGCTCTCATCATCTCTACTAGGATTTCCTCCAGAGTTGGATTCGCCAGGTCTCTTAGCTCATACTTTACATGAACCACTGGTTTGTTCACTTTTAAGTACCTGCTGATATCTGAGGGTGTACCTAGTACTACGGTGTCTGCGGGCGTTCTGTTTATTACCTCTTCTAGCTCTTTCATCTGCCGTTGACCGTAACCGAGCGCCGGTAGGACAGGGCCCATGTGACTGTACTCACGATACGCCTCCAGAATAGACCCCAGCGCGTACGGTCTGGGGTCTACTATGTCTCTAGCTCCGTACATCTTGGCAGCTAGGTATCCGGCCCCGTAGCTCAAATGCCCGTGAGTTATTGTAGGTCCATCCTCAACCACTAGGACGCGCTTACCTTTAATTAGGTCGGGGGCGTCCACGCTTATTTCGGACGCCGTGCGTATAATCTTAGCATGTCTATTTACTTTCCTAACATTCTCTTCGGCAATCTTTATCTGTTCCTTCGTGGCTGTGTTAGCCTTGTTTATGACTATGATGTCGGCCATCATGGTGTTCACAAGGCCCGGATAGGACGATATTTCTTGGCCTGGCCTAAGCGGGTCGACGACTGTTATCATTATGGTCGGCTTGAAGAAAGGCCAATCGTTGTTCCCCCCGTCCCACAGTATCACGTCTGCCTCTCGAACGGCAGCTTCTAAGACTTTCTCGTAATCCACTCCGGCGTAAACTGTGTTTCCCTCCTTGATATGCCACTCGTATTCCTCCCTCTCCTCGATCGTGCAGTTGTACTTCTCTAAGTCCTCGTAAGTTTTAAACCTCTGAACCGGATAATCAAATTTGCCGTAAACCATGGGGTGTCTAACTACTACGAACCTTATCCCAAGCCTCTTGAAAGCTCTGGAAATATAGCGTGAAACCGTGCTTTTTCCGGCTCCTGTACGTGACGCGCAGACTGCTATTACGGGTACGGGGGACTCCAGCATTGTATCTCGCGGGGAGAGTATCTTAAAGCTGGCGCCACTAACTAAAACTCTAGACATTTTCTCAATGAAATCTTGAGAGTTTAAGTCGCTATACGAGAGAACGACTTCGTCTACCCCGAATTTAGCGATTAACTCGCTCAACACTTCTTCGGGGAATATGGGTATGCCTTCGGGGTAGTTAGGCCCAGCAAGAGAGGGGGGATATACTCTATTCGCGATATTCGGTATTTGACCTGCTGTGAAAGCTACTACTCTGTAGTCTGAGTTATTCCTGAAGTATACGTTGAAGTTATGGAAGTCCCTGCCGCCTGCACCCATTATTATTACTCGCTTTTCATTCATTTTTTCGCCTCAGACAAATTATGGCAGCCTATTTTAATATTAGCTGGAAGATTTAACCTCTACCTAACAGAATGTTAGTATTATAGCTTAGCTAACCTAGTACTTATTCAAGTTTAACCACCGAAAGATTAAAGATATTTTAGAGTCTGATAAGTCATAACTGTATGCAAAGTTATGTAATTTAGAGTTCCGTTAGGGGAGAGAAGATATTTTTAAGCTCCTCTATAATCCATAGGTCTAGGAAGACGGTGGTCGAATAATTGAGGCGGAGGTATCTTCCCGAGAGCATCCGCGACATATGGGAGGAGTTAGAAGAGTATATCGAAATGACGAACGCGGGCGAAATTTTACGTAGGTACTTCGTAATGAACGCGTTCGACGGAGCCCTCACAGTACTAGGCTTTGTTATGGGCGCTCATGTATCAGGGCTTAAAGACGCGAACATAGTGCTTACCGCCAGCGTCAGTATGAGCTTCGCCATGGGTGTTTCGGGGTTCGTAGGGGCCTTCATAACGGAGAAAGCTGAAAGAGAGAAGAAAAAGCACGAATTAGAGGAAGCGATGTTGACGAATCTAGACGGAACCACAGTAGATAGAGCGGCGAAATTCGTTACGTTCCTAGCAGCGCTGGTCGACGCGCTAGCGCCTGCCATAGCCGCGTTAGTTTGTATCTCCCCCTTCGTACTGGTCATATACAATTTGATAATATTCGACTTCGCATTTACGCTCTCAACGGCAATAACCCTCGGACTCCTATTCCTCATGGGCATATACCTAGGCCGCGTAGCCAAATCTAACGAGCTTATCTATGGTATATACATGCTTGTAGCTGGGCTTATAACATCTATTATTATTAGTTTAGTGGGGCGTTGGTGAAGGTTAATGGGGGAAAGTAACGAGGTAATAATCACGCGCGTGACTTTAGACGTACTCAAACCCTTGGAGGTGGATTTAGAGGAACTCGCCTTCGCCTTGGCAGAGATAAGTGGCGTTGAGTCCGTCGACATAACGGTTACTGAGGTAGATGCTAGGACCGCGACGCTGAAAGTAACTATAAGCGGTAGGGGGATTTCGCTGGAAGACATAGAGGAAGCTATGAAGAAACACAGCGCGGTAATTAAGAGCGTAGACGGCCTCTCGGTCGCTAAAGTCGGAGAGACGTAGTGGATAGACATGAAGGATTTAGACTTCCTCGCGAGTAAAGAAAATGTCCCTATTTTTTCAACTACGGGCATGGAAGAGGCTGTATATGTGTTCTTAGGCGTCCCATTAGAACTCACCAACCTGGGACGTAAAGGAGTGAGTGAAGGGCCTAACGCTATTAGGAAAGCGCTTTACAACTTAGAAACCTATGACTACCATCTTGATCTGGACGTAGACGACCTACCTATATATGACGCAGGCAACGTTATCGTACCCATAGACCTAATAGATGCTTTAAATAGAGTGGAGGAAGCCGCTAATGCAATATTAACATTTGACAAGATCGGCGTTTTCTTCGGAGGAGAACACCTAATAACGTTACCTCTCGTTAAAGCTGAGACAAGGCACCTAGACGACGTAGGCGTTATAATCCTAGATGCCCACTTAGATGCTAGAGACGAATACCCTGTTAATTCAAGATTTACGCATGCTACGGTTACCAGGCGCATAGCAGAACTCTTAGGGCCAGAGAAGATCTTAGTGATAGGGGTTCATGGAGCGTCGAGAGAAGAGGTTAAGTGGGCTAGAAATTCCGGTCTGAAAGTAATCTACGCCGACCAGCTAAGTAAAGCTGACACTAACCTGGAGGAAAGCTTAAACGAACTTAAGAATAGGCCCCTACACCTTTCAGTAGACATCGATGTCTTAGACCCCTCAGTGGCACCAGGAGTATCTTACCCGGAGCCCGGAGGACTATCCCTACAAACGTTACTTCACATATTAAAGCTAATAATAAGGACTGGCAGAGTAATCGCTATCGACATAGTCGAACTATGCCCCCAAGTTGATCCTACAGGGATAACCCCGTATGTAGCCGCAAAAGTTTTAACGCACTTGTTGCTCAATCACTGGTCGGTGAGCTATGTCCAAGGGAGATAAGATATACAAATGCCTGAGTTGTGGCCACGTATTCTCTAAGGCAGAGATGGAGTACCTAGAGAGCGGAATAATGTGCCCCAAGTGCGGCTGGAGAGTCATAGTGAAGATCAGGCCGCCGTTCTCAGTTAAGCACGTGAAAACAGACTAGAGTGTTTACGCTACAGGAAACAGGGGTTTATAATATTTATCTCCAAGGATCGTTAAGAGGTAGCGGAGAGCTTAAATCTAGGCCTAGGGTATACTATAACTGTCAAAAAATAAGAACGCGGGGGAGAATGAGTAGCGATATATTATCCGAGATATACCGTGATGTGTTCAGAGAGCAGCAGATCGTCAAGATAAGGGTAGAGAGGAGAAGGGGCAGGAAAGAGGTAACGCTAATAGAGGGAATCGACCCGAGGAACACGAACTTAAAGGAGCTTGTAGCCCATCTAAAAAGCAAGTTGGCCTGTGGGGGAACTGCGAAAAACGGACGCATAGAGCTTCAAGGCGACCACAGACACAGAGTGAAACAGATACTCATAGAGGACATGGGGTTCTCGCCTTCGAACATCATTGTCGAGTAGAGTATATTTCCCTGAGCCTTTTATCCCCTCCAATTTTTTTGATATATTCCGCTACTACGCTCGGCACTAAGTGCTCCCACTTTTCGCCTTTAATCATCAGCTCTCTCACATGCGTGGCGCTGTAGGTTTCCCTATTAAAGAACGGTATGGAATGGACTTCGACCCCTCCCTCTACTAGCAACCTCCGGGACAATGGGTCGTTCGTATAGGCTCTGTCGAATCTCGGAAGCCAGGCCTTCAGCAGTGGGACCCAGAGGTTATGCATAGAGTTCGTGTCCGGCACACAAGTAATTATTACTCTTCCCTCGAGGTTTAACTCCTTGACTACGAGCCATATCATCTCTATTCTCTCGCCAGCGGTAAACGGGTTTTTAAGGGAGTGGGAGAACTGAGCACTTCCTACAGCCACGATGACCTCGTCCTCCCTACCTAATATCCACTTCAAAGCTTCAAGATGGCCTTTGTGGAAAGGCTGGAACCTGCCTATAAACAAGCCTCTGCTCATGGTACTCCCCCGCCTTCCGCCTGTACTTTTTCGACTTTCTCCATTATCTCGTCGTAGAAGTCTTTTAATACCTCCATATAATCGAGCTCTCCTCTCTCTATCATGTCCATTTTCTCCTCAACCATCCTAGTTCTATCCTCTGAAACTAAGTCTTTGAAGCGCTGCTCAAGGTACGCGTACACTTTTTTGCCCAGCTTAGTAGGCACAAGTTTCTCCCCACTCTCCAAGACGTACTTCCTTTTTATCAGCGTCTGGAGAATCTTAGCGTACGTTGATGGCCTCCCTATCCCCTTCTCCTTCATGAGCTTAATTATGTCGGCCTGCGAGTATAAGGGAACTAGCGGAAGCCTCTTGTAGCTTAAGTTAGTCACTTGATGCAGGCCGGGGGGTGGCGGTTCTCCTATTCCAAAGGGCCTGTAAACCGCGGTGAACCCGGGCTCTTTAACCTCCTTATACCATTCGAACTCCCTCTCTACATAGGGCGCTTTAGCCCTAACTTTAACCTTCACTATCAAGGCGGGCGGCATCTGGCTCGCCATAAACCTCCTAAAGAGGATATCATACAGCCTCAGGTGACGAGGGCTCAGCGGGCGCGTAGGTACGAATATACCTTGGCGTATCAGCTCCATTAGGGTATCAACGTCTATGGGCCGTGTGGGTCTTATACACTCGTGTGCTCCTCCTACGCCCCAGGTTCTAGCCCGGAAGTTCTCGGCGCCGAACTTATCAGTTATGTACTCCCTAGCTACTCTAAGCCCTACGTCCGATACCCTCGTACTGTCAGTTCTGTGGTAGGTTATCAAACCGACTTCGAAGAGCTCTTGGGCTAAGCGCATAACCTCGTCTACTCCCACACCTAGGGCTCTCACAGCTTCCCTCAGCATAGTATCGGTGGAGAAGGGAGGTGAAGGCTGAACCTCCAGGGTTTCCTCGTCTAAGTACTGTATCTCAACGCCCTTAGACTCTATTTCCTTAGCTATTTCCCGAGGCTTTACCTCTAAGGGTCCTTTTAACTCAAAAACCAAGTAATGCCCCGTGTCCAGTTCAACCCTAAATATCAGCCTGTAACCCTTCTTAGCTTCTTCGTACCTCTGGATTATCCAGCCAAGCACAGGGGTTTGCACACGCCCAGCGGACAAGAATTTAAAGCCGAACTCCCCCCAAAGTCTCTTGCTGAGGGAGAAACCTATCCACCTGTCCTCTATCCTCCTCACTATCTGAGCGTCTACTAGCCTCAGATCTATATCTCTAGGCTCTCTCATTGCGTTTTCTATAGCTCTGCGGGTAACCTCGTGAAACTCTATTCTCCTCAAAACTGGTACGTAGGGAGATACAGCGTTATAAATATCCCACGCTATCTTCTCCCCCTCCGTATCCGGGTCTGTCGCTAGGAACACTAAGTCGACCTCCCCTGCCAGCTTCTGCAGCGT
Source organism: uncultured Thermofilaceae archaeon (assembly GCA_964522715.1). Lineage (GTDB taxonomy): Archaea > Thermoproteota > Thermoprotei > Thermofilales > JAPDKD01 > CAZFWY01. Next base: position 15,758 of record CAZFWY010000002.1, on the reverse strand, counting down.
GCGGATGACATCTTCCTGGCTCACTATGTCCTCGGACTTACAGACGGGGCATTTGCCTTCTATATCGTCTATGAACTGCTCGTTACACCTTAAACAACGTTTCACGGGTTTATACACGGGGAGGAACTTACCGTCCAGCATTTGCACGCCATAGAAGCCGCCCACCGTAGTAAGATCCACTATGTGGCCCTTGCTAGCGACTACCAGTAGGACGTACTTACCCGTGCTTACCTCGTAAACCTGTAGAGGTCCGTAGGCCCTTCTGCTTGGCTTACCGAAGAATGAGGCTATAGTCCTGGCTTTAGTGGGGGATTCCACTATGACTAGAGCCGTCTTTACGAGGTCTTTAGCTTCGCTATAGACTATCTCTCCCCTCTTAAGCTTGAGTATGAACTTTCTCTCCTCATCTATTTTGTTCAGGAGTTCCTCAAGGTTTAAGGCGGAGAACTCTACCCACTCTATCTCGTCGCTATACCATTTAGTTTGTTTAACGAGGTTAGAGAATAGGTCTTTATCATCGACTATAACGATCGATAAGCCTTTAGAAAGGCCTCCAGCGTACATCCGCGACGTACGTCCAGACGCCTGCAGGTAGGTCATAGCGTCTGGGAGGAGAAGGTAGCTCCTATCGCCGTCGTGACGTATTATTAAGAGCGTTTTCTCCCTCAGGTTTTTAATAACGTCCTCACGCTTTAACAGATTCTTGAGCATGTCACGTAGAGATATTAGCTGCTGCCTGAGGTACTCCAGATATCCGCTCAACTCCTGACCCTCCTTCAAGGCGTTAGAGAGCACTTGTACGGAGCTGGCGTCCAATTCGTATGCTATCCTACGAAGCCTAGCCAGTATTCTATCCATTTCTCGTTGAGTTTTCTCGTCGAGAGCGGGCCTTATACTGTAGGCTAGCTGTATAAGCCTGAAGGGACCAGCCTCATCTAAGACTAAAGTAAACCTGAAGTGCGGAACGCCCGTGAAGACAGCGTATCTCACAACGTGAGGGAGGTCTAAACCTCTTACTAGGACTCCGTAGTAAACCGCGACGCCCACGAGTACATCTAGTTCGCCGTTTTCAAAGGCCTCTATGGCCTTCTTCTCCCTGGCGTGTACGAGAGCAGCCTTGACACCCTCTCTCTGTAATAATTCAACAAGTTTTTCGGCGTACTCCACACCTTTCGATACTGGCACAAATACAAGCCCTCCTTTTCCTAATCGTTTAACCAGTCTGATAACCTCTCTTTCTATGCTGTCCTCGGCGTATGCGTAGGTATCAACGACGTTGCGTAGTATTTCGGTTCTGGAGCCCACCTCAAACCCCAATAATTCCCTGAAGAGCCTAACTCTCAATCCACGAGGCCTTCCAGTTGCCGTAGAGACTACTAAACAGCCTACCTTAGATTTCTTGAGAGCTTTACTTAGCCTTTTTTCGAGTTCCACTCTCTCTTTAATGATTTCGGGAGGGATCTGGCGCCGCCTTAAGATGTAAGCCGCCATTCTCCTCTTAGTTATTATGAGCCTTAGGGCGTCTGCTATGGACTCCTTTGGAAGACCGAGCAACATTAGGATTTGGTCTATATTCTTAGAAGACCTAAGCACAGCATCCACGTCGTCCACGAATATGAAATCGAACCTACTACTAGCTATGACGTCGAAGTTCCTCCTGAGGAACTGGGCTGTCGATATGAGTATCTTAAAATCCCCGTTACGAAGCCTCTCAAGAAACTCGTTTTTGTCTTTAGCCCGCATCCTCCCCAAATAAGCTATTATGTTAGATTTATCGAGTCCGAGCTTCTCCGCGTACTCCAGGGCTCTCTCGTAAACCTGCTTCACGAGTACGGATGTGGGGAGAATAATGTAGGATCGCTTCCCTCCTTTAAGGGCCAAGTATACCGCTGTAAAAGTCCCAAAAGCTGTTTTGCCCACCCCTGTAGGTGCCAGTATAGCAAAGCTCTTACCCTGCAGAACACGCCTCAACCACGTTTTCTGGGCGCTCCAGAGATGGTTACCCGTAGCCTTGAAGAAGAGCGTGTCAGCCTCGTGAACCTTCCTCTCGAGGCTATAGAAGTCTTTGTACTTCTTAAGCGTGCCGTGCTTCCTAAGAAGACCGACTACCTCTTTAATAAAGGAGAAAAAGTCTTCCTCGATAAGCCGCTCTATGTCGGTTGGTACTTCTGGTAGGCATTTCTCGCATGGGAGTTTAGCCGCTAACCTATCATCACTTATCTCGCCGCCACAATTCGGACACAGCCCTGCGAATACCGCCTTCACTAACACACACCGAGACCACGCCTATAGAAAGAGTAAATAATACTTTTTCCCTCTGCTAAGGCAGCCCCTTTACTGAAAGGTAGTTAAGTGCCTCGGGACCAGCTATACTCTTCACTTCCTCCAAACTATTGAAAGGTCGCCTCAATAGTATTTCCTTAACCTTGTTAGGCGTTAGGCCTGGGACTAGGCTCAGCGCGTGAGGAGGAGCTGTATTCACGTTTAGCGGGTAGGGTAGTCCTTTAACCGACCTATAGCCATAGTCGAGCACTATTATGTCGAGTTTCGTGTATCTGGGAAGCCTAATCGGGACATACGTTAATAATGGATACGAGGCTGGTTGCCTGGCTAAGCTGTACTTCCCCTCGTAGCCCTCAACGTATAACCCCCGAAGAATTGTTTTCGGTGGAACTATCCTCTGAAGCATTATGTGGTCGAATTTTTCTCGAACCATTCTCTTAAACTTCTTAAAATACCATTTATTCTTCCTCATAATACTTACACCAACTCTCCACATGCGCGTGCCAGGTAGGGGGAGGACTTGACGTATATTTACCCGCCTGACGAGGAGCCCGCTGTCTAGTATTCTTTTAAGGAATAACATGTTTAACTTGTACGTTTTGGCAGTCTCGCCTAGCAGGCCAGCCACGAAATTTATCCCAGGGAGAAGTTCTGGCATTCCATTGGTACCTCGCTCCCGCCCTACTTCGTTGACTATTTTTATAGCTAAGAAGGAGTCTTCGGGCGAGGCCTTAAGGTTATTAGCTTTAATTACGGCGGGATCTGCACTCTCTATACCCATAGCCGCTACGTCGCCGGGGGTATGGTACCTGACTATTATTTTGAGAGCTTCCTTCGAAGTCTCTGGATGGTGCGCTATCGTACCCGGATTGACGTTATCTATGTGTAGCGTCTCAAGATTAGGGGCCACCCTTCTAATGCCTTCAAAAAGCCTCTTTAGGGCCGAGGGATTAGGCTCGGGGAACTCAACTTCGTTTGCCCCGCGAGCCATATAGGCTAGAATATCCGGCTGTCTCCCAAGTCTAAAACATCTAACACCGAACGAGTAGAGTGCTTGAACCTCCATTAGTATGTCGTCCACTGCCCTATACTTCACGGGGCCGTATTGAGGCTCGATACAGAAAGAACAACCACCCGTTATCCAGCGCGGACATCCTCTAAATGTCTCTATTTCGGCTATTAGGTTAATGCCATGATTGGGATGCTGAGTAACTATTCTGGCTCCTTTAACCGCATACATAGAAATATCGGAATAACTCTCTCTTCTCACGAAAGGATCTACGGCTTCTACGCGTAGATTATTCTCTAGGAGATCAGCTACTACTACCTCTAGATCTCCCCTCACAACGATATCAAAATAAGCTTCGAAGTATTTCGGGGGCTTAGCTATTCTACCCCCTTCGACCCCGAAGCCGAAGCGCGCCGCCGGACCCCCGAGAATTTTTACCGGTTTCTTTAGTAACGACGGCCAGCGAATAAGCTCCTCCAGAGATATCGGTTCGCCGCCTAGGTACTTTCCGGGAACTACGACGCCGGAAATGAAAATTACGAGCTCTGCTCTAGAGGCGGTCTTTACGAATAGGTCGAAGTTCTCGCGTACCTGGTCTACTGTGAAGTATCTGATATCAGCGCCCGGCTTCTTACACCACACAGCTCCAGCGACGTACCTGGCATAGACGTCTAAGTAGGGAGGTACGCCTAAGCCAGCGGGTTCGTCCGTATAGCCGTCCACGATGACTACTTTCATCCCTAGTAGAATTATAGGGAGTCTTGATTTATCACGTTAGCGAGCGGTGAAGCCAACCTCTAGGCTCCACCCTTTCTAAAGAACGTCCTCTCCTAAGGAATACCCCTTCCCCCTCCTTCACATGCCCTATGACGTAAAGACTTAAACCTATAGACCGCGCCCTAGCTAGAGCTTTGGGAAAAAGGTCTCTGGGAATTGTAGCTATCAACTCGTACTCCTCACCACCCTCATAAAGCGACTTGTCTAGGGGGTCAAGGCCCCATTCCTCGAAACATGCCCTTGCATCCTCCGCTATAGGAACGTTCTCTATGACTATCGATTTATTACTAGCTTCGGCTAGGTAATGTAAACTTAAGGCGAGCCCATCACTCGAATCGATGGTGGAAGAGAAGTAGCTTGCAAGCTCCACCCATTTCAATAGCTGTGGTTCAGGACGGTAGACTGATTTTAAGACGCGCGTCAACTTCCTTCGGCATTGAAAATTCCCTAGAAGGTAGAGATAAGCGGCGGACGTTAAGCCATATTCTCCCGTTGTAACGACTACGTCGCCAGTATTAGCCCCTCCCCTAGGTATAACGGCATTTGAAAAACCGAACGCAACTATAGCCACGTAAAACTTACTAGTGAAGCTAGTATCACCGCCAAGAATTCCCACTTTATACCTTTTCGCCGCGCTATTCAACCCCTCGTAAAAACGCTCAACAAAGTCCTTGCTAACATTTTTGGGGAAGCTCACACTCACTAGGCATGCCCTAGGACGAGCTCCCTTAGCCGCAACATCTGATAGCGCTGCTACGAGGGCCTTCCACCCTACATCCTCAGGGGTCATGCCTGGCAATAGGTCGGTCTCCTCGTCGAACATGTCTACGTTAAGCACCAAGAAACGCTCACCTATTTTAAGAGCTGAGGCATCGTCTAAACCTAGCACCTCCTCGGGGTCACGGGTTAAAACCCGCCAAGCTAGCTTTATAACATCCCTCTCATTCATCAAGCCTACGTGGAAACGACAACCTTAAAAAAGAAGCTTAGGCGTAGGGAGGAGGAGGCGCGATGAGGCACTCTAAGGGGTACCGGTCGAGGACTAGGCGTCTACTTAGCAAGACGCCCAGGGAAAGAAGCAGGGGTGGTATAGGTTACTTGTTGTACGACTATAAGATCGGGCAGAAGGTTCAAATAGACATTAGGCCCGGCCCCACTATATCTACAGCCCCCCATAGGCGCTACCAGGGCAGGGTAGGGACGATTGTAGGCAAGAGAGGGAGAGCATACGTCATAGAGATAATCTTAGGGGGGAAGAAAAAGACCATAATAACAACGAAAGAGCATATAAAGCCGATACAACAATAGGGGTGTGTTTAGGAGCACGTGCTGTAAGGAGTACGATAATACTAATAATACAGCGAAACAGTAAACAACTTAGTGAAATAACGCTCGGTGCTGGTCATGCCTAAAGTGGTTAGCGAGAAATTACTTACACTAGCTGAGGTAGTAGAGATATTAGAGAGTATAGGGAAGGAACGTGAGCTAACATCTATAGAGACTTACACGCTAGAGTACGCGAAGAAATTCCTCAAAATATCGCCTGAAAACTCTAGGAAAGGAGTTAAGGAATTGGTAGAACTAGGCGTTCCCGAAGAGATAGCTGTGCAACTAATTAACATAATGCCTAAAAGCAAGGAGGAAGTAATGGTCATACTCGCGCCATCCTTTAGAGTTGCAGAGAAAGACCTGGCCAGAAAGATACTGGAAGTTCTAGACAAGTATAGGTTAGAAGAGTAAAGCGAGGTGTTCTTTTTGTATAAATATAAGAGACGCGAGAAAACCTATGAGACGCGATACAAAGAGGATATAGCATACATACTGGACTTCCTGCCTTTCGGTTACGGCCCGGGGTATAGGCGGCGTAGGCCTGTAAGAACTAGAGGACCGGTAGCTCAGGCAATAGGTGAAAGGTACTTCGTCCTGCTGGAGTTATCCCCTCTGGTGGGAATACAGCTAAAAATAGGGGAGCCCATCTCTCTGACGGGCGGGTTGGATAAACAGGTAATTAAGGTTACTGGAAGGTTAAGCTACGACGACTTAACAGCTACTGCTAAGGCAGAACTACCTGGCGTAGTGGAGAAAATAGTGATAAAAAGGGAGAAGCACTTCGTCGAGTTCTTCAATAAGGCAGAGCCTTTAACTACTAAGATGCATAGCTTAGAACTTTTACGCGGCGTAGGTAAGAAGACTTTATGGCGTATCCTTAACGAGAGAAAGAAGAAGCCCTTTGAGTCCTTCAAGGACATCAGGGAGAGGGCGAGGATCGACCCTGCCAAGTTAATCGCTGAAAGAATAATAGAAGAGCTTAGAGAGGAGCAACGCCATTACCTCTTCGTGGCGCCTCCACGGCGTAGGCGGGGGTTCTGAGCTACCTAGTCCTCATGATTTTCTTTCTACCCATTATTTCCCATACTTCGACTTCCACTCCAGGCTCCAGCTTCTTTGCCAGCTCCTCGTCTTTCGGCGGCTCAACCTCAAATATAGAGTAGTCGTCGAGCCGCATCAGCTGTATTCCTGAAGGCATCACTGATATGACCTGCGCTGTAAACTTGTTAACTATGGGTACGTCTACCCTTGAATCTGCGGGTGCGATCAGTGTGCGTTTAACGTCGTCGAATATTCCGATTCCCACTATCCTCACTTTAGCAGAGCCATGCTTCCCCGGCTTAGACTTGTCGAGTTGTACTATTTTGCAGGGCTCACCATCAATCACCACAAAAGCTCCCACTTTCAAACTGCCAGCCTCAGCAGGTCGTGTAGACATACGTTACTCACCTCGGTAATCATACAATTTCTTGCACTTATAAGTATAAAGGCATAATGATCGATCTTTATTTCTCCAGATAACTCAGATAAGCATGCGTAAGTAAAGAGAGATAAGCATTGCAATCCATTTAAGCTTAGGTAGGTTAGAATGGGGGGGCCTCCCTCGAGTGTATGGATTAAATTTAAGGTTAGCAGTGAGGAAGCGCTGGGTACTGCTAGAAGGCTTGCCAGGAGCTTTGAGATGGCTGGTGTTAGGGTATACCTTGACCCCTTATTAGCCCGCTTATTAGAGCTGCCCGACAAGACTTTGAAAGAGACGAGTATCGCCGATACCGTCGACATGGCAGTGGTTGTAGGCGGAGACGGAACTCTGTTAAGACTTTTCCAATCTACTGGGGGTAACCTGCCCCTCGTGCTGGGCATAAACAGCGATAGGATAGGCTTCCTTTACGACTTCGATTGGCGCTTCGCTGAGGAACTGGTTAAGAAGATCGTATCGGGAGATTTCTGGGTGGAGGAGCGAAGTACGGGCCTGGCACGCTTCTTAGGTTACGAGATGTGTTTCGTGAGCGAGATAGCTATAGGTGGGAGGGTGAACTTCAAGATGGCCCGCTTAGAAGTGTACGTTGATGGTGAATTCCTTTATAAAGGTCGTATGGACGGGCTGATAGTATCTACGACTACAGGTTCTTCGGCATACGCCTTTTCAGCCGGAGGCCCCTTCGTAGACCCCAGCCTAGACGCCATAGTAGTAGTTCCGCTAGCTCCGTTCTCCCCTCTGTTAAAACCCGTTATACTGTCGCCTAGTCGTAAAATTACTATAAGAATGCTGAAAGATGGCGCGTTATCTCTCGACGGTATAGTTATGCATGCAGTCCCCCTTGGCACAGAAATCGAGGTGAGACTTAAACCAAAAGGGTTAAAACTAGTCAGGGTGAAAGGGGGGCTTCCTCTGCATAGGAGGTTGAAAGCAAGGCTACTCGATTTACCGCCCTGGGCTATTGAAGGTTAACGCACGAGTATGGATATGAAGAACCCGGGTTGATTATGGATATAGGGGTTAAATCGCTGGACATACCCGCTACCCAGTTTTACAGCCTCCCCGTAAAAAGGCTTGTGCATACGCACCTTTAATCCCAATTTGCTAGTCGCCCAATAGACGTTTTCCTCGTTCTCGGAATACGTTACGGTACACGTAGAGTAGAGGATACGGCCGCCTCTTTTAATCACCCTAGACGCCGCTTTAAAGAACTGCCTCTGGTAAAGAGGTAGAGCCTCTAATTCCGCGAAGGACTTACTATAGTAGAGCTTAGGTCTCACTCCGAGGGCCGAGCAGGGAGGGTCTATTATTATTGCATCGGGCTTCTCCGGGATGTCTACCTTATCTATGTATCTTGAGTCCGCTACTAGTGGTTTTATATTTTTTAAGCCGAGTCTCTCGGCGTTCCTGGCGATTTGCGAGACTTTACTCTCCGTGCGGTCGATCGCAAACACGACTCCTTCATTCAACATCAATTGACCCGCGTAAGTGGCTTTTCCGCCGGGAGCCGCGCACATGTCCAATACTACCTCTCCTGGCTGTGGGTTTAGGGCTTTTACGGATAACATTGAGGGGAGTGACTGGGCGTAAACGAGACCCCTCTTATGAGCCTCTGTTTCAAGGACGCTGGGAACCCTGTACACGGACTCCGTCACTCTCACAGCGAGGCCCCTCCTAGATGTCTCCATCTCGTCTCCATCCATTTCGGCTATACCCACGGCTACGGGCTTCAGATTTGGACTGTAGATTGTGACGATATCCCCCTCCTTAACCTTAGGCGCTTTCTTGACTCCGGGCGCGTAGAGGTTAGCTCCCATGTAAACGGACTCAGACGCTGCCTTGTCAGCGTATACCTTCTTCCCCCGAGGTTTAATAGCGTATGGACCTCTAATCCTGAGGAAAATAGCGTCCTCAAGAATTCTCGATGGGAAGGCCTTAAACCCCTCCTCTCTCAGTAGCTTTATGACCTCTTCACGGCTAGCCTTTACGGTATTTACTCTAAGGTAGTAGTGAGAGCCCGGGCTTCGTATGGCTTCAAAATATAGTCTGGCCCCCCTAACCCCGTATACACTTAGGATTCTTACTACGGCTGCCCTCGAAAAACCATAACTCGCGGAGAAAGACTCAACTAGGTAGCTGAGGCCAATCATAGCTTTACGATTTCCAGCACTCCTATTAACGGGGTGGCGTTGTTCCTCCTGACTATGAACGTGTCCTCGAATTGAGCCACCATGCCGCCAGTGCGTTCTACAAGTACTGAGTACTGGTAGACCCTACCCCGCGCTTCCAACTCCTTAAGCACGTTAAGACCCTCACTTCCTCGTGAAGCGAAAACCCATCTAGCGGCGAAGGGCAAGGACTTGTATTCCCGCCATAGATCCCTCAGCATGTTATCGAGAACATCGTTCTTTGTCCGCTTAGTCGAAACGACTCTGAATATTCCTCCGGGGCGCCCCTCAACTACCATTCCGACGCCATCTGTAGAGAAGGGTTCAACCGCGTAGACCTCGCCCTCACTGGCCTTCCTACTAATCACGGTAGCTACATTAGGTACGGACTTGCCCGCATGAAGATTATACCTCTCTATTTTATGGCCTGTAAGATTAGAGATCGGGTTGAAGCCGAGACTCTTAATCTCGCGCTCTATAACTAAACCCACCTGGCCAAGTCTAATGCCATGCCTCAACGCTCTTTGAGCCGCCTTAAGTGCCCGGTAAGCCGCCTTCAGAAGAGGAACATACTTTTTATCAAGGGATATTGTTAGCGCGCCGTCAGCAATATAGCCATCTATATGCGCCCCCAAGTCCACCTTGATAACCCCGCCCTCCGGGATTACCGCCTCCTCTCCAGGTATACCTGTATAGTGCGCCGCTACTTCATTCACAGATATATTAGCGGGAAAAGCGGGAAAGGCGCCTTCTCGCTTAATTATGCTCTCAAGTTCCTCGCATAGCTCAGTTATATTTACTCCCGCGTTAACCGCCTCTAAAGCATATTTAAGCGCTGAGGCAACCGCGCCACCAGCTTTGAATAACTTCTCTTCGGCTTCTTCCTCCATTTCTTTCAGCCCTTTTAGGGGAAGATATTTAGTTAGATAAGTTTTCAGCAAAAGAAGGAGGAAAGGAGGCGGCCCCAGATCCTAAGTCTAGGCCTAAGGGCCATTTTCCGGCCCTGTCCGCCCCCTTTGACCTAGCTCGGGCACCCCCGCACCGTCTTTAGAGGGGGAAGGATGTATTTAAGCGTCGCTGTGACTTTCTTTTCTCTTTCTTATATACTTTAAAAGAGCGTTTATAGCCTTGCTCTCCGGCATGCGGAGGTAAAAGCGCCCTCTCTCATCAATGAAAACTAGTTCGAGTTCCCTGAAGATTTCTAGAGCTTCCTCAGCATCTATTCGGAGGATAGTTGCTACAGCGGCTACTAACCGTTTTAGCGTAGGGGATAGGGGTAGGAATGTCGTCTCCCTATAAGCCCTCGAGTATCTTTCAGCCAAACTTACCACCTCCCCTAACCTTGCAGATGTTACCAGAAAGGAGTTCTTCAGTTCCGCTTTACGTCCATAAAGATTTAGGAGTGATACTAAACCGTTTAGGGGTATGCTTATTGAGAGGTCAGCAAGACTAAGTACGAGAGGTATAGGGTGCCTGTAAAGGTCTCCCCGCGGCGTGGATGACGTTTTCCAATACCGATATAGGATCTTTACTTTGTGAATTGTCTCTTCCTGCTCTATTGAAGGAGCTATAATCTTTACTTTACAGCCTTTGACGAGCACTATGACGTTTTTATTCTTTAACGCCTTTTCTATTAGTTCGACGAATTTTAAAGCATCGTCGTTACTTCTAAACGTTAATACAATAGTTTTCTGCACGTGTCATTTCACCATGTAGCGGACTGATATTTTTCTTTTAACAGTTTTCCTGCATCGAAGACAAACAAGATTATAACCTTTCTTCTTGAGGGGGTTGAGGCATGAAGGGCAGCGGGCGAGAATAACCCCTAGGTCTCTACCTCTTAGCGTGAGGATGAAAGGCGGAGGCCTTTCAACCAGTATTTTAGCCCTTACTATGTCGCTATAGCCTATTACATTGTACAGGCTCTTAACGAAAGAGCTACTGATGTTAATTACGTGGAGCGTACCTCTCACGAAGGGATAGAGGAAGATGTCTCTATCCTCTATGTAGAAAATGTTCAGTGACGCGCTTATGTCGCGTATCTTGGTTACTATAGCGTATACGACCTCGTCCTTTCTGGGCAGAGGAGGCTTTTTTGCGCTTTCAACATTTATAACTCGCTTCTTTAAATCTACGGAAACCGTGCCTATAGTCTTAGCAAGTATGTCGCCATCTTTGACGTAAGTGTTGGCTGACGGGAAAAACTCCTCTATTATTGCTATTTTCTCCCCTGGGACTACTACCCTACTTTCTCTTTCTTTCCGCTCTAATGACAACGACGTCCACCTTGTGCCTATTTTTGTAGTGGAACTTGTAAATAGGGGGAAGCAGTATTTCCTCCCCGAATAGTATCTCCACTTCCCCTCCTATCTCACGGATTTTCCCCACTATGAAATCTTTTGTCTCTAACTTATGAACGCTATAAACTACCCTGCCCAGTGAGAGAGCTGTATACAAGAAATCCATATCCGCCCCTCTCCTGTGAACCCCGAAAGGCGGGTTTTGAACCACTACGTCGAATACAGGTCTTAGAGGAGGAGCTTTCACATCCGAGCATACAGTGTCTATTACCGAGGACACGCCTAACCCATCCGCGGCTTCTCTGGATACTTTCAGAGCCTCCCTGTCGACATCGAGCAGCACGACCTGGGACGCGCCCATTAGGGCCGCCCCTATGCCCAGTCTCCCGGTTCCAGCTCCCAGATCTAAGACCCTGGCCCCTGCAATATCACCGTACGTTACCGCCGCCACCCATACAAGTCTAGAGGCTAAATGTGGCGGTGAGACGTATTGTTCCAGCGTGATTTTAGGCTCGGGGAAGCCGGGTATTGATGAAAGTAGTATTTCTAGCGTTCTTTTCTTAACGAATCTCATATTTTGAACCTGAGAATAGCAGCTATCCCCCCGAAAATCTTGAGGAAACTTTTACCGGCATCCGTAGACGTGGAGAAGAGGACGACTTCAGAGCTATAGGCTTTCGCCAGCTCCGCTAATTCCTCCAGAACGTACTTCTCTTCTTTCACGTCTAGGGGTACGGAACAGTTAGGGCATAGGGCGACTTCATGCTCCTTAACGTATCTCTCGTACTCCTTCTTACAATGCGGACACGTCCCCCTAACTTTCTTCTTATTTAGACCTTCCGAAAGCAGCAGTTTTTCAACTGCACCCATGAGTAATGCCTTTCTTACTTCGTCTTCCCCGTAAACCGCTAAACCCGTATCCCGCGATATGTGGTATAGTAGTTCATTGAGAGCTTCCTGCTCCCTGATATACTGTACGTTCTTCAGCACCTCACTCGCCTTCTTCGCGAGTTCGTATATCCCTTCTTCCCCGCTGTAGCCTAGGTCGAAGACCCCTAAGACTTTCCCTTTAAGCTCGTAGTGCAGGTAATCTCCCTTGAGGAACTCGTGCTTAGCTGGGCCGGGGCCGCCTACAATTATACCCCTCAGGTCAGGAATCTTCAGGAAAACCCTAGAGGCGTGCTCGCCCACTCTTTTGTAGAACTCGTGTACCAACTGCTCCCTTAACCTCTCAAACCTCCTAGCGGACTGACCGCCAGCTCTGTGCTTACTGGGTACTCCCGACGTGACTTCGTCTACTATGTTTAAACTCTTACCCCTGAGAATAGCGAGCGCAGCCTCACTCCTATCTATTACAAGCAGGCCGTAGGCCTCGTGTACTTCCACCATTTCCTCTAGTATCTCTGTCCAGAAGCGCGAGTCGCACCTGTAGAGCCACGTCCTTAGCTTTTCAGGGGGCTCTATGACGTAGACTTCCATTCTCTCGTCTCCAGGGGCGTCGCCTGATACGTAGCCAGCGAATATTACCAGCCCATTTGGAGGGACAGTCCTGAATAGTTTTAATCTCTGCATGACTACCGTTAACGCGTCGAGTACGTGGTGCCGCGTAGTACGGTCCTTGATGTTTGTGGCCGTAGAGTACTCCTGTCTCAGAACGCTCATTACATCGCTTACCGGCCTCCCGGCAGGTATGTAGAGCGAGATGAGCTCCGTCCCCCTCCCTCTCTTCGACTTTATAGTCTCTAGTAGCCTCTTTATCCTGTACCTTTCTATTTCTTCGTATCCCTTATTTTTATCCTCCTTCATTCACTCCACCAATACGCGTTAAGGCTTAAATAGTTCCGCACTACGTGAAGGCGAGGGGTTCCTATGGGCAAAGTTAGGCCTAGCTTTATAAAGACTACCGCTAGGAAGCTGCTGGAGATGTACCCAGACCAGTTCACAACAGATTTCGAGGAGAACAAGAAGAAAGTGGCAGAACTCACCAATATAACTTCTAAGCGCGTTAGGAACAGAGTTGCTGGATACATTACACGACTAGTGAAACAGAGGGAGCGGAGGAGAAGGCTGGCCTTAGCCGAGGGAGAAGCCCCGATAACGTAGAACCTAAAGCCAAGGTAACAGGTCTATGAAGAGGGAGGAAGTAATCGAACTTGTGAGTGAAGCTTTAAAAAGCTTATCGAGGCTTGAGGAGGAAAGAGAAGAACTCCTCTCCCTCTGTAGGGAAATCGTCAAGCTCTCAAGGAGAATCATTACGTGCACACACAGGTTAAAGCCTAGCGAGGACGTAAAGGTGCTCGTAGAGAAAGTGCGCGTACTACGGGGCTATAAGGACAAGGCTCCCGAACTCTTCTTCACAGGTACTGTGACCTCCTGCCTAACAGAGTACGTGGAGGCCCGCTGCTTCTACTCCCTTGTCTACGAGGGCAAGATACCGAGCATAGAGGAACTGGGCGTAGACCCTTCCTCATACCTGCTCGGCTTAGCCGACCTAGTGGGGGAACTCAGGAGGCTCATACTTACGTATATAAGGCAGGAGAGGTTTGACGAAGCCGAGAGACTATTCCTCGTAATGGAGGCGATCTATGACTCGCTCAGGCAGGCCTCCCTCCCCGACCCCCTAGCGCCAGGGCTCAGGAGAAAAACCGATATTGCACGCATAGTAGTCGAAAATACCAGGAGGGATATAATATTCTTCAAACGAGCGTATAACCTAGAGAGACTGCTAGCAGGAGAGGAGCATGGACAGGAAAATCGCGTTCTCAGTCAAGAAGGCTAGAGCCGTCCAGTCAATTATAGCCCGTAAAGTCGTAGAGGAGGACAGGATAAACTACCCTATATCCAAGGTCGCGGGAATCGACGTAACCTACCGTGAAGGCAAGGCCATAGCCGTAGCCGTAGTACTGGACTCTCAGACCTTTAGACCCCTAGATGTCGGGGTATCCGTTATGAAGCCAATAATACCTTACATACCGACTCTACTGGCCTTTAGGGAGGTGGGCCCCGTAGCCGCCGCGATTAAGAAACTCAGCGTAAGTTTCGACCTTTTATTCGTAGATGGGAACGGACGGTTACACCCTTATAGGGCTGGCTTCGCTTGCCACATAGGCGTGGCCCTCGACGTCCCCACAATAGGAGTGGCCAAAAAACTGCTCTGCGGCAGGATTGGCGAGTGGAAAGGTGATAGAGCCCCGGTATACCTGGACGACGAGGTTGTTGGGATGGCTCTTAAAACTACGAAGAGAGCTAAGCCAATATACGTGAGTGTGGGGCATAAAGTCAGCCTAGAAACCGCGGTAAAATTAACGCTCTGGTACGCTAGGGGGAGAAAACTCCCAATACCACTAGTACTAGCCCACCAGTTAACACAGCAAGAAGCAAAAAAGATATTGACCGGTTAAACCTCAAGCTCAGAAATCCTAACCTGCTTTAGAACCCTCCTAGCCGCGAAGACTACGTCCTCCCCCACCACTGTCTTCCTACGGGCATGCTGAGCCAGCGCCCAAGACTCCCTAGCAATCTCTCTCGCCAGCTCCTCCACAATATCTCTAAGCTTAGTAGCCGCCTCCTTACTAACTCTCGACGCGCCCTCCTGGCGCAGGATCCTGTAGAACGGGGCAACCGCTATCTCCCTACTCCTCTTCAAAGAATTCTCACCAGAACTTGTAAACCTAAGGCAAACTTGTATCTTTCTCTCCCTACGCAGTAGCTCAATAAGGATTCTACGAGAAGTAATTATCCCTGATTTATAGTTTCGACCTTAATTAAGTAAGAAATGAAGATGGTAGCCCGGCGGGGATTCGAACTCGGGAGTTATACTGATACGTTATCGTTCTGGTTAGGTTTAACATGTTGTATGGCCAGAGGATTGGTAGTACTTTCCTTACTCTCTTTATGCCCGCTTTTTAAGGACTTTCCTTATGCCCTTTAGCGACGCGAGGCGAGCGGGCCGCCCTTAGCCAGTATTACCTCACCGCTCAGCGTTGAGACGAAGTCCAGGCCTTCAAGCACAGCCCCGCCGTATCTCACGCCCCCGAATACTACTCCGCCTAGAACTAGCCATACAGGCCTCACCCCACTCCTACCAATTACTGCTGGGAAAGCTCTAAGACGCTCAGGCTCTCAGCTACCCTTCTCGCTATCCTTAGTTTTACGCAAAAACCCCGAGGTATAGGCCGGAAAAGCCCCGCACGGCCCTTAAAGCCCCCACCCCGTAGGAGCACTTTCACCAATACCCGGAAAACCCTTTATACCTCGCAAATAATCTAAAAATGGGGGGCCGATATAAGCCTCCCCGAACTGTGAGGGGAGAGCCGGGGCAAAGCGCGGCAAGGCCCCCTACACGGTGCGGCCCGTATCCGAGGGGTACGGGCTAAGGAGGCGCAGGCGCGGGGAGGGGAAACTTGTAGCCC
>CAZFWY010000001.1:53995-84197 GCA_964522715.1 uncultured Thermofilaceae archaeon | reverse complement strand
CTCCTCCGGCATAGGGGGTCTCGTGGTGTACGTCTCGCAGTTTTCTCTGAGTTAGGTCCTTAAAAAATCCTGGGGGATTTTTTAAGATAAAGGAGGGAGGAATGGGGGGCGAGGCTAAAGGTCTCAGGCTCCTGGAATTCTTGCAGGAACTAACAAAGCTATTGTTAACCATAGTCGAGGGTTGGCGTAAAATTAGGGAGCAATACGATAGTGAGTGGAGGGCGTTCAATAACCCCTCTGAGATGCTGTCAGCGGTACGTGACCTCCCGGATGAGGAGGCGGGGAGGATCCTTAAGGCCTTTATAGAGCTGTCCAGCATAGCTACGCGCTTCTCTAAAATAGGGGAGTTGGAAATCGAGGAGATGAGGGAGTTAGAGAACGCCTTAAAGGACGTGTTGAAGCGCTTATCCGCCCTTAGTGAGGGGGAGCATTAAAACTTAGCCTGTAGGGGGAGCTATGAGAGCCACTGTTTCGATGAAAGGACTGGAGGAGGAGTTTATATCGGCCATGGTAGAGGTTCTCATCAGCGTAAAGTACGCGTTTATTTCTAAGCTAATCGAAGTACTTCTCTACAGCATTGTAAGGCCTAAGTTTATGATCTCATTCCCCTTGACGCACAGGTCAGATGTTATCAGGATGACCAAGGATTGGAGTTTCTATATTAGTAGGGCTAAGGCGAGACTGGCTAAGGCCTACTCGCTCCTCAGTATGGGGGTTAAGGATGAAGCGGGCGAAGATGCCTGGAGAGCCACCGTTGATGCGTTAAACGCAATTTCTGTAGCGTTATGGGGCTACGAGATTAAAAGCCATTATGGCTTAAGCAAGCTAGTCGATGAACTGTATAGGCTAAGGATTGTGGATGTAAGGACAGAGTACGGGAATGCCGCATCATTGCATAAGAACTTCTATCAAGTCTACTTAGGTAGGTTAACTGTCGGTGCTTGTATTAACAGGGTTAAGGAGTTGATAGATAAAATCGAGAAAGCGATAACCGACTTAGTAGAAGAGGAAGGGGCGCTCCCCTGGGGGGAGCCGCTCTATGATGTATTGAGTCGTCTCCCCAGCTCCATGATAAAATTCAAGCCCCCTAAAGACATTATAGAACTCGTAGAAAATCTCCATAGCTTTGTAGCCTGATTGAGACTACTATTTAGCGTTTATATGTTTCTCGATACTGCTCCTGTAGCTAATATGTATGATATATAGCCCTTAATGAATCATCTCCTTGTTT
This sequence comes from uncultured Thermofilaceae archaeon, assembly GCA_964522715.1. Taxonomy (GTDB): domain Archaea; phylum Thermoproteota; class Thermoprotei; order Thermofilales; family JAPDKD01; genus CAZFWY01. The sequence goes on along the minus strand of CAZFWY010000001.1, from coordinate 82,966 downwards.
TGTAGCGTATGCGTAACGCCCAAACTCAGCGACTACTTATGTGACGAGTATGAGTTGGCGGAGTATGGCACTTTGATAATACCTATTAAGAAAGCGAGATTCTCGCTATTTCTTACTCCGAAAGACTTAAAGTCTGGTAGAAATATGTGGGAAACGATGAGTGTAATTGTTGAGATTGATTCTCAAGGGAGGGTATACATACCGGCTAGTGTGCGGCGGAGGATTAGGCATAGGAGGTTTAGGGTGGAGGTTGAGGGAGAGGCGATAGTGTTGAGGCCTGTTAGGCCGGTCATAGATAAGTACTACGGTATCGCTGGCCCGGCTAAGTATGGTAGTGCAGAGGAGGTGGACGAGGCAGTTGAGGAGGAGTCGAGGAAGGCAGTCCTACATGATTTACGTAGATGTTAATGTCTTATACTACTACTTGACTGCTCATGAGGAGTTCGGGGCTAGGTCTAAAGAGCTGTTGGAGGAATACTCGGATTACCTCGCTACCTCCGCTCTAACAGCGTGGCTATTATACGTGCTGACCAGGCTGGAGAACGTAGCCGAAATACTCTCGGAACTCGGCATCAGACTCCTACCCCTAACGAGTGAAGTCTTAAGGCTAGCCATTAAGATGAAGATCCCTAAAGACTTCGAGGACAGGATACATCTAGCTACTATGAAACAATATAACATAGAAATAATACTGTCAAATGATAGGGACTTCGATCTACCAAATGTAAAGAGAATATTTTAGGATGCTTTTAACACTCCTACACACCTTCTGTAAAGTAGCTTTTTTACAAACGATGGGTGAGAGGAATATCCTGACGCTCCGCTCCATCTCCCCTCTAAGGCCGATGAGCTTCCCTCTCTCGTCGGCGACTATGTCTAGCGAAGGCTTTAGGAAGTCGATGATGAACATAGAGCCGTCGCTGGAGAACGATACGACAACAGCCGCAGCCATCCTCTCCACGAAGTCCGGGGACTTCTTAAGGACGCGCTCTCCCTTCCCGACCCGCTCCCCAGCCACGCCGCTCAACCCGCTTCGTAAGGAAAGGCCTAACTCACAAGTCTTCTGAACTTCGATAGATCGCTCTAGACAGTCTACTACGTGAGGAGGAGTTAGGTGTTTAAATAAAAACTCATGGAATTATTGCTGGGCTAGCTGGGGAAGTCCTCGTCCCGCCATAGGTTTAGCCGAGTATCTTCTTTATCTCCTCTATTTTCTTCAGCGCTTCGCCGCACTTTTCCTCGACTAGTTTTTCGAGCAGGCCTTTGACTTCTTCCTCCGTGTAGAGCTTCTCTATCTTAGGCTCTCCGAATACCAGCTTCTGTTTCTCCGGGTCGTAAGATACTTCTACGCTTATCCTTACGAGGTCTATTTTGCCTATACCTCTCGACACGAGTTCATCGTATAGCTTTTTGTTAAATTCGGCTACGTCTCGGAGTATCACGTTCTCTGGAACTATTTTCCCGAATGCCGCGAAGACAGCCCTCCTGACTTTGTCGGCGAACCTGGCGGCCACTATTATCCCCGTTCTGAGCTCGACAGCTTGGGGGGTCTTAAAGGAGAAGCCTGGATATATGTGCTCGTACTCGGCGACTCTCGCCTTATCTCTCTCCACGTCTTCGGAAGGCTTCCAAGATTTACCTGACAAATGTATCACCATAGTAAGAAGACGCTTTTCTAATTAATTTTTTGCATTTTACTAAGGTTCATATAAAACGCGGTCATAGAATCATAATATGAATATTTGTACTATCCTTCTGGTTAATGTATACGTTATCGCGTATAGTATTGTAGATAACAGCGCTTGCCTGTATATGTCTTTCCTCTCTGCTATGGCGCTCATCACCGTTAAGTGGGAGGATAGGTACGTGGCTCCTAGGATGGCCGTGCTTAGGGGGTTTAGAGCTAACGCGCACAGTACTCCGAGAGACGTCTCTAAGGCGTAGGAGGTTACGAGTAATCTTAACCTTACAGCCCTGATTTTAGCCTCGTACTTAGCCACTATTCTCTTGGAATCCCTAGTTACTTTAAGGAGGTTCTGGGAGGTGAGTACGGCGTAGCGATTGCTGCGCTTAGCAGTTGTGTAAATGAACCGCGTGACAAAGCCCCCCTTAATCCTGGGATTTCTCCCGTTTCTAAGCATGTACAATGTTTTTAGAGCAATGTCTTCTTCGTGTCCTTTAATCGATGCTATCGACTCTAGGGCCTTTACTAAATTGCCGTTTACGAGCCTTTCCCGAGCTTCTTCCAGGGCTCCCTCGTAGTAGTTTAAGAGTTCGGATAGAGTTTCTTTGCGAGGAGTCCTTACGTAGATTACTAAGGTTGCTAGTAGCGTTAACGTCGACGCGATTATGTCATTCTTCTCTAAGAGTAAGAATAGCGGTACGAAGCTTAAGGTGAAGTATACGGGCATGTCTCTTAGTATAGTAAATAGACTTGATTTAAGCATTATTTTCGTTATAATTACTGTAAGAATAACCGTTATAATTACTGCTAATTTGAAATAAATAGTGACATTAAAACTTAAAAGCCCAAATAACAGTGCTATTACTGGCGAGAAAGACCCTAGGACTATCACGGCGTTTAACCTATCCTCCAGCTCCTCCACCTTGACTAGTTCTCTCTCCATTGATGCCCCTATCCTAGAGAGCAGGGAGGGTATCACCTCCTCAGCTTTCAGACCTCTGACTATTCCTGAGACTATCGCGTTGTCCCACTCATCTAGACCGTTCACGTTAAACTGGCGCCCATTCCTCCACGCGTAAATGCCTTTCAATAGTTTATCGTTCTCTATCTCTGAGTGCGCTAGTACTAACGCGTCGTATACAGACTTAGCAGAGAAGGAAACTCCAAGAGTCCTTAAGGCCCTCTCTACTCTCTGGATATTCCCCAGAGGCTTCAACTTGCTCGCCTCAGAACTACTAGCTCAACTCTTTCACGCGTCAACGATTGTTTTTCGGCGAGTTCAAAGAGGCGGCTATAGATATTGTCGTAATCCAGCTTTAGGCGGCGGAGCAAGTTACCGACTTTCCGCTGGGATTTGAAGCTCTCCCCATAGTTGTACACCTCGTGGAACATGCCTTCATGTACTTCGGTTATTGATGAAACGTACTTGTAGTCGTTGGCGTATATGTTCCTAGATGTGAATACGAGGACGTCGAGGAGGTTCAGTAGCTCAGCAGGTATGTCGTATACTCTGGTTAGTCTTAATTGAAGCTCGTTTACCCCTCTTGAATGGCAAGTTGCCATGCAGCTTAGCCCCGAACTCATGGCGTGGAAAGCCGCCATAAAGTGTTCTCTGGTCTGTAACTCTCCTAGTATTACGTAGTCTGGCTTCCTGTGTAGTGCTTTAACTATTTCCACGGATTTAGAAGACCTTGCCAAGCCTAATACCTCCCCGACTTCGAGAGGGTCTACCTTAAGCCTTACTTGGTGCACGCCTTCATCCAGCTGTCTTATGCTTTCAACTACATCCTCAACGTATATGCGCCTTATGAATCGGGGGAGGACGGCGTCTAAAGCGTTAAGTAGGGTTGTTTTCCCGCTGCCCGGCTCGCCCGCGATTATGATATTTGCTTTGCCGAGAGCAGCTGTGACCAGGTACGCCGCCGCTTCCGGAGGTAGGAATTTCTTTTTAATTAGCTCGTTTATCGAAAAGAACTTTTTGTGGTGTTTTCTAACGTCTAGAACCATGCCGTCAACTGCTAGTGGGTGTCTATCTATGGCCACCCTAATAGAGAAGTAGGGGGTTATGTAGTCGGTCTTTATCGATGAGTGTTCTTCGTCCACTGGTACGCCAGTATCCGCCTGAAGGTGGTTTAAAAACGCGTTGAGGGAGAGGCGGCTCAGGCGTATATTCGAAATACACCTACCATGATCTTCGTGATCTAGGTAAACCACGCTTCCTGGCGAGTCACAGAAGAACTCCTGGACTTTAGAATCTAGGAGGAAGGGCATGACTCTGCTCAGCCTCACTGATTTAAAGGTGGAGTAGCTAATCATGTTCCTAGCGAGGAAGTCGAGCCTATCCCGGATTTCATCTTCAAAGAACACGAATGTTACCAGCCTCATGCCAAGCCTCTCCCTGTGTTCGAGCAACTCTCCTAGGGTCATCTTAACTACGTACTCGGAGAAATGCCTTAAATCGTGAATAAACATGAGCCTAGCCAGCTCGGAGGCTAGTAGCAAGTCTAGGCTGTCTCTAGCTAAAGTAGCAGCTCTGTACATTTTCTCATAGGAGCCTTGATCTACTACACGAACGCTGTACGGTCCTACCCTATACTCGTTTAGAATTCTTGCCTTATTTTTCCTGCTTCTCCTCACATAGCGAACCTTCTTTATACAATTAACAGGCAGCGTTGTCACTCTGGTATGCACCTTTATCTTTAACTTGCGGGACAGCGCCAAGAGGGACTCCACGAGGTTGCCATTAGAGGACAGAGTTTCGAGTAAGGTGTTAGCTAGTGAGGGTTGTTCAACTACTTTCTCTCTTACCCTCCTCAGGACGTACGAGTACACTTGAATGTAATTCTTAAAAAGAGGCTTCTTGATGAAGTAGAGGTAGTGCGGCGTCCTTAAGACGAACGGGTTTCTTTGCAGAGCTTTAGAGAGCGATGAGGTAATAATGGCTAGATTTACTATGTCTACCTCGTTTTTAGGTTCTAGCGATAAGTACAGTCTTTTCACCAAGGGATGACACCTTAATCCTCTGCTCTAGTATTCGCACGTTATTCCTGATGCAGCTGATAGAGTGGCCGCAAACCTTTGCCGCCTTGTGGAGAGAAATGCCCGAAACTAGCCCCTCTTTGCATAGTATTTTTAGGGATAAGTAGGCTATAGCTGCAGCGACAGTTGAGGATCTGCGTCCCTGAAATATCTTCTCTTTCTTTACTTTTTTTAGAATCTTTATAGCTAAACGTTCGCAACGCTTGAGTACATGGTTATCATAGCACCCGTTACTGCTTTTTAGCAGCATTAATATATACCTCTTAATTTTGCTCTCAATCTCGCATTTACCATCTAGTATTCCTAGCTGACGGGCGAGCCAGAACCCCTCCAGAATACCTCCCAGAGATACCCTATGTCCCTGTGCCTTGAACCTCTTTACTAGTTCCCTCTCGTTTACATTATAGTTAGCCTCCCTGCACGCTATAAGTAACGATACCGCCGCCAATCTGTAGTGATTCACCTTACGGCGCGGCCCTAATAGTCTCATCCTCTCTCGCTCTATCCTCCTAGAGAACATCAGGTACAGGTAAACGGCCCGTTTCTGTATGTGAAGAGGTATACCCAGCGACGTAGATGCGATCTTAAGGCTTCTTAGAGCATGTAACTCCATTACGCGCCTGCCAGTCATCTTGGCGTATAGGCTGGCTCTGCCAAGCCTCTCAAAACTCTTTCTAAGGGTGCTCCTAGTGTCTTTGTAGTTAAATGTAGATCCGTATTCAAGTCCATCCATAAAGATATCTCCGCTGACCTTTCTGACGGGCAGTTCCTCTTCTACATAAAATCTACGCGTGTGAACGAGCCCGCATCTCTCACATACATACTCGCTGTTATCCGTCAGTATCAGAGGGCCTCCGCAATCCTTACATCTCAGCATCACTCCTGCCACCAGAGGGGTACGCAGGTTCAGCCTTTTATGAGTATTAGAGGGAGAAAGGGGGGAGGGGGAGGGGCACTAAAAGAGTTAAAAATACCTCTAGACACTATATCCTGGTGTGTGAGAGTGGCAGAGAGCATCTCGGAAACCCTGAGAGCTGAGATTCAGAAGTACAATAGCACTCTGGAAACGCTAAGAGCTATTGCTCTTAACAGGCAACAGATAAATCTGCAGTTAATAGAGATAAAGGAGGCCTTAAGCGAGCTTGAGAAGCTGAAGGAGGGCGAGAAAGTCTACAAGGCAGTAGGTAGAATCATGGTTTCTAGGAGTAAAGAGGAGCTTATAAGAGAGCTTAACGAGGAGAAGGAAGCGCTCGAAGTAAGGTTATCTTCGCTTCAAAAACAGGAGAAGCTCTTAAAAGAACAACTAGAAGATTTAGAAAAGAGAATATCGAGAAAGCTGGGAGGTAAAGGTGGTCTACCAGAAGCAGCAGGCTAGAAGGCTCAGCGAAGAAGAACTCGAAGAACTTTCTCAAAAAATAGTTGAAATTGTAGAGAGGGAACTCGAAGAGAAATCGAAAGATAAAGCTATCGATGACATCATTGTGCATGTTAATATAGCGGAGGACTGGCCCCCATCGATAGAGGTAGAAGTAGAGTTTAGAGGGAGGTACGCTCTTCACAAAAAAGAGGTAGTCCACGAAATACTAGATAAAGTATTCAGGTATGTTGATGAATACATGGGAAGTAAGGGGTACGAGGTTTCCCTGAATGTCAAAGCGTAGCGAGGAGTTAGCGAACTTAATAGATAGATTTATCAAAGAAGTTAACCCGCGCTCCCTACTCATAATTACCCACGTAAACGCAGATCCAGACGCTCTAGCCTCTGTCCTGCTGCTCTTAAATTACTTCACAGAACGATTTAACGTTAAAGTACACCCCTTTTTCCCTGAAGGTCCCAGCAGACTGTCCAAGAAAATACTGCAGACGCTTATCCCAGACTTTAAAATCCCCACTGAACCTCCGGAGCTCTTTGATTCTGTAGTGGTGCTGGATACTCCCTCCTCTACGCAACTCGGGAATATGAGGGATCGTGTGCTTAAATTGCTAGATAGGGGGCTGCTCATAGACCATCACAAAACAAAGGCTGACCTAACCAGGGAGATGCGCTACGTACATATCGATAATTCTTTGGCCTGTACCGTTCCCATAGCGGAGCTAGTCTTAACAGGTACTGGAGAAATCCCTGGTTCTCTTGCAACTATAGCTCTAACTGGCATTCTTTATGATACCGGAAAGTTTTCGAGGGCTGATTCTAGGACTTTGAGGATAGTAGCAACACTCATAGAAAATGGGGGAGATTACTCTAAAGCCCTAGCTTTACTCAAGGAGGAGCCTGACCTCTCCGAGAGAGTGGCATGCCTAAAAGCGGCTTCCAGAGCCCTCATAGTGAGGGTTGGAGAATTCGTTATAGTAGGGTCGTGGGTTAGTTCTCAGGAAGCGGCGGCTGCTCGGGCCTTAATAAGGCTGGGTGCCGACGTCGTAGTAATAGCTGGAGGTAAGCGTGGCGATTTAAGGCTCAGTTTCAGGTCTACCCCTAAGTTTTACCGCGAGACTGGCATAAGCTTAGGTAGGGATGTTATATCCCTACTAGAAGATATATTAGAGGGAGAGGGTGGAGGCCATCACACCTCTGCCGGATTTAATGGCAGGGGCGACCCCCAGAAGGCTCTACAAGTAGCTTTGAGACTTATAGTCTCTGAAGTCTCTAGGCGGGTGGTGCTGGCTTCGAGGGCAACTTGAGGGGTATCTCGTAGGTTGGCGTCAATACCTTTATCTTTCTAATTTCTGCCTTGTGTAGAGGATATATCTTCTTGGCTCTGACCATTATCTCGCTCGCTATCTGCCCTAGGACAGCTTCCTGGACGAAGGAATCGAAGTCCAGCTTCTGGGACTTCTCCTCTATTATTTCAAACATTATCTTCCTTATCGCTCTCTCCTGTGAAGTCTTAACTCTTCTCATAGTTACAGCCAGAGCTGCAACGCGCATCTCAACCCCGTCAACGGTAGTGATATCTTTAATCGCGTCGACGCGCGACCTCCCTCTCCTAACCAGGCTTCTTATGTAGTCGCGGGTGAGTTCGTACCCCTTAAACTGTGTATAAGCTAAGTCTCCCTCCACTTTTACTATTTGGAACTTCAATTTTATCGGCAATTGTGCTGGGTCTTTGGTGATGTAGTAGAAGCTTATCTGTATCGTACGTCCAATCAAGCTTTTCTCGTCATTAGCTGGTATGTATCCTAGGTCTGCGAAGCCGAATGCGCTGGAAGCAACTACCTTAAACCACTTTTTAGCAGCCCATTTATCTCTCGCTGTTCTAGCCCTACTCGACACAAGATCACCTTACCCACTCTCCCTCAAGTTCTTCTTTAATCTTTCTACGGTGCACTCACTTCTCCCTTATTAAATCCCTATACTTAGCTATACGCCTGTAAGTATCGATTATAGCTTCTGGTACAACCTTTGTGTTAGCTATTATAGGCATGAAATTCGTGTCTCCATTCCACCGGGGCACTACGTGGAAGTGTATATGGTCTTCTAGCCCGGCGCCTGCCACACGCCCTAAGTTGAGCCCAACGTTAAATCCGTCTGGTTTCAAGGCTTTTTTAACAGCTTCGATACTCGTAGAGACCAGCTTGATCAGGCTAAGTAGTTCTTCGTCTTTTAATGCGCTTAGAGACGATACGTGTCTCAGAGGTGAAACCAGCAAGTGTCCGGTATTATAAGGGTACAAATTCATCTGCACGATACCGTACTCGCCCTTGAAAAGTACTAATGACTCCTCTCCTACCCCTTTCTCGGCCGCCGAACATATGAAGCATCCTTTCTCCTTTTTTAAGGCAACATACTCGATGTACTTCATCCTCCAAGGCGCACGTAGAATCTCCATGGGTCTCACAGGGCATTCTCTTTACAATCCCCTTTTAAGGCTTAGCAACGAGCGCCTCCACCCTTTTAAGGATAATTTACAGAATGGGTGGAGGTGATGTCTAGTGGCTAGGGTTATGGAGGAATCACTGATCTTAGCGTTAAACCTCATTTTCATTTCAGCGTGGCTGAGCATTATCTCGCCAGTCCTAGATAAGCTAGTCTTAGCGTTAAAAGCCGTCCTAGCGTGGAATTGTAGCTATAGCACGCCGATGGTGTACGGGCCTTGAAGGGGGTAGTTGAGGAAAGTTTCTCGCTCACGCTAGTAGTAGCAACTTCCCTGATAGTACTGGTACTCCTCGGTTGGCAGGTCGAGGTCGTTCAGGAACTCGCAGAGAAGGGTAACATGTACATAATCCTCAGGAGGTTAAACCACTTAATCAACGCCATGCCGCCTGGCTCCTGCGTTAAAATCCCGCCATGCCTTTCAAATATCAATACCACGGAGTTGGCTAACCTCACAGTAAAGGGGGATTGGCTATGCAAAGTGCAGGGAAAGTGACTTCCTTAGCCGCTTTTTTCATTGAACTCATACTTGTATCTGTTCTCTCCCTCATAGCCCTATATCTACTGTCCAAACTTTTAATACTAACATTAAAGGGGTGGTGAAAAATACCTGTAAGAATGTACGTGATCGATGGGCTAATTGCTCTAATACTGGTGGGTCTCATACTGATATTCGAAGCCTCAGCACCTAACCTCTACACTATCCTTCTAGAAAGAAACCTGCTATCCAGCGCCATAGCTCTGGAGATGAAAGCTCGCCAGAAGCTACGAGACATTTACCGTCTTAGTAGTGTAAGCAACGCGGAGAGCCGCTTGGGAGAGGTAAGCCTTACTACCTGTCCCGGTAACTATACTATGTATACCCTCTTCGTAGACCTCTTCGAGAACAAAGTAGAGTTACGGCCCATGTGTAGGAGGAACTAAGAAATGAGTAACCGCGGCATAGCGCTTACTCTAGCGGCCCTTATACTAGCCGTGACTGTGCTCTCGACGTACATCCACAGGATGGAGGCTCTTTGCTGCGCCAGGAATATCCAGAGGGTAGAGCTTAGACTAGTCAGGATATGTAGGATAAGCGAGAACTTCAAGGGAGCCCTACGTTACAACATGTTGAAGAGTCTTTACTGCTCAGGCAAGCTTATTCAATCGAGAAAGGACATAGGTAGAATGTATGCCGAGACTGCTGAAAGGCTCGCCAAGCTATTCTCAGAAACTTATAACTTGGCTCTAATAGTTGATAAGATCTCCGTGGAGGGGCCATTCGAACTAGGAAGTATGGCTACAGATTACCGCGGAGTTAAGGGCTATACACCCAGATCTACGTGTTACTCGGTAACTGTCTCGTACGAGATAAACGACTCTTACGCAAGCCTCTCATCAACCGCTAGTTTCATGCTGTGCCACCCGGCAAGGTATTTCACGTTTAAGCGGGCGGTAGAAGAATTGAGAAGAGCCTTAAAAGGGGTCGAATCGAACAGTAGCCTAATACTAGGTATAGCTGAGAGGAGCGTCCGTGAAACGCTTAGGGGCTTCAAAGTATCTCTACGCGTAGTGGAGCGTAACATTTACGGACGGCCAGCTATCATCCTCAGAGTAGAAGCCTCAGATATAGGGACTCTTGACGAATATATATGGCGCTGTGCTATTCCTGTTTTCACAGAAGAAATAGTAATAACAAATCCCTAACTACTCTGACCCCCTCAAACTTTCTATATGGTCAAAAATAGTTAAAAAATATTCTAACGGAATAGCTAGTGGTGGCTCCTTTGAGCGAATACACTAAAGGTAAGAAAGTTGCTTTACTCGCTGGCCCACTACTATTCCTCGTACTACTGCTGCTACCCCCGTTACCCGGCATGGTGGAAGCGGCTAAAGCCGCTGAGGTCGAGTCGTACATATACCCCCAACTAGCCCTCGGAGTCTTACTCTGGACTGCCGTCTGGTGGGTATCGGAGTGCGTACCCTTAGGCCTCGCTGCTCTCATACCTCCCATCATATTCTCGCTCACGGGTATAATAACATGGAAAGAGGCCTTAACGAGGTTCACAGACCCTATAATCTGGGTTTTTATGGGGGGCTTCGCCCTGGCTAAAGCCTTCAGTGTGTGGGGCCTCGATAAGAGGATAGCGCTAAAACTGTCATTGCTCTATAAGGGCGAGAATCCCAGGATAGCCGCCATGTTCGTCGCCGGTCTTCCGGTGTTCGTGTTGACCGTTACAGGTTCTATAACCGCGTCCACGTCGATAGTATATCCCATAGTACTAGCCTTCCTAACATCTATGGGCTTCGGAGCCGGGAGTCGATACGCAGAAGCGACTATGCTATTGCTAGGTCAGGCAGCCACAGCGGGCGCTATGCTACTACTCATAAGCACACCTCCCAACTTGATAGCCAAGCGAGTCATAGAGGAGGTAATACCAGGCGTTACGATAACGTTTTTCGACTGGTTCATAGTCGGCACGCCACACGCGTTAATAGGGTTAGTAATCGTATGGCTAGTAATATTCTTAGTACTTAAGCCTGAGATAGGAAATCTATCTGCAGCGAGGAAAAAGTTAGTTGAGGAGGCCAAGAAGCTGGGGCCTATGAGTAGAGGGGAGAAGGTAACTCTAGGGGTTTTCCTCCTAACCATGGCTCTATGGATACTACCGGGCTCAGTGCTCCTAGCCTCCTATAGCCTCCCAGAACTCTCAGACCTGGCCGTAGCCCTCAAGAAAGTCCTACCGGAGGCAGGTCCAGCGGCTATGGCGATACTACTCCTGGGACTCCTAAGAGTTGACGGGAGACCTCTACTCACGTGGAAGGAGCTAGAAGAGGGTATAGACTGGAACGTCGTCTTCCTGTTCGGGGGAGGCATAGCTCTGAGCGCTGGTTTAAAGAAGAGTGGTTTCGCCTCCTGGCTAGCCTCGATTACAATTGCGAGTGTCGGGTCTAAACCAGATTTCTGGACGATAGTCGCTGTAAGCGCGCTACTGGGCTTCTTGGTGACTTACCCCGCTTCTAACACAGCTTCTACCCTAATCTCGGCGCCCATAGTCGCGGCCCTCGCACAGGGAGCCGGTATTAACCCCGTGCCCGCTGTGATAGCTGTGGGACTTGCATGCTCGATATCCAGCGCCTTACCCAGTACTACGCCTCCTATGGCGATAGTATATGGTAGCCGCTACATCAGGCTGTGGAATATGTTTAAAGTTGGTATGATTGCAGATATAATAAGGCTGATAATACTAGTACTGTTAACGCCTTACCTCACGGCTTACTTGTGCGAATTAAAGGGCATACCTCTCTACTACTCCCCTTAGGAGCCTACGTACTGGTAATGTTGTTTTTCTCTATTGTTTCTCTCAGTAGTTTAGCCGTGTCTTCGGGGGCTATTCTAGCCACCCTACAGCTATCGAGAACCTCTATGCCGCCCATCCTCTCGAAGGGGATAACCTCTACGAATACGTGGAAGGGGGAGTCGTAGCCGTAGGGGTTGGAGTACACGAGAATGTTCCTATTCCTGTCTATGTCGGCTAGATCCATGGCTTTAGAGACTACTATGAGCGCGTCCGCCAGCCCAGCTACCTCGTAACCGTCCAGCTCTGTAATCCTCCCGACATGGCGCTTAGGGGCCAGCCTTAAGTGGAAGTTCCTACGCGGAGATAGAGTAGCCCAGACGATCCACGTAGAGTTCTCGTACACTATCCTATCCTCGTGGCTTGTAGTACAGAGGTAGCAGTACCCCCTCTTCGCGTGCTCCGCGAACGCCGTTAAGACGTTCTCCATGAAGACTCCATGCCCATCCTTGTTGAGGTCAATGTAGACCTGGGAGTGGAGGCGCGGCTGGCTACCCCCGGCCATAACGCCTATGTTGAAGAAGGGGTAGACGGGCACTATATTTATCCTGGCTTTAAAAGCCTCGTTAACAGCTACTCTGATGCTGGCTATCATAGACTTCAGAAGGGCTTTAAGGCTCTCGTAATCCACGTCACTCAGAGTCTCAGCGTATTTCGTGGGGAACGTAACTAGATTTATGCCCATAGCTATCTTCGTAAACTCATTCTCTACGAGTTCCCTCACCTGCCCCTCAATCTCAGGGTCTATGTGCCTGACCATGGCCGGGAACCTGTTAATTATGGTCACGGCTTTATGCCTTCTAACGTCGCGTAAAACAGGCTTAACGGAGAAGACGGAGCTCTCTATAATCTCGTCCAGCGTTACGAAGATCGCGTAATCCCTCCCCGCAGCTATCTCCCCGAAAACGTCTCTAGGAGGCTTGCCTCCCGACGCTCCGGGCCTAGCCCCTCTAACAGGGCTTATGTAGGAGAAATGCCCTCTCCTCTTCCCTATCCTAATGGCCTTCCCAGTAGCCTCGTCGAAAAGCACTATCTCACTAGACGAGAGGGGGTCCCACCGCTTCCTAGGGACGTACTTAGCCTTACTAGGGTCGAAATTATACCTAGTGATAATCCCCCAGTGCATAAAAGGGATGTCCCTGTAGAAAATCTCCCTAGCCCCTCCCTCGACGCTGGACATATCAACCCCTCTAAAGGAAGCTTAAAGAAGCCCCCCTAAACACCCACATAAACCTTGCCTAAATGGATTTGAAGCCCATGATTAGCCCCTGATATTTCTCGATGAATTTTTCTATGTTCCTAAAGCTTTCGGGAGAGAGGTCTGGGGGGAGGGTTTTCAAGGCTTGGGCGTAGATGTCGAGGGTCAGCACGCCCCCGTTCTCCATGGCAGTAGCTACTGCCCTCCTGGTTACCAGTATAACTCCCCTCATTGAGTAACCCTCAGTCAGAGCGGCCGCATCATCTAGATTAAAAGCTATTTGTACCCCGTACTTCCCCACCTCCGCCTCTATAGCCATCCTACGGGCCTCAAAGTCTGGCGGGGGCACGTAGATAGCCCTATCGAATAGCCCCCTTATTATAGCTTCCTGGGGGATGTCTCCCGGCCTAGACGAGGTTGAGGCGATCAGTATCCTCCTCTTGCTCCTTCTAGCCATGTAAACGGCTCTTAAAGCCGCGCTTATCCCCCATTCCTTGGCTGTAATTTCCTCGAGAAGCAGTATACTGGGTGCCTGTTTCAAAGCCCGTCTAAAGGCTTCCTCAATTTCTTCGGGCCCCGCCGCCACGCGTAAGTCGAGGGACACTATGCCGAGCCCCAGAACTTTGGCGGTTTCCTCCACTAGCGATGATTTCCCGCAGCCCTGAGGCCCGAATATGAGTATTCCGTGTAGGGGTTGGATCAGACCGCTACTACTGCTTAAAACCAGTTGAAAAGTAGTGGTTATCGCGGCCTTCGCCTCCCCTATGTCGACTATCTGGTAAGAGGAGAGCGAGCCTTCGCCCAGCCTCCTAAACCTCCTCCTAAATTCTTCGTACCTCTCAAGCATCTCGGGCGTTATACTAGGCCTAAACGTCTTCAAAGCGTCCAGGAAGTCCTTCATGGAAGCTCTAACCCCTCTCCTCCTAGAAATTGCTCTCCTAGCCACCCTCCTGGCTACCTCCTGGCATATGGCCTCTATATCCGCGCCGCTATAGCCCTCCGTCATTCTAGCCAGCGTTTTAAAGTCTACATCGTAGTCTAGGGGTACGTTACGGGTGTGTATCCTGAAGATCTCCTCTCTGGCCTCCTCGTCTGGCGGCGGCACGTAAATTACCTGGTCAAACCTGCCGGGGCGGAGCAGGGCTGGGTCGAGTACCTCCGGTATATTAGTAGACCCTACCACTATTACCCCGTCGCTACTCTCCAAGCCGTCTATCTCGCTCAGCAATATACTCAACAGCCTCGGAGCCACGTCGTCGCTCGAGTAAGAATCCCTGCTCCTAGCGAGGGAGTCTATTTCGTCGAAGAACAGTATACTGGGAGCTGAAGCCCGCGCCAGCGAGAATAGCTCGGCCAGTTTTTTCTCGCTCTCACCGTACCACTTACTGAGTATATCGCTACTCTTGACGTACAGGAACTTAATCCCGGCTTCTCTCGCCAAAGCCTTCATTAGGAGCGTCTTGCCGCACCCGGGCGGGCCGTAGAGGAGTATCCCCCTAGGCAATCTGACACCGTACTTCTCCATTAACGCCCTGTTCTTGAGGGGTAAGATTATGGTCTCGTAGAGAACCCTCTTTATCTCGTATAGGCCTCCTACCTCTTTGAAGGAGGGCAAGGGGTCTATACGGGTAACCCTGACCCCGGTTTTCTTAGGGAGTGATCTGGAGAGGGAGGACGCAGCCGCTAGGAAAGAGGGCGCCATGAAAGCCAGCGGGATGTAGTAGTCGATTGGCAGGACTTCTCCATAGGCTCTGCCCATACTCCAAGCGTAAACCCCAGAGATGAAGAGTGCGGGCAAACCTCCGGCCAATATGTTACAGAGGTACCCCCTATCCCTTAATGACTCTCTAAGCTTCGAAGCACCGTAACCCGCTACTACAAAGGAGAAGATCTGCAAGAGGAGTAACATGTCGGCTTCCACCAGCGCATAGCCGTAGAGGGTTAATACGTGGGTGGCGTCTTTGACTGCGTCCAGCGATAGCAGAGACCAGTAATCAGTACTCGTAGAATGGGTTAAAGCGCCCATAGAGGGGACAATAATCATCCCCCTATTAGCGAAACCGTACTTCTCAGATAGGCTGGCGGGTATAGATACGAGTAAAGTGTACAGCAACATGTGGAGCGCTCCCTTTACCGGCGACAGGAAGGCCGCCGAGGTTAGCATCAAAGCTACGGCCACGAGTTCCATACCGGAAAAACCAAGAGCGAGGGATACTGCGGCCACTATAACTGCGGTAACCCACCACTTCTTCAATCCTCGGGCTAGGACGCCCATGTACAGCAGTGCTACGACTATCCCTAAACCAGCGTTGAGGGAGGCGCACCACCCTATCATGGGGAGACCCGAAAGGGCGACCGCCACACCAGGGGAGAAAATGGCTAAAGCCGCTAGAATTAACGATAACGTAGATGAAGCGTACCCCCCTAGGACTGGGAATGCCCTCTGGGCCAACGAGAAAGCTGCCAGAACTCCGATAACCGCCAATAACCTATCTAGGAATGCTCTGCCTCCCTGTATCCTCACGTATTCCCCCACCGTGCTATCTATACGCCTTAATTACTATACCATATACCGCTGGGTAAGCGGCCTTACCCCCGCATTACGGTGGTAGTAAACACGAAGAGCGTAAACCCTACTCAGTACTTAGGCCAAGATTGATTAGTGTCTTGAGGAAAGAGGAATAGAGGTGAGCGTAGAATTGGACTTCTCGTCTAGGCTGGAGAGGCTGCTGAGTAAGGCTGCGGAGAAGGGGTTAGAGGGAGTCGTGATCGTAGGTTCCTCTAACATCTTCTACTTCTCAGGTACCGACGCGGCTTACGCCCTAGTGGCTGGCCGCGAGGGGACGATTCTAGTATCTCCCAGACTAGAGGTTCTAAGGGCGCTGGAGGAGTCCAGGATAAAGGCGGAGGTATTAGGGTTCTACGAGGGAGAAGTAGATGTAGCTCCGGATGAGAACCTCGTTAAAGGCGGAGTAGAGAAAGCGATAAAAGAAGCTTTGGCGAGGGCCGGGTTAAAGCCTGAGAAGGCTGGCGGTAACTTAAAGAGCCTCAGCCAGTCTTCCTACGAAAAAATAACTAAGGAGATCGGGGAGTTAGAAGATATCTCTAAAGAGGTAACCTCTCTGAGAGCTGTCAAAGACGCCGATGAAATTGAGGCGATGAGGGAGGCCGCTAGGATAGCTGAAAAAGCCCTACAAACCGCCATAGAGAAGCTAGAAGAGGGGGTTAAGGAGTGCGAGATAGCTGGCATTATAGAGTACACAATAAGATCTAGCGGTGCTACAGATTCATTCCCGCCAATAGTGGCGTTCGGAGACCACAGCGCGCACCCACACGCCAAACCAGGACTACGAGAGCTAAAACGAGGAGACCTGGTGAAAATAGACCTCGGAGCCAAGTACAACGGTTATTGCTCCGACATAACGCGCACACTAGTCTTCGGCGGGCCTTCGGATAAGCAGCAGAAGATTATCAAAGCTGTACTAAAGGCGCAAGAGGAAGCGATAGCCTCTATTAAACCCGGAATAGACGCCAAAGATGTTGATTCTGTCGCCCGTAGAGTCCTGAAGGAGGCTGGCTTATCCCCGTACTTCAACCACGGCCTAGGCCATGGAGTTGGCATCGACGTCCACGAGTCTCCGTATGTATCCCCATCCAGCAAAGACAAGTTAGAGGTCGGCAACGTCTTCACGGTGGAGCCGGGCGTCTACATCAGGGGTTTCGGCGGTGTCAGGATAGAAGACGTGGTACTCGTAACTGAGGGCGGAGCCGAGTACATAACGAAGTTCGAGAGACTGTTATGACTACGACTGTAACTCCCACCAAGAAGGGCATAAGATGTCTCGGCATAGCTGAGAGTTTCGTCAAAAACCGCCCTAAATCTATCCTAGTAGGCGTAGTTATGAGACGCGACCTGGTGATAGACGGCGTGGCCCTGGCTAAGATAACGGTAGGAGGCATGGACGCGACGGAGGGAGTATTGAGAATTTACCGCTCGCTCGGTAGGAAGGACATAAACTTCATACTGCTTAATGGCTGCGTGATCTCGTGGTTTAACATAATAGACCTGGAGAGGGTCTACCGCGAGACGAACACGCCCCTAATCTGCCTGACGTACGAGGAGAGCGAGGGGCTAGAAAAGTACATCACCGAGTACTTTCCTCCCGAAGACGCCGAGAGGAGGTTAAAGGCCTACAAGAAGCTCGGGAACAGGGTAAAGCTCTACTTAAGGAGGACGGGGGCAACTGTTTACGTCAGGGCTCTCGGCATGGACATCAGAACGGCGAGAATGCTGCTAAACGCGTTCACACTCTCCGGCGCAGTTCCAGAACCCGTTAGAATAGCTAACCTAATAGCTCGGGCAGTACTAAGACTACCCGACTAAGTCGGAGGTCGGTGGTGTTGAAGCTAAACCTCCCCAGAACTATAGAGTACTCGGAGGGGAAAGTACGCTTAATAAACCAGCTACTCCTCCCGGACAGGCTAGAGTACATAGAGACAAGCGATTGGAGAAGAGTCGCAGAAGCCATAAAAAAGATGGAGATCAGAGGCGCACCAGCTATAGGCGTAGCTGCAGCCATGGCTCTAGCATTAGCCGCCAGGTCATTAGGGTCTATGCCTCTGGAGAAAGCTCTGTCATTCATGCGCGACGTAGCGGAGAAGGTAAAGTCCACTAGGCCCACAGCTGTTAACCTCTTCTGGGCAGTCGATAGGGTGATGGCTTCGATATCGAAAGCCAGTAGCGTAGAGGAATTGGTGGAGCTCGCAGAGAAAGAGGCTATCAAAATATGGAGGGAGGACGAGGAGTGTAACAGGCGCATAGGGGAGATAGGGGAGCGGCTGATAGGGGACGGAGACACGGTAATGACTATCTGCAACGCTGGCTCGCTTGCTACCAGTTACTACGGAACTGCGACGGCCCCCATATACAAAGCCGTCGAGAAGGGTAAAAAGGTTCGAGTAATAGCCCTGGAGACCAGACCTTACCTCCAGGGGGCTAGGCTGACGGCTTGGGAGCTGAGCCGCGCGGGGATAGAGGTATACGTGATAACTGATAACCAAATGGGTATCGTAGCTCAAAGAGAAGACGTAAGTCTAATAATAGTTGGGGCTGACCGCATAACCCGTACGGGCTATGTGGCTAACAAAATAGGTACGTACCCCCTTTCCTTAGTAGCTAAAGAACTGGGTATACCCTTCTACGTCGCTGCCCCTACGAGCACCATCGACCTCAAAGCTGAGGGGCCAGAGGACTTCGAAATAGAGCGTAGGCCGTCAGAAGAGCTTTTATACATCTATGGCAAGAGAATAGCTCCTGAAGGCGTTGAAGCCATTTACTACGCGTTCGATGTTACACCCCCCAAGCTGATCTCAGGCATAATAACCGAGAAAGGCATAGCGTACCCACCCTTTCCTAAGAGCATACCGAGGATAATCGAGGGAGAGAGTTGGGCGTAGCGGAAGTCTTCATAATAGCCGTGCTGTACGCGCAATTGATTAACGTATATGAGAGTATCAAATGGACAGGGGGGTTGTGGCGTCTAAAGCCCCCCTTCCCAGTCGCCGAGAGCGAGGTGCCTCCCGACTTCTACCACGTTAAACTCGCCTTCCTATACTTTATCCCGTTCCCCGTGATAGCCCTAGACGCCTTTTTCTGTGCGTTAGGGGGGTTTACGGTCTGGCTTTTCAACGACATAACCTGGCACTTCTGGAGCGTGAAGCCGCGTTACTGGCTCGAATGGGTAAAGTTTTACTTCAACCCCAGAGGTAGGGAGGTAGTATGGTATGCAAGGTTCGGAGTAATAGCTACAGCTGTTACTCCTCGCAGAATGTTGATACTAACTCTGTTCAGAATAGTAATATTAACGTTACTAATAATATTTATAAGCGCATAAATCAGCGTCGTTAGCTCGTGAAAAGTCACGTTCTATTATTTAGAACCCGCCAACCCGTCCGTTAGAGAATTCTACCACCGATAGTTCATATGCGATTAGTCTTATAGTGGAGTGTGTGGTGTCATGGCGGATGTAAGATATGTGAAGCTGAAGAGCGTTGAAGACTTGATTCACGCCGTAGTAACTGCGCAAGCACCCCTAATACACCATATAGTATACGACGACCAACACGTCTACTTTGTCGCCTTTATGCCCTTGACTGACGCCAGCGTCATATACTACGTAATGCTCGACAAGCCTCTCCCCGGCAAATTCGCTGTTTACGACAAGTTTAACGGCTCCATCACGTTCTCCGACACTCTTAGGGGCGATACTAAGCGGACCTTCATACCCATAATAGAGGTAGTAGAACAAAATGTCTTCTCCATGAAGGGCTTAGTTAAAAAGAAGAAAAAGAAGAAAGGGAAGGAGAAACGGTAAAGAGGCAAAGTTAAAAATGAGCACTATGCTCTAAGGAGAGAGGTGCAAGTTTTGGGAGAAGAAAACCAGGAATACATCCAATGTGTCTGCGGGAGAATAATAAAGGATGCGTCAGAGTACAAATTGCTGTTCCTAAAGAAGGAGCGGAACGAAATAGACATACTGTGCCCCAACGACACCTGCTACCTCAGAGAGCTCGGCTTCATACAGTTCGAACTAGTTGAAGGGGACAAGCCGCGGATAACCAAGGCTACCTTCTACTCGCCCTTTGTGACGTGGAACACGGCTAGGCTCGGCAAGGAGAAGGCTATGGCCCTGCTTAAACAGCAATTAAGGGATATAGTCAAGAAATACATTAACTGGGATAAAATAGCTACGGAGGCTAGGAAATACGAGGAGAAGAAAGGAGAGAGCTAGGGAACCCTACTGGCGAGCATGCGGTTCTTTGCTTCTCTCCTCCATAAAGTATAAAACGTAGGTTCTATTGCTCTCATAGGCTCAGTGGTGAGGAGTAGGTATGGTTAGGACTAGGAAGGTGTCCAGCTTACCCCGTAAGGTTAGGAAGAGGATGAAGTACAGAGCTCCACTCCATATTAGGGCGAAAGAGTTGACTGCTCCCCTATCGCCAGCGCTAGCGATGGAGCATGGAATCAAGAGGTTAAGAGTTAGGAAGGGGGACACGGTTATGATAGTTAGGGGCAGGTTTAAGGGCCTTGAGGGACGCGTAGTGAGAGTTAGCGTTAAGAAGGCTAGGATATACGTAGAGGGCGCCACTATAACTAAGTCGGATGGGAGCGAAGTCTTCGTGCCCATACACGCGTCCAAAGTAGTTATAACCAAGCTAGACCTATCCGATGAGAGGAGGAAGGAGATCATCGAGAGGAAGAAGCTCTTGAGGGGTGTGACGAGCAGTGAGGAGGCGTAGAGGTAGCCTGAGACATTTAAGGCGGTCGGTTTCGCCCAGCTTTTGGCCTACACATAAGAAGAGCTTCGTATGGACTGTCAAGCCGAGCCCAGGCCCCCATCCTCTCCACAGGTGTATCCCTCTGGGCATAATCCTCAGGGACATATTAGGCTACGCTAAGACGATGAGGGAGGCTAGGCGTATACTCGGCGAGAGACAGGTAGAGGTAGACGGGAAAGTAGTGACCGACTACAAGTTCCCAGTAGGCCTCATGGATGTAGTACATATTAAGGCTACTGACGAGTACTTCAGGGTAGTGCCCCACCCCACCAAGGTGTTAGTGCTACACCCGATAGAGAAGGAAGAAGCAGGCTTCAAGCTCCTAAGAATAAGAAACAAGGTTATGGTTAAAGGCGGGAACCTACAGCTGGCCTTCCACGACGGGAGGAACCACTTAATAAGGCTCAAAGATCCGTTTAACCCAGTAGAAGACGTGTTCAAAACCTACGACACCGTGAAGATGAGCATACCGAAACAGGAGATACTAGACCACATAAAAATGGAGCCCGGCGTACTGGTACTCGTAGTAGACGGCTCACATGTCGGATTTCTGGGCAAGCTAACCGATATAAAGCAAATATTCAAGAGGCCTAGGTCGCTCGTGACGATCGAGGGAGCGAGCGGGAAAGTAGTGAGGACTATTCTGGACTATATATTCGCCGTCGGTAGGGAGGAACCGCTAATCTCCCTGCCCGAGGAGGTGGTGAAAGGTGGCTAAGGGCCCGTACCTGGAGACGGATCACCCGATGAGGAGGGTCTTCATAGGGAAGGTAGTAGTAAACATGGCTGTAGGTGAGTCTGGAGAGAGGCTGGCTAAAGCCGCGGCTTTACTGGAGAAATTAACGGGTCAAAAGCCCTCTCTTAGGCGTGCCAAGAGAACCATAAAGGAGTTTGGCATCAAGAAGGGCGAAAACATAGCGTGCATCGTAACCCTGAGGGGTCAGAAAGCCATAGACTTCCTTAAGAAGGCGTTGGAAGCCGTCAACTACACTATAAAGGAGTCTAGCATAGACAAGCACGGAAACTTCGCTTTCGGAGTGGAGGAGCATATACTACTACCCGGGGTCAAATACGATCCGGAGGTCGGGATCTACGGGTTCGACGTAATCGTCGCGCTGGAGAGGCCTGGCTTCAGAGTCGCCAGGAGGCGTAGGAAGAGGTCTAAAATACCCCCCAAGCAGAGGGTTACTAAGGAAGAGGCGAAAAGATTCATAGAGGAGGTCTTAGGAGCGAAAGTAGTCCCGAGGTGATGGTATGGGTAAGCTGAGGCCGCCTAAGAAGAGGAAGTTCGGGAAGGGGTCGAGGCGCTGCATTAGGTGCGGTACTCACGAGGCTCTCGTGAGAATGTACGGGTTGAACATCTGTAGGCGGTGTTTCAGAGAGGTAGCTAGGGAGCTGGGATTCGAAAAGTATATGTAAAGAAAGAGTAACGCTTTTACTTCCGAAGTGAAGTGAAAGGGGCTAGTGGTGTAGGCGATGGTAGTAATTGACGTACTGGCTAACGCCCTGTCAACGATAATGAATAACGAGGTTAGAGGGAAGAAGGAGTGCTTGATTTACCCAGCGTCCAAACTCGTCATGAACGTTTTACAGACCATGAGGCGCGTAGGCTACATAGGGGATATCGAATATATAGACGATGGGCGCGGCGGTAAGCTAAAGGTAAAGTTGCTGGGCAGGATAAACAAGTGCGGGGTTATAAAGCCTCGCTTCCCTGTGAAGAAGGATGAGTTCGAGAAGTGGGAGGAGCGCTACTTACCGGCTAGGGATATAGGCATCCTGATAGTGTCGACCTCCCAAGGTGTAATGACCCACATAGAGGCTAAGGAGAAAGGCATAGGAGGAGTTCTCCTAGCTTACGTCTACTAAGGGGTGATGTTGGTGGAGGAAAAAGTAACTGAGGAGAAGGCGCCTGCTGAGGAAGAGGTTGAGGAACCCGTAGAGGAGGAACTAGCTGAAGAAGAGCTAAGACCCGAAGAGGCCGAGGAAGAAGTAGAAACTACGGAGGAGGCTGTAGAGGAAGAGAAGTACAGACCGCCGAAGCCCGTACTTACGAATGAGGAGGCCAGGTTACTACGCCTCAGGTCAGAGATGAATAGGAAAAGACCCCGTTTCATCCGTATGAACTCGTGGTACCTGGCCAGGCTACCGGATAGCTGGAGAAGCCCCGCGCACTCCTTAGACAATAAGATAAGAACCGAGAGGAAAGGATATCCAAAGAGGGTTAAAATAGGTTATAGGAACCCCCGCCTCGTTAGGGGTCTCCACCCCTCTGGCTTCGAAGAGGTACTCGTGTATAACGCTAAGGGGCTAGAGGAGCTAGACCCCACGAGGCAAGCTATAAGGATAGCCTCTACGGTCGGCAGGCGTAAGAGGGCAGAGATCATTAGGAGGGCCCGGGAGCTAGGCTTAAAAATACTAAACCTGGGTGGTGCTTATGAGTAACTTGAGGTTGGTTAGAAGGCTGGCCGCAGCGGAGTTAAAAGTCGGCGAGAGCAGAGTTTGGATAGATACTAGCCCAGAATACGCTGAGAGACTATCAATGGCTATATCTAGAGAGGATGTTCGCAAGCTAATAAAGGATGGTATCATAGTTAAGAGGCCGCCCAGCACCCCGTCTAGGGGTAGGGCTAGGCTCAGGCATCTAAGAAAGAAGAAAGGGAGGGGTAGGGGGCCCGGCAAGAGGAAGGGGCCCCGGTTCGACGAGAAGAGGATGTGGATAAATAAGATCAGAGCGCAAAGGAGGTTCCTCAAGGCGCTCCGCGAGAGAGGTATCATCGATAGAAGGACGTACAGGAGGCTGTACCGCCTAGCCAAGGGAGGCTTCTTCAGAGACCTCCAGCACTTAAAACTCTACATGCGTGAGCACAAACTACTCAAAGAGGCGGGTGGGGAAAGTGGCTAGGGGAGGCAGGTATAAAGTCCCGTTAAAAAGGAGGAGGAAAGGCCTAACTAATTATTACAAGAGGGCTAAGCTAGTAATCTCTGGCAAACCGAGGTTAGTAGTTAGAAGGACAACCCGCCACGTAATCGTACAAGTAATAGGAGCTAAACCTGGGGGGGACGTCACATACGCCTCGGCCTACTCTAAAGAGCTAGAAACAAAGTTCGGCTGGAAAGCAGGGACTAAGAACACCCCGGCCGCTTACCTAGTAGGGCTACTCGCTGGACTTAGGGCCAAGAGTAAAGGAATAGACACCGCAATACTAGACATAGGATTACACTCGCCCAGGAGGGGCGCCAGGGTCTTTGCGGCGGCACTCGGAGCAATAGATGCTGGGCTTAAAGTTCCGATGGGAGAAGGCGTTGCACCGACTGAAGATAGAATACGAGGCGAGCACATAGCCACCTACGCTAAACTATTAAAGGAGAAAAACCCGGAGGAGTTTAAGGCGAGGTTTTCTAAGTACTTGGAGAAGGGGTTAGACCCCGAAGAGCTGCCGAAACACTTCGAAGAGGTTAAGAATAAGATACTGGAGAGCTTCGGCGCTAAGCCATCCGCCTAATTAATTCGTTTATAGCTTCTCCCCTATACCCCAGTTCTCCTCCGTCCCTGTAATGCTTCTTTATAGTCCCTTTAAAGCCCTTAGATGGCGGGTGGAGTCTGAACACGGGCTTAAAGTCGGGTAGGTCTTTAATGTCTACCTTGCCCTCGTATATGGCCTCCGCGAGTTCTCTAAAGCTCTTAAAACCTATTCTCTCCAGGTACTCCTGGGTAACCCTCTTGTTCCCTCTAAGCCTGCCCCTCCTCTCTATGAGCAGGGCTAAAGTGTCCACGTCTATCTCCCCGTAGGTAACCACATTCTCGACGACCTTCAACATGCCCTTGATAGACGGCGTGGCCCGGACGATGACTGCGTGGAATTTTTTGTGAAGCCTGAGCAGCTCTAGGGTTTTCCTTTCCTCCGGTCTCCTCCGCGGTATCCCCCTAATCCTTATGACTGCGTAGAGAGGGTATTTCCCAGCCTCGCTCATCTACCTTCACCACTCCTCCGGCAGCTTGAAACTATAGGTACTCCTTAACGCCTTATACACAGCTTTAACCATGTTATGGGCAGTTCTGGTCTCGCCGCGAGACCTCGTCCACACGTCTTTTATCCCAGCCAACCTTAACACAACCTTAGCCACGTCTCCGGCCACTAACCCCACACCTTTAGGCGCCGGGAGTAGCAGTACCTCAACGCTCCCGCTCTTACCGAACACCTTGAAGGGTACGCTGTGGGGTTCGCCGCATAGACACTCCCAGCTCCCACAACCCCTCCTTACGGGTACTATGTTCAGCTTAGCAACCTTGATGGCCTTCTCGATGGCCTTCCTTATCTGCCTAGACTTACCCTGACCCACGCCGACATACCCGTCCTCGTTCCCGACTACCACTGTTACTTGGAACTGGCTGACCTCGCCTGCGTCAGTTTGTCTCTGCACGAAGTTTACGTCTACGACTTCGTGCTTCAGGTCTGGTATTAAGGCGTCCACTATCTCGGGCTCCCTAATGGGCAAATTGTTCATGAATATCTCGTCTATGCTGGTTATCCTCCCCTCTTTAACCAGCATACCAACCCTTGTACGCGGTATCCACTCCTCCGTTACCGCCATCCAGACACACCTACGCACCTTAGGCTTGGCGCTCTTTATAAATTCTTTGACCTCGCGGAATCCCTCTCGACGTCAACCATAAGGGGCTAGGCTACACCTAAGCGCTGCACATATCTTAACTTGAGATAACTGAGCTAATCATTCATAAATGGCTCCGCGCGATAAAACGCAAAGGTTTAAATCAGCTGCTCTGTTACTCTCTCCGAGTCTCGGATAATGAGGTGTGCTGCTGTGAGCGTTAGGCGGGAGAAAAAGAGGAAGTACTACAGGGGTACGCGTACGTGTGGCTGGGGTAGGACAGGGCAGCATAGGCGTAGCGGTAGGAAGGGCGGCAGAGGCCACGCGGGTTACCACAAACACTACTGGACATGGGTTATTAAGTACGCCCCGAACTGGTTCGGGAAGCACGGGTTCACGCGCCCTCCATCAATAACCCCCCAGTATAGGGGGATAAACGTGGGGCAGTTAGACGAGGTAATCGAGGGTCTCGTCGAGAAAGGCCTGGCGGAGAAGCGCGGTGACAAGTTCTACGTAAACCTCGTAAAGCTGGGCTACAACAAGTTGCTTGGAGGAGGCAGGATAACTAAGCCCATAATCGTAGAGACCGTTAAAGCCACGGAGGAGGCAATGAGAAAAATAGAGGAGGCGGGTGGCGAGGTAGTAGTACTCGGTGGTGAGTAATGTCGCGAGCCTACGAGATATTAGAACCCGTCTTCCGAGTACTGCCAGAGGTCAGCAAGCCCGCCAGGAGGCTCAGCATAAGGGAGAGGCTTGTCTGGACGGCGCTGGTGCTAATAACGTACCTGGCGATGTCCCAGATTCCGCTCTATGGGATCCCGTGGAGGGAAACTCAGTACCAGACCTTCTTCTTCCTACAGGTAATCATGGCTTCGCGTAGAGGTACCCTGATGGAGCTGGGGATAGGCCCTATAGTCACGGCGGGCATAATATGGGAACTCCTAGTCGGTAGCAAAATAATAGAAATAGATCTAACAACCAAGGAGGGGCGGAGACTCTTTGCCAGTGTGCAGAAAATCTTAGCTATAATATTCGCCGGGGTGGAGGCGGCCGCGTATATACTAGGCGGTGCCTATGGTGCTCTCTCCCTAACCTCGCAGGTAATAGTCTTCGCCCAGTTAATGGTGGCAAGCGTCATAGTCCTACTAATGGACGAGATGCTCCAGAAGGGGTGGGGTCTAGGAAGCGGTGTAAGCCTTTTCATAGCGGTCGGAGTAGCCCAGCAAATATTCTGGGAATTATTCTCGCCCCTAGGCCCCATGGCAGACGGCCTTTTCTACGGGTTAATGCCTTCAATAACTTACGCCCTGTACAGGGGGGTCTCGGAGGGTAACTGGACTCTTGCACAAAGGGTCATTTGGAGGAGAGGATACCCCGATGTTGTGGGCCTAATAGCTACTATAGCCTTCATCCTCATGCTGGCCTACTTCGAATCCATGAGGATAGATATCCCCGTAGCGGCTTCTAGGTATGGCGGGGCTAGAGCCAGAATACCCCTAAAATTCCTATACGTGTCGAACCTTCCCGTTATACTAGTATCAGCCCTATACGCAGACGTACACATATTCGCCCAGGCGCTATGGCCGCGCCTAAACCCTAATAACAGCAACCCCTGGCTCAACTACATTATGATGTACAATAAGACAGCGGAGGGCCAGCTCATACCTATGAAGGGCTCGCTAGTCTACTACATCACCCCACCGAGGAGAATATGGGGGGTTATGGAAGACCCGGTACACTTCGCGATTTATGCCTCATTGTTCTTAATATTCTCGATACTTTTCGCAGTCGCATGGGTGGTAACCTCGGGAATGGACCCTGAAAGCCAGGCCGAGCAGCTAGTTAAAGCCCAGCTACACATACCCGGCTTCAGGAGGTCTCCGAAAATCCTCGCCTCCATACTCAGGAGACACGTATGGCCGCTAACCATTCTGAGCGGAATAATAGTCGGTCTAATAGCGGTAGCGGGCGACTTACTCGGAGTCCTAGGCTCTGGAATAGGTATACTCCTAATGATAGGTATATTAATCCAGTACCAGGCACTACTAGCAAGGGAGCAAGCATTAGAAATGTATCCTATGCTTGCTAAACTTATAGGTGAATGAACCTAAACTTATTTTAATCACTTGCCAATTTTTAACGGAAGGGTGGCCATGCCGAGACGGGCTACTTCGAGGGTTCTAGAGAGGAAGGAGAAAGTGTACAAGTTTATTAAGGAGAGAGGGGAAGTCCCAACCGCTGTCATAGTACAAGAGTTGAAGCTCACCCATTCACAAGTGTTTTATGCCTTAAAGCTCCTCCTTAGGGAGGGGAGAGTAGAAGAGGTGAAGAGGGGTAAGGTAGCCTACTGGCGGGCAGTTGGTTAATAAGTGGCGTTGCGAGAGTAAGGATAGGTGATAAATGTGGGCGGGAGACAGAGGACGTCCATATTCTTTGAGAAGAAGTCTAAGAAGGGAGAGGAGGAGAGGAGTAGGAAGTCTAAGAAAAAGAAGAGGTAAAACTTGACTTACCCTCCCATTAAGCCTAGGCCTAAGAGGATAGTAGCAATACCCTCAACACTTTTTGCTAGTGAAAACCTTAAACTGAAGACTATCAAGGTGGGGTTCCTAGCAAGGGCGCTAGCCATCTTCAGGGTAGAAGAGGTAGTCATCTATGTGGATAAAGGGGAGCGTGTTAACGCCGAGCTAATAGCCGACATACTGAGATACATTGAAACCCCGCAGTACCTCAGGAAGGTGCTCATACCTCTAAAGCCCAAGCTGAAGTACGTGGGTTTAATTCCGCCTCTCAGAACGCCGCACCACCCGACCCGCGACGAGAAGGTAGAGTTTAGGGAGGGGGTAGTAGTGTTCTCCAGGCGGGGGAGGGTTAAGGCAGATGTAGGGCTTAAGGAGCCTGTAATAGTACAGGGCCACGAGCGCATGGGCAAAAGAGTGACAGTTAAGCTTAGACCAAGCCCTGCTATAGTCCCAAAGAGCGTAGTCCCCTATTACTGGGGCTATTCAGTCAGGATTGAGAGCAGCCTCTCCTCTCTCCTTAAGCGAACAAACGCAGACCTAAGAATAGCTACATCAAGATGTGGGGATAACGTGGTAAAGGTGTGGGATAGATTGAAGGACGATTTAAAGAGGGCCGACCGAGTTCTCGTAGTCTTCGGAGCTCCAGATAGAGGCTTATTCGAGATGTGCGAGGAGGAAGGCCTAGACATTCACGAGTCCTTCAACTACATTTTAAACTTTATACCAGATCAGGGGACGCGTACCGTACGCACAGAAGAGGCCCTCTACGCCACTCTGGCTATACTTAATATATTAGCCTAGTATTCCTAGCCAGTCTATTTATGTGAATAAAGGGGAAACGAGAGCTTTATATAGTTAAAGAGAAGCATGGCTCTAGCTTCTGTAGAGGGGCTGAAGGAGAATGACCAAGGGTGAACGGCCGCGTAGAGGGTCAATGGCGTATTGGCCTAGGAAGAGGGCTAGAAGTATAGTAGCGCGCATTAGGCGTTGGAAATACTTGGACGAGCCGAAGCTCCTCGGCTTCGCTGGTTACAAGGTAGGTACGCTCCACGTAATTAAGATAGAGGATAACCCTAACAGCCCGTTCCACGGGCGGGAGGTCGCTAAGGTAGCCACCGTAGTTGAGACCCCACCCCTAAGGGTT
This sequence comes from uncultured Thermofilaceae archaeon, assembly GCA_964522715.1. Lineage (GTDB taxonomy): Archaea > Thermoproteota > Thermoprotei > Thermofilales > JAPDKD01 > CAZFWY01. Next base: position 54,221 of record CAZFWY010000001.1, on the reverse strand, counting down.
CTAGGGATAAGGGTGTACAAGGATACTCCTTACGGCAAGAAAACACTGACTGAGGTGTGGTCTTCCTACCTGCCTAAGGATATAAGCAGAGTTTTCACGGTGCCTAAGGAAAACATAGAAAAAGACCCGGGCAGCGTAACTAAGAAAGAGCTAGAGGAAATGAGGAAGAAAGTCAGGGAGAAGCTTGAGAAGGTGAAAGATCAGATATCCGAGGTTAGGGTCATAG
>CAZFWY010000001.1:0-53895 GCA_964522715.1 uncultured Thermofilaceae archaeon | reverse complement strand
GTCAGGGAGAAGCTTGAGAAGGTGAAAGATCAGATATCCGAGGTTAGGGTCATAGCTGCTACGCAGCCGAGGCTCGCGGGTATACATAAGAAAAAGCCAGAGGTATTCGAAATTCCCGTGGGAGGTTCTGTCGAGAAGGCGCTGGAGTATGCGGTTAGTATGCTCGGCGGGACGGTTAGGGTTGATGAAGTCTTCTCTGAGGGAGACGTGATAGACGTATCGGCAGTAACCAAGGGTAAAGGGTTCGCGGGAGTTATCAAGAGGTTTGGGGTCAAGGAGCTACCCAGGTGGCACAAGCACAGGAAGGGGTCAAGGAGGATAGGGAGCGTAGGCCCGACCAAGCCAGCCATAATGTTCTACACACCCTTCCCCGGACAGCACGGCTTCCACCAGAGGACGGAGTATAACAAGCGAATACTGAAGATAGGCGACCTGACCCCTACTCCCAAGGTCTTAGGAGACGGCAAGAAGGAGTCGAAGGAAGAGCTAAAGAAGCGCCTTGAAAAGAACGATATAAACAATCCTGGCGGCTGGCCCCACTACGGCCTGGTTAAGAGCATGTACCTCCTAATAGAGGGCACCATACCCGGGCCTCCCAAGAGACTCGTGAAGATGAGGTTCGCGATTAGGCCTTCACACGTGGAGAGAGAGCCCCCGCAGATAGTCTACATAAGTACTAAGCCGTGGGGGTGAGTAGAGCTTGAGCATATTGAAGCTAGAAGTCAGGGAGTCAGAGGTAGGAGTCTATAACCTAGAGGGTGAGAAGGTCAAGAAGATCAAGCTACCTGACGTCTTCCGCACGCCTGTAAGGCCAGACCTGATAAGGAAGGTTTTCCTAGCTCTCAGAACTAGCAGGTTACAGCCTAAGGGGACGGATCCCCTGGCGGGTAAGAGGACTTCGGCTGAGAGCTGGGGTGTGGGCTACGGTGTGGCTAGGGTTCCGAGAATTAAGGGTGGTAGGAGAGCGGCCAGAGTTCCCCAAGCGGTTGGGGGAAGGAAGGCTCACCCTCCAAGAGTCGAGAAGGTCATAAGGGAGAGGGTAAACCGTAAGGAGAAGAGGTTGGCTACGATGTCAGCGATCGCTGCCACAGCGTACGAGTACTTCGTCGCTGCCAGGGGGCACCGCATAGAGGAGGTTAACGAGGTACCGGTAGTCGTAACGGATGACTTTGAGGCATTGAAGAGGACTTCCGAGGTGAAGGAGGTCTTAAAGAAGCTGGGTGTGTGGCCAGACGTCGAGAGGGCGCACAGGGGTATTAGGGTTAGGGCTGGGAGAGGCAAGATGAGGGGTAGGAGGTATAAAAAGCCTAAAAGCGTCTTGATAGTCGTGTCTGAGAACAAGGGTATAGCGCTTGCCGCCAGAAACCTCCCCGGGGTAAACGTCGTCGAGGCTAGGAACCTAAACGTAGAACTCCTCGCACCCGGAGGCGTACCTGGCCGTCTCACGATTTACACCGAGTCTGCACTTAAGGCTTTAGAGGAGAGGTTTAAGGGGGTGTAAGAGGGTATGGGCGGCGTGATTATCAGGCCCGTGATAACGGAGAAGACCATAATGCTCATGGAGAAGAGCAACATGTTGACCTTCATAGTCGATATAAGGGCTAACAAGAGGAAGATTAAAGAGGAAGTTGAGAGGCTTTACGGAGTAAAGGTGGTAAAGGTAAACACTCTAATAACGCCTCGGGGAGAGAAGAAGGCCTACGTGAAGTTAACCCCCGAGTACAGCGCTATAGACATAGCCTACCGGATGGGGGTGATGTAGCTTGGGTAAGAGACTACTAGTCCAGAGAAGGGGTAGGGGCGGCTCTGTTTTCCGCCATCCCGGATGGAAGAAGGTGGGTAAGGTAGCCTACAGACCATACGACTCAGAGACGTTCGAGAAGAAGGTCCTCGTAGGCAAAGTCGTCGAGTTAATGCACGACCCCGGCAGGGGCGCGCCAGTGGCCAAAGTGGTGTTTGAAGACGGAGTAGAGATGTTGATGACTGCGCCGGAGGGATTAGCAGTTGGCCAGAAAGTGTACTACGGGGCTAAAGCCCCCATAAGGCTAGGAACGATAACCGCCGTAGGGAACGTACCCGAAGGCCAGCTGGTCTGTAACGTAGAGATAAGACCGGGTGATGGGGGTAAGCTCGCCAGGTCTAGCGGTGCCTATGCCACCGTCCTAACGCATACTAAGGGGAAAACACTCATCCAGCTACCTTCGAGGAAGGTTAAAGTAATAGATTCGAGGGCGAGAGTGACTATAGGAATAGTGGCTGGGGGAGGAAGAGTAGAGAAGCCTTTCTTAAAGGCAGGCAGGGTATACCATCTCTCTAAGTCTAAGTCCTTTAAGTACCCGACAGTCAGGGGCAAAGCTATGTCCCCCTACGCGCATCCAGCTGGCGGAGGCCACCACCCCAAGGGTCTAACGCCAGCACCCAGGACCGCTCCACCTGGACAGAAAGTAGGGCACATAGCTCCCAGGAGAACTGGGAGGAGGAAGGGCAGGTAGTTTTCATTGTCGATTCTTTCCTTCGCCTTGACGTAGGGTTAAAATACTTGGCTTGATTATCCTTGACAGGTTATCGGTATGATGAGGGAATTCAGGTACAGGGGCTACACTATAGAAGAGCTACAGAAGATGCCGTTGGAGAAATTCGTCGAGCTACTGCCAGCTAGGCAGAGGAGGTCGCTACTGCGGGGTTTAACTGAGGAGCAGAGGAAATTGCTAAAGAAGATCAGGAAGGCCAAGAAACTCATGGAGGAAGGTAAAAGGCCTCCTAAAATCAAGACTCACAGGAGAGACATGATCATCCTACCCGAGATGGTGGGCGTCATAGTTCACGTCTACAACGGTAAGGAGTTCGTACCCGTCGAAATAAAGCCCGAGATGATCGGGCATTACCTAGGCGAGTTCGCCCTCACCTGTAAGCAAGTTATACACGGTGAACCCGGGTTAAAGGCGACTAGGTCGTCCATGTTCCTACCGCTTAAGTAGGGTGCTAGCAATGGGAGAGAAGAAAACGTTCAAATTCCTAGTTGAGGGTGGTAAGGCCACAGCTGGCCCCCCGATAGGGCCTGCCCTAGGACCTTTAGGCGTAAACCTAATGGCCATAGTCAAGGAGATCAACGCCGCTACTAAGGACTTCGCCGGGATGAGAGTCCCCGTCGAAGTAATAGTTGACGTGGAGACTAAGCAGTTCGAAGTTAAAGTGGGCACTCCGACCACTGCGGCTTTGCTCGTTAAAGAGGCGAAGGTAGAGAAAGGATCGGGCCAGACGGGGAGGGACTGGGTCGGAGAAATAAGCTTAGAGCAAGCTATCAAGATAGCGCTGATAAAGAAGGCCGATATGAGGTGTAAAACCCTCAAGAGCGCTGTTAAAAGCGTGCTGGGGACAGCTCTAAGTATGGGTATTAAAGTGGAGGGGAAAAGCCCTAAGGAGGTAATTAAAGAAATAAATGAAGGTCTACACGATGAACTCCTATCTAAATACGAGGCGGAGTGGGGTGGAGCTAAGTGAGCGTGAGCACTGAGGCCCTAGTCCAAGCCATAAAGGAGGCGAAGAAACTAGCTAAACCCCGAAGGTTTAAGCAAAGCGTGGAACTCATAGTTAAGCTGAGGGATGTAGACGTACGGAAGCCCGAGAACAGGCTGGACACCATAATCTTCCTACCGAACCCACCATCTAAACACATTAAAGTCGCAGTGTTCGCAACGGGAGACCTGGCCTTAAAGGCTAAAGACGCTGGTGCGGACCTCGTTCTCTCACGCGAAGACATAGAAAAACTAGCCGCTAGTAAGAAAGATGTCAAAAAGCTAGCTTCTAGTGTGGATTTCTTCCTAGCCCAGGCGGACTTGATGCCGCTTATAGGACGCTACTTGGGGCGCTATCTAGGCCCTAGGGGTAAGATGCCCGTACCCGTTCCACCGACGGCCGATATAGGGGCTATGATCTCTAGGTATAGGTCTGCGGTTAAGATAAGGATGAGAGACCAGCCTCAGGTCATGTGTAGGATAGGGACTGAAGACCAGAAGGATGAGGAACTCGCCGAGAACGCCCAAGCCGTCCTGTCCACTATCCTGTCGAAATTTAAACCTTATAATATTGAGAAGGTGTACGTCAAGCTCACGATGGGCCCAGCTGTTAGGGTGAAGTTCAAGGGTGGTTAAGGTGGCGGTTGTAGCAAAAGTTACGTATAGGAGGCACGATTACCCCGAGTACAAGAAGAGGAAGCTAAGGGAGATAGCTGAGCTCTTACGGAAATACCGCTACGTGATTTTAGTGAGCATAAGGGGTGTAACCGCGAACGTACTGCACGAAACTAGGGCTATGCTCAGGGAAAGGGGGTCTGTCCTCAAGGTCATAAAGAACACCTTAACGAAGCTGGCCATAGAGAGGGTGAAGGAGGAGAAGCCGGGTCTTGAAAAACTTGAGGAGTACTTGACCGGTCAGAACGCCATTATATTCACGAACGAGAACCCGTTCGAGATAGCGATATTCCTAGCGAAGAACAAAATAGCCAGAGAGGCTAGGCCGGGAGACATAGCCACTAAGGAGGTCGTCATACCTAAGGGGAACACGGGGATGGCTCCAGGTCCCGTGATCTCGCTCTTTAACAAGGTCGGAGTCCCCACTACGATCAGGGAGGGTAGCATATTCGTTACCAAGGACACCGTAGTCTTAAAGGAGGGCGACGTCATAAGTCAAGACCTAGCAGACCTTCTAAACAAGCTGGGCATAAAACCTGTGGAGGTCTCCATAGAGCCGAAAGCGGCCTACCTCGACGGGAAGGTCGTAGAGGGAAAAGACCTGAAGATAGATTTAGAGGAGTTCAAGAACTCCTTAGCACAGGCCCACATGGAGGCTTTAAACTTAGCGGTAAACGCCGCAATACCCACCCCAGAAGTACTGAGCAACGTCATAGCCAAAGCCCACATGGAGGCTCTGGCCTTAGCGGCCTCAGCGGGCATCTTAACCCCAGAGACCGCGCCGACCGTTATCTCGAGGGCCTACGCGGCCGCGTTAAACCTATACGAGAAGATGAAGAAAGTGAAGCCGGAGCTAGCTGGTTAGGTACTCCTTTATACAACTTAGTTTTTAAGATATCCGTGACTCATACATATTATAAGGTGTGAGTAATGGGCGAGGAGAACTTAGTAGACTTGCCATTTTTCCTCGAGAACGGCTTTGTTAAGAAGAAGTGCAGAGTATGTGGCAGTACGTTCTGGACTTTAAATACAGAGCAAGAAGTATGTGGAGACCAGCCATGCGTAGACTATCAATTCGTGGACAACCCGTTAAACCCGTCTTTCGGCACGCTCAGCGACGTACGTGAGGCCTTCCTCTCCTTCTTCGAAAAGCACGGCCACGAAAGAGTGCCGCGCTACCCCGTAGTGGCTAGGTGGAGGACGGACGTCTATCTGGTCGGCGCCTCGATATACGATTTCCAGCCCTGGGTCACCGAGGGTATAGTAGACCCTCCCGCCAACCCTCTGACTATCTCTCAGCCCAGCATACGGCTGACAGATGTAGACAACGTCGGGCGGAGCGGTAGGCATATGACTGGTTTTGAGATGATGGCTCACCACGCCTTCAACGTCAAGGGGGCTAAGGTCTACTGGGCTAACGACACGGTACGCTACGCGTTCGAGGTTTTAACTAAAGCCTACGGTATACCCCCTGAGGAGATATCTTTCAAGTTTGACTGGTGGAGCGGCGGAGGCAATGCGGGGGAGGATTACGAGGTACTCGTTAGGGGTCTCGAAGTCGCGACCCTCGTTTTCATGCACTACAAGGTTGTGGATGACAAGCCGATACCTATGGAGAATAAAATAGTTGATACGGGCTACGGACTAGAGCGTATATACTGGCTCCTCAAGGGAGGAGTCTCCATATACGAGGCGGTTTTCCCCGGGGTCATCGAGTGGCTGAGGAGGGAGGCTGGCGTAGAGGTTATCCCTGAAGATCTGGGAGTAGCGCTTGCGAAGAAGGTCGGTAAGCTAGACTACAAGGAGCCTGAGAAAACCCTCAAGGTCAAAGCCGAAATAGCCAGGTCGATCGGACTTTCTCTCGAAGAGATGGATAAGATATTATCTCCCCACGAAGCTATATGGGCCGTATCCGATCATACGCGGTCTTTAATGTGGATGATAGGGGATGGCGTGGTACCCTCAAACGTGGGCGCTGGGTACTTGGCTAGGCTCCTGATCAGGAGGGCGATAAGGCACCTTAAACGTATAGGCTACCCTGTACCACTAGTCGAAGTGGTCGCACGGCAAGTAGAGCTGTGGAAAGACGACTTCCCGGAGCACTACGAGAATGTAGACGACATACTGGACATAATCGACTGGGAGGAGAAGAAGTACAGGGAGACTATAAGGAGGGGCAGGAAGATAGTCGCCAAAACTCTGAGGAGGTACGGGAAGAGAGGGGAAGTCCCAGTAGAAGAGCTCGTGAAGCTCTACGAGTCTCACGGAGTACCACCAGACGTCGTCGCGGAGGAAGCGGAGAAGTTAGGGGTAGAGGTGGAGATACCCCCGGACTTCTATTACCAGCTCGCCAAGAACAGGGAGCAAGCCCCACAAGTAACCGGAAAGAGGGACATCGCCCTAGAGTTGCTCGAAAAAGTGGAGCGCTTCCCCGATACGAGGAAGCTGTACTACGAAGATCCCTACATCTCGAAGTTTAAGGCTAAAGTCCTAGGGGTAATAGACGGCAAATATGTAGTCCTGGATAAAACTGCCTTCTACCCGGAGGGCGGAGGCCAGCCAGCGGACACGGGGTACCTAGAGGCTGACGGCGAGAGGTACGAGGTTAGATGGGTTGGAAAGGTGGGGGGCGTCGTCGTACATTTAGTAGAGGGCGCTAACTTCAAGCCTGGAGACAAGGTAGTAGGCGTCGTAGACTTCGAGAGGCGGAAGAACCTCATGAGGCACCATACGGCTACCCACATAATCCTGGGCGCGGCGAGGAGAGTCTTAGGACATCACGTGTGGCAGGCCGGAGCCCAGAAAGGAGTCGAGCAGAGCAGGCTCGACATCACTCACCACAAGAAAATAACTGACGAGGAGATCAGGGAGATCGAGAGGCTGGCTAACGAGGTAGTTTTAGATAACAGAGAAGTTGGATGCTACTTCATGGACAGGAACGCAGCGGAGAAGAAGTACGGCTTTATACTATACCAGGGAGGCGTAGTTCCAGAGCCTATCCTGAGGGTAGTCGAAATAAAGGGCTGGGATGTTGAAGCCTGCGGGGGAACGCACGTCAAGTCCACGGGAGAGGTGGGTTTAATAAAGATAGTAAAGGTAGAGCGCATACAGGACGGAGTGAGCAGGCTCGTATACAAGGCTGGCCTACCTGCGCTCAAATACGTACAGGAGCAGGACGCCATAATAAAGGGTATTTCCGCCAGGCTAAAAGTTGAGAGGCACGACCTCGAAAGGAAAGTCTCTCAGCTATTAGAGGAGTACAGGAACATGGAGAAAAGACTGAGGGCCTTAGAGAGGGAGGAACTTCTCAGGAAGGCCGAGGCCATTTCCAGGAAGGCTGAGGAAGTTTCCGGGTTTAAGTTAGTCGTACACGAAGAAGAGATGGACCGCGAAAAACTGAGAGACCTTGCGATAGAAGTATCGAAATTACTGCCGAAGTCTGTAATCGTAGTCCTCTCTCCGCGAGGGGACAAAACGGACTTCGCCTTAAAGCTGGGAGACGAGGCGGTAAAAGCTGGGCTAGACGCCAAGACCTTAACGTCTAAGTTATTGAGCGCTGTAAAGGGTAGTGGCGGGGGCTCTAAAGACCTCGCACAAGGAGTTATCAGCGGGGTCAAAGTGTTAGACAAGGTTAAAAACGCGCTCACCAATATCTTGAGAGAATGCTGAGAAAAGAGTTCGAGGAAGCGGCTATCGACTACTTTTACCTCCTATCCAGGGGCTATAATTCCTCGTCCGCACTCGACCTGGTAACGGCTAGGTACCAGCTCACCAAGTTTGAGCGACTAGCCCTGTATAGAAGCATCTACCCCCCAGAGGTAGCGGAGCTAAGAAGAAGCAAGACCCTACTTCCTCGACAAGTAAGAGGAGAGGAACTAATAATCGACGGGTTTAACGTGCTAACAGTAGTTTCATCGGCCCTCATGGGCGAGCAACTGTTACTAGGGGTAGACGGCTTCGTGAGGGACTTGTCTTCCCTACGCAGGAAAGTAAAGGTCACACCGGTCCTTCTCTCCTCCCTATCTATCACTGTGATGGCCCTTGCTAGGTTGAAGCCCTCTGAAGTAACGTTCGTCTTCGACTCCCAAATCAGTAGGAGCGCGCTGGCATCGACCACGGCTAAAGACCTCTTAAGAAATTTCGATGTGAAGGGCACAGCTATACTAGTCCGCAAGGCTGACAAAACCTCTATAGAGCTTAAAGGAGTCGTCTGCAGCGCGGACTCGGTCATACTGGACAGGGCGGAGCGACTCTTCGACCTCGGCGGCTATCTCGCAAACATAATTTCCCCCGAAAATATATTCTCCTTACACGTCCACGGGTAAGCATAATAGTACTTTATTGACTATAGAGTTGGTGCTCGGAGTTGAGGAGGATATCGCCTAGGCAGTTCAGGAGGATGGCTCAGAGGATGGGGCTGTCTGTCACTCAGCTAGAAGACGTCGAAGAGGTAGTTATAACGCTGAAGGACAAGAAGCTGGTGTTCGAGTCCCCAATAGTAACGGTGTTAACGGTTAAGGGTGGGGAGCCGATATACCAGATAATGGGCGAGTACAGGGAGGAGCCTCTCGAAGAAGCTGTAGAAGAGGAGATAGAGATACCTGAGGAGGATGTCCAACTAGTGGCCGCTCAGGCTGGCGTTTCACCAGAGGAGGCCAGAGCCGCGCTAGAGGAGACAGGAGGAGACTTAGCGCAGGCAATATTCCTGTTGAGGTCGAGAAAAGGGGCATAGGTTCATGCTTTCTAAAATTAAACCTAAGGTGGAGAAGGCGTTTTACCCCCTCGCTAAAGTTATAGGTAGCTACATTCATCCAAACTTCATCACGGCACTCGGACTACTGATAGCGGTCATGTACCTCGTAGCGGCTACCCTACACCCCGAAAACGGCTTACTAGTGCTGGGGTTATTCGTCCTCTCCACCATTATGGACATGGTTGACGGGGCTGTCGCCAGGGTTACTGGGAGAACCTCGAAAGTAGGCGCGCTCCTCGATTCAACGAGTGATAGAGTCGCCGACTCCATATACGCCTACTCAGCGTACGCCGTGGGTATATGTTCTCCCATTGAGTCCTTCTTCCTCCTAGTTCTAGCATACATGGTCAGCTACGTACGAGCCCGGGCTGAGGGTTTAGGCCTAAAAATGGCTGGAGTAGGGCTAATGGAGAGGGGGGAGAGAGTCTTAGCGTTCTTCACAGTCCTGATTTCCCGATACCTCCTCGGGGTAAGAGTAGCCTATTTCTTATTAGTAGCGCTAATAATACTGACAGGCTTCACAGTCATTCAAAGGATGTTATACGCGGCGAAGGAGCTGAGGGGGTGATTAAATGATAGTTATAGATGGCAGTTTCGGCGAGGGTGGGGGGCAGCTGTTAAGGTACAGCGTAGCCCTGGCGGCGATAATGGGCGAGGAGGTAAAGGTCATAAACATAAGGGCTAAGAGGTCTAACCCTGGGTTAAGACCTCAACACCTAAACGCCATTAAGACGATAGCGTCCCTAGTGGGCGCTGAAGTAGAGGGGCTGAGAATAGGGTCTACGCAGATAACCTTTAGACCTAAAAGGAGGCCTAGAGGCGGACAGTATAAAGTAGACATAGGGACCGCTGGCAGTATTTCCCTCCTCCTACAGGCAACGCTGCCAGTACTAGTAGCGGCCGACTCTCCAGTCGAGCTGACAGTGAGGGGAGGAACAACCGTTAAGTGGTCTCCCCCAGTCCCTTACATGCAGCACGTACTACTCCCCCTCTTAAAGAAGTTCGGGGTAAAAGCGGAGATAGACTTGATCAGGAGGGGCTTCTACCCGGAGGGCGGCGGGATAGTTAAGGTTAGAGTTAAGCCAGGCAAGCTGAGACCCATAAGCATCTCCCCCTACAAAGAGATTAAGAGCATCAGAGGGATCTCTTACGTGGGCAACCTCCCGAGACACATAGCGGTTCGCCAAGCTTCTTCCGCCAGGTCTGTACTGGAGAAGAGGGGGTACGGTAGGTACATCGAAGAGATAGTAATCGACGATAAGACGCCAGCGGCCAGCAGGGGTACGGGTATAGTCGTCTGGGCAGAAACAGACCAGGGGGTAGCAGGCGGTGACTCTCTAGGCGAGAGAGGGAAGAGAGCCGAGGTTGTAGGTCGGGAAGCGGGGGAGAAACTAGCTGATGTACTGGACGTTAAGGCCTCTACTGATGACCACGCCCTCGACAACCTAGTGATATACATGGCCTTAACTTCAGGCACGTCGGAGGTCTACGCTCCCAGGATGACTTCTCACGCTGAGACGGCGCTTTGGCTGTGCAAAAAAATTACGGGAGCTAGCTACGAGGTAGAGAAGAGGGACGGCGGAATAGTAGTCAGAATAAGAGGCGCGGGACTACTATAACGGCTCAACTATGACCCTGTCCCCAATACTTATCCCTAGTTCTCTGCTGGCGTTCCCGAGGTTCACCGCTATCTCCAGAAACCCCTCACTATTTATCAACAGTAGAGGTCTCCCCTTGCCAGCGTACCCAAAGCTGGGCAGAAACCTCCACCTGTAATATTTCTCCTCTCCCTCTCGCTCAATCACTACTTTAACCTCGTCTCCGTATTTGAGGCCGAGCCTCTCTACGTGTTCAACGCGGATGTTGGTCGCAGCGTTACCGAACCCGTCAATATATATTACTTCCCCCTCCGCCCGCCTCCCACTTATAACTGGCTCGGCGAAGCTCGGGACAACGTAGTCGGTTATGGCCTCGCCGAACTCGTCTACCGGGACTCCCCTAGAGATGTGGGCAGCTACGGGCGCGAATATGTCCCTCCCGTGGAACGTGTGAGATACTTCCCTGCGCATGTACTTCCTATTCGTTACATTGACCACTTTCTCTATGCCGTCATCCCTCGCAGCCGGGATCAAAACTCCGTTATCGGGCCCGACGAAGAAGTACCTCCTAGTTTTAACGACTATAGACCTACGCTCAGTCCCTACGCCCGGGTCAACAACCACTACGAATACAGTGCCCTCCGGGAAGTACTTGTAGGCACAGTAGAGCACGTAAGACGCGCTCCTAATATCGAACTTCGGCACGCCATGGCTGACATCTACAATCCTCGCAACCCCATTAATGGAGAGAATCACTCCTTTCATAGACGCGACGTAGGGGTCGGCGTATCCGAAGTCTGTCAGGAGGGCTATTACCCTCGGGGCCAAGAGTAGCACCCTTTATTTCTCCCTGCACGGCTACTTTAAACTATGAGGTGCGCGGTAGTCGGCGAGAAAAACGGGGAGTGGTACATCGCTGCAACAGGGGCTAAAGGGTCTTTCAAACCAGACGAAATCATTAAGACCTGTATATCTGTGGGCGAGGAAGCCGACTCCTACGTAGTGGCTTTAAACCCTAACGTCGTAGCCGGGTTCGAGCACATAGTAGTGGCGTGCGAGCACGCGGTCAGGGCCTGGGACAGGGGGAACAAGATCTCCAAGTACTTGGAGGTAGAAGTCCAGCTCTACTTAGTCGGGTCTCGGGAAATCAAGAAAGTGCTGAGGATGACGAAGCCTAGAGGTGAGAACTGCGTGTTAATCGCCCTCTCCAGAGAGAAAGGTAAAGCCGCTAGCTCCATAGAGGCCGTCCTGAGCAGGCTAGACCTAGAGGAAGACGAAACAATAATGGAGCCAGACGAGAAGAGGGCTCTCTCCCTAGTAAAATTGCTAAAAATACCCGAAGAAGCTATATCCATAGCGGGAAAAGAGGACATTATAGGAGTTGTCAAACGTCTAGTCGCCAGCCGCGCGGTCTCACTGTCCCTTTCTTAACCTGCTCTCCCTCCTTATTTTCTGGAGAGAGACCACATGCTCCGGCTTCAATACGGATATCCCAGCCAAGTCTCCTATAATCTCTATCCACACGATCTTGTCAGGGTTCTTTAAGTCAACCTTCCTGTCTATTACAGACGCCACCCTATCTATTATCTCGTCCCTGTCCAGCGTGGACAGCCTCTTCCTAACAGTAATCCTGAAGGTCTCCTCCTCCCCTATCTTCTTGAGGGCTAATCCGCGCGCGGCCTCTACCATCTTGTTAAGGTCGGCCTCGACCACCCTCTCTATCGGCACTATTTTGAGGATTAGCCTGAAGTACCAGGGCTTCTCCTCAGCCTCCTTCCTTATCCTCTCAACGACTTCGAACGGGTCTAGGCTCGTCTTAGCTACTATCAGGCCGGGCAAGCCCGTGGTGCTCGCGTTTATCTTTTTATCGCCGAAGTCCTGTAAAACGTACCATAGCTCGGATATGCAGTCGTTCTCCCTCCTCCTATAGGTAGATATGACGAGGTTAAAGTCCTTGAGCATCTTTCCAGCCTACAGTTCGAATTCTTCGGCTCCCATTTCTATTGCCATCCTCTCCTCTACTCTCTCCACCTTACCGTCCCTTATCCAGACTATCCTGTCGCTGACATCTATCATCTTGAGGTCGTGGGTAGCCACTATGACAGTGACACCCTTCTCCACGTTTAACTCCTTCAATAAGTGGACTATCTTCAGACCTGTGTTCAGGTCAAGGTTACCCGTAGGCTCGTCAGCCAGAATTATCGAGGGGTCGTTAGCTAGCGCCCTAGCAATAGCGACACGCTGCTGCTGTCCACCGCTTAGCTCGGTGGGTCTGTGGTGAAGCCTATCGCCCAGCCCCACTCTCTCCAATAACTGCTTAGCTTTCTCCTCCCTCTTCTTCCTAGGTACTCCAGCGAATATCATCGGTACGGCTACGTTATCGAGAGCCGTTAGGACAGGTATAAGGTTGAAGGTCTGGAATATATAGCCCACCCTGTGGCACCTAACCCACGCTAGCTGCCTAGAGGTAAGCGTCGAGAGGTCTCTACCATCCAGATACACTTTGCCCTTAGTGGGCGTGTCCAGCGCGCCTATCATGTTGAATAATGTAGTCTTACCAGAGCCGCTAGGCCCCAGGATAGAGAGGTACTCGTGGTACTTAACCTGGAGGTTAATCCCCCTAAGCGCCTTTACGGTCTCACCCTTCAGATAGTAATACTTGTGGAGGTCTACAGTCTCCACAACGTATTGAGGCTTAGCCATCTCCCTCCTCCCCATGCACGTTACTGCTACCTCCATACGGGTTACGAACTATTAAATATTCGTTCTTGCAGCCTTTTACCGCTCTTATACGTATCTTAAGCTTGGCATCTTTCCATTAATATATGTATAGAGGAGAAGAGAAATGTTGCAACTCTAGTATTTACGTTGCCTCATACAAGTACAGCTCTCGTTTATATCTTCTCTTTCTGTTAATACTAATAGCCTTCGATGTAAATTTATTCTTTGCACAAAGCCTAAGTTTCTGAAGTATTAATAAAAAGCAAAACAATAAATAAGACCCCTTATCGTACGACCTACTAAGGCTTGAGAGTTCCCGGTGGGAGTAAATGGTTGAGTTTTGCCCGAGGTGCGGCTCGATATTAGTCCCCCAGAAGAAGGAGGGGAGCACGGTCTTAGTGTGTAGGAGGTGTGGTTATCAGAAGAAGGCTGAAGGATCTGGTTACAAGCAGAGCGAAACTGTGAATAAGAAGAGCAGGACGAAGGTCACTGTAGTTTCTCGGGAGGAAGTAGCTGAGGGTATGAGCGAGGAGCAGAGGGAGCTCCTTAAAGAGTATTACGAGGTCTTTCTGTCTACTATGGAGGAGAGCGGGGAAGAATAATCGGAGAGGGGCTGGTACGTAGTGAGGATAGCGGTCGTAGACCCCTCTCTGTGTAAACCCTCTAAATGCCACCTGGAGTGTGTGAGGTTCTGCCCGATAAATAGGGCAGGCTCTAAATGTGTCTGGATAGACGAGGAGGCTAAGAGGGCGGCTATAGCCGAGAACCTCTGTGTGGGTTGTGGGATATGCGTGAAGAAGTGCCCCTACTCGGCCATATCCATAGTTAACCTACCCGAGAAGCTGGAGGAGGACTTAATACACCGTTACGGCCCCAATCTCTTCGAGCTCTTCAGGTTGCCTATTCCAAAGAGAGGTAAAGTTGTGGGCCTAATAGGTATGAACGGCGTAGGCAAGACAACCTCTCTCAGGATACTGGCCGGGGAGATAAAGCCCAATCTTGGCTCTTACGATGACCCCCCTGACTGGGACGAGATCATAAGGTTCTTCAGAGGCTCCGAACTCCAGCCCTACTTCGAGAAGATGTCTGAGAGCAAGCTAAGAGTCGTACATAAGCCTCAAGCCGTCGATAGGATCCCACGCTATGTCAAGGGCACAGTCATCGATATCCTGAGGAGAGTTGACGAGAAGGGCGAGCTTAAAGACGTAGTCGAGGAGCTAGGGTTGAAAGAGGTCTTAGACCGCGAAGTGAGACATTTAAGCGGTGGGGAGCTGCAGAAATTCGCGATAGCTGCTCTCATGCTTAGGGACGCTCAGGTTTACTTGATAGATGAGCCCTCCAGTTACCTGGACGTCAAAGAGAGGCTGAGGGTTGCGCGCGCCATCAGGAGGCTAGCCAGCGAGGACAACTTTGTGGTAGTGGTTGAACACGACCTGGCCGTGCTGGACTACATATCTGACCTCATACACGTGTTGTACGGCGAGCCAGGCGTCTACGGCGTGGTAAGCCTGCCGAGAGGGGTTAGGACGGGGATAAACGCCTACATCAGCGGTTTCCTAAGGGAGGAGAACCTCAGGATAAGGGAGTACCCAATAGAGTTCTACGTGAAGCCTCCGACAGTAGAGTGGAAGCCGGAATCCGTCTTACTAAGGTGGTCTAGGCTCACGAAGAGCCTCGACGGCTTCTCCCTAGAGGTAGAAGGGGGAGAGATACACAGGGGCGAGGTCATAGGTATCTTAGGCCCTAACGGCATAGGGAAGACCACCTTCGTCAGGATACTCGCCGGGAGGTTGGAGCCCGATGAGGGCTACATAGAGAGGCTCGGCGAAGTTAAGCTGAGTTACAAACCTCAGTTCATTTCGAAGATAGAATACGACGGGACGCTGGCACAAATGCTGAGAGACGCTGGCGTAGACCTTAGTTCCAGCTTCGTTAAAACAGAACTCATAAGACCGCTCAGACTAACCCCTCTCTTAGATAGGTACGTGGCAGACCTGAGCGGCGGTGAACTCCAAAGAGCGGTTATAGCCGCAGCCCTAGGGAGGGAGGCCGACCTCTACCTATTAGACGAACCCATGGCCTACCTGGACGTAGAGCAGAGGTACGCCGTGGCGCGGGTGATAAAGAGGCTGACCGAGGAGAGAGGGGCGGCCACGTTCGTAGTAGAACACGACATAGTGGCCCAGGACTTCCTATCCATAAGCCTAATGGTCTTCACGGGTACTCCGGGGGTTAAGGGCTATGCCCACGCTCCGGTCAGTTTGAGGAAGGGCATGAACATGTTTCTACGCGAAGTAGGCATAACCTTTAGGAGAGACCCCGAGACTAAGAGGCCGAGGATAAACAAAGAGGGGTCATGGCTGGACAGGTACCAGAAAGAGGTCCTTAAAGAGTACTATTATGTCTCGACGATAAGCGAGCCTTCAAAAGAGAGCTGAAGTAGGGTTTGGCGGAGCCAGCAGGATATAATTACATCTCATAGGGCGCTTGAAGAGGGGGTTACTCCATCACGCGTCAGAGCACTCTAGGCTTCCTCATCGCGCCCCTTAGAGACCAAGTGAGTCTTCTAATTTCTTTTGTTTGGGCGCTCGGGTTAAATGAGAATACCCATTTGTGTGTACAGCGCTATTCTTAGCCAGCACAACCGTGTAAACTCAGATTTTAGTTGTTATGTGAGGCGTGTACCGCGTTGCGGCGATGCAAATATATAGGGGTTTAGCGACAAACCCTCGCAACACAAAGACCTAAGGTGATGTGAGTGAGTGCCCAGGAGGGTGTCATATTAGTAGGTCAGAAACCAACGCCGAACTACGTACTAGCTGCCGTGATGCAGTTCAGTCAGGGCTCTAAACGCGTAATCTTAAAGGCGCGCGGCCGCGCTATCTCTAAAGCTGTCGACGCTGCCGAGATAGTTAAGCGCTTCTTAGAGGGTAAGGTACAGGTAACTAGCGTAAAGATAGACAGCGAGAAACTAGGCGAGCCCGGCAAGGAGCGCACCGTTTCCACAATCGAAATAGTGTTAGAGCGCACGGAGTAAAGGAGTACCCCCATTAGTGTCCCTTTAAAAAGCACCTACATCACTCTTTTTTCTTAGGTGTTAGTTTTGCGGAATTTCTCCGTAAAGTTACCACATGTTATCCTAGCTCCGCGCCAAGTTTACACTCTTGAGGTTTACCTGGAGGGGTTTGATGGCAGCGCTGAACTGGCTTTAGAGTTTGTCTTGGAAGGGAAAGAGGCTTACCTAGTTGTTCTCGAAAATGTGGGTTTTGAGAGCGGCCTTGCGAAGGTAGGGTTCAAGGCACCAGAGGTTGAGGGGAAGGGTACTCTCAAAGTCATGGTGAGGCTTGAGGAGGAGTGGCTAGAGAAGAACCTACCCGTAGTCGTGGCGAAACCGCCCAGCCATAACAATAAGTTGAGGGTGGTTTTTGTCTGGCACTTTCACCAGGCGCCCGCCTTTTACCCTGACGGGTCTATGCACAGCCCTTGGGCAGTCAAGTACGTGGTTGAAGACTTCGCTCCCGGTTTTAGGGGCGGGCCTTACGCGGTGCATTTAGAGATACACAGGCGCCACCCCCGGATAAAAGACGTAGACCACGTCTCCCCCTCCCTCCTCTCAGTCTGGAACGACCTCCTACGGCGCGGAGATGTCAACGAGAACGTTAGGGCTAGGGTCTCCGAGGTAATGGAAGGTTTTAAGCGCCTAGCTGAGACTGGCTCTGCGGAGTTCCTTGGGAGCGTGTACGCGCACACAGTGCAGGGCTACGTCTTAAAGTTATTTGAGGAAGAAGGGCTAGGCAGCTTTATACGTGAACTTATTGGCTGGGAACTTTTCCTCGGACTAAAAACCGTGACGGAGAAGCTAGGAGTCGAGCCGAGGGGTGTGTGGACTCCAGAGATGTTCTGGTGCGACGAGCTAGCAGACCTCTACTCATCTAGAAGGGTAAAGTACACGGTACTCTGCGACCAGCACTTCTCCAAGGCCGTAGGGGAGCTGGCCGACATTTACGAGCCGTACCGGCTAGAGGGCACGGACATAGTGGTTTTCTTCAGAGATCGCGCATTAAGTGACTGGATATCCTTCCTAGGAGACCCGGGGTCTGAGGAGAAAGCCGACGAGGAGGCTAGGCGTTTCGTAGCGGCTCTCCATGATAGGTTGCGGGAGAAGCCCGGCGGGGTAGTAGTGATAGCCTTAGACGGGGAGAACTGGATGGTAATGCCTGAGCCTAAACCCTACGCTCCCCACTTCTTAGACAGGCTTTACGGTTACTTGGAGAATGACTCTGAGTACTTCGAAACGGTCACCCTCTCGGAAGCCCTAGAAAAAGTGCCTCCACGGAGGAGAATAACCCGCATACCTAGAGGGTCTTGGATAGGCCTCTCCGAAACACAGTGGGTAGAAGGGAAGAGGAGGTCCCTATGGACTTACGTGCTTAAGAGGCTTAAATGGGTAGCCGGATACTTCTACGCTCTCCCCGCCGAGTTGAGAGAAGAGATGCTAAGGGACCCGGAGACCTCACTCTTCAAGGCGTTCCTAGCCGCGGCCATATCGATAGACAGCGACTACTTCTGGTACGCGTGGAAGGAACCTGAGAAGACGGTGATAAGAACATGGGCAGACGAGGCAGTGAGAATCTCCAAGGAAGAGCTAGGCAAGGTATTCATAAGCGACATCCACCTAGAGAACGGCAACTTGAGAGTCGAACTAACAAATAGGGCGGATTACCCCTTACGAGTGACCCTGAAAGTCCTCAGCGACGAAGAACTGCAAAGAACTACTGTAACCCTTAAGGCGAACTCCAGAGTCACGATACACCTACCACTTGGTGATGAGCTAATCTTAGAAGCCTCGCCCGTAACCCTTAGAAAACTACTCTTAAACGAGCTATCATAATTTCACCATTTTAAAATCCTGTCCTTATCACATCCTAAAAGCCTAACCTCCCTGCGCTACACAGGGAGGGTACGCGATATATCCCTCGGAGAAGCTATACAACTGGTGGTAAGCTACGCCTCAAAAGTTCCTGAAGTGCGTTGTGAATTACAGTAAGTGCAGGAACTGCGGTTTCTGCCTAGAATACAATATCTGTCACTCTCCCAGTGAGTGCGTGGGGTGTCTGAGCTGTTACTGGGCCTGCCCTTACGAGGCGAGGGAGGTTGTAGAAGTGGTGGAGGAGAGGGATAGCGTGAGGATAGAAGTTGACGGAGCTGTTTTCAGAGTTCCTCGCGGAATAACTGTGAAGAAGGCGCTCGAACTGTGCGGCTACACTTTCACGATTACTCCTAGAAAGGATGGTCTCTACGCCCCGTGCAGGACTGGTGGTTGCTGGAGCTGCGCCGTCGAGATAGACGGAGAGTTAGAGAGGAGCTGCATAACCCCCGTGAGGGACGGGATGGTTATAAGGACGGACGTCAGTGACAGGCCTCCTCTAAGGATATTGCACGGCCCCCAGCCTCACAGCGTCGGGGGTAAGGCCACTCCCTGGTCTGAGAAGAGGAAGGGGCTCTATATCGAGGTAGCGTATTGGGCCGCCGGGTGTAACCTGAGGTGCCCCCAGTGCCAGAACTACCACGTAACGTACGACAACGTGAGCGCCCCGATAACGCCGGAGAAAGCGGCCAGGGTTATAACGTATCACAGGCGGCGCTACGGTGTTAAGGGCATAGCCATCTCGGGCGGCGAACCCACGCTCAACCGGAGGTGGCTCGTAGAGTACTTCAGGAAGCTAAGGGAACTCAACAAGGACGAAGACGTTAGACTACACCTGGACAGTAACGGCACCCTCCTAACTCCGGACTACATAGACGAGCTGGTAGAGGCGGGTTGTAACAATATAGGCGTCGAGCCCAAGGGCGCCAGGGTTGAGACTTTCATGAGAATTACGGGTATAAGGGACAGAGAGCTGGCCGAGCGGTACCTCAAGACCTCCTGGAACGCCGTCAAGTATATTGTCGATAACTACAGGGAAGAGGTGTACCTGGGTGTCGGGATACCCTACAACAAAGCTTTCATGTCTCTGGAGGAAGTGGCGGAGATAGGGTACAAGCTGGCTAGCATAGACCCCGAGGTTCAAGTCTGCGTACTGGATTACCGTCCAGTCTTTAGGAGGAGGGACATTAAGAGGCCGGGAGTCTTCGAGATGTTAAAGGTTAAGAAGGTGCTGAACGAGGCTGGGCTAAAATACGTCATAGTCCAGACCAGTATAGGGCACATTGGCCCTTAGCTCCCTCGCATAGAGACTGGAGCGGCTAGAAATTCCTGTTTGCGCTGCCAAACTTTCTTGATGAACTCCCTGTATATCGGTGAGGGCCTGTTAGGTCTGCTCTTAAACTCTGGGTGGAACTGAATGCCTACCACCCAGTACTTGTCTGAGAGTTCTATGGCGTTTATTATCCTGCCGGAGGGGTCTGTAGCCGAGACTACTAGCCCCTTCCTCTCAGCCTTCGAGGCGTATTCACGAGAGATATGGTACCTGTGCCTAAACCTCTCTCTAACTACCCTCTTACCGTAGGCCTCGTAAAGCTTTGTCCCCCTCCTTATAACCACAGTATGTGCGCCAAGCCTCATGGTACCTCCCTTAGCGTTCAACGATTTCTGCTCCGGGAGTAGGTCTACGACGGGGTGTGGCGTTTCTGGGCATACCTCGGTGGTGTGAGCTTCTTTAAGACCCATGACGGATCGGGCGAAGGCCACGAAGAGTAGCTGAGCCCCGAAACATATGCCGAGGAACGGTAAGTCCTTCTCAATGGCGTACTCGGCCGCTTTAATCATCCCCTCAACTCCTCGGGAGCCAAAGCCCGGGGTCAGTAGTATCCCGTCGGCGTGGCTAAGCTGTTCTTCAACGATTCCTGGGTCTTCCTTGAAGGCCTCCGTATCCATGTAGATGTACTCGACCTTAACCCCTACGTGAGCCCCGGCATGCTTTAAGGCTTCGTTTATGCTGATGTAGCTGTCGGATATCTCGACGTACTTCCCTGGCATGGCTATGCTCACCTTCCCCTCCCAAGTTTTGAAGCGATTAACCAGCGAGTTCCACTCCTCAATTCTGCTGTTCTTAACTGAGTGGGGGTTTAAGCAGAGCAACTCGCAGAGATAGTCTCCGAGGCCTTGCTTCTCGAAGACCAGGGGTAGCTCGTACACTACCTCTAAGTTAGGGTCTGAGATTACGGCTCCCTCGGGTACGTTGCAGAACAGGCTTATCTTGGCCCTCACGTCTGGTGGTAGTTCGTGCGCGGCCCTACCTATAATTACGTCTGGCTGCAGACCGGAGCTTTGAAGGGACTTCACGCTGTGCTGCGTCGGCTTAGTCTTCAGCTGACCCACGGTTTCGAGGTAGGGGACTAATGTTACGTGTACTAGGGCCGTGTTCCCCGGTCCTTCCTCAAGCCTAAACTGTCTTATAGCTTCTAGGAAGGGCATCGCCTCTATGTCTCCCACGGTGCCGCCTACCTCTACTAGCAATACGTCTGGCTCGCCTCTCTTCGCCACCTCCCTTATACGCCTCTTTATCTCGTCGGTTACGTGCGGGATAACCTGTATGGTCTTCCCCAAGTACTCACCCACTCTTTCGCGCAGAACTACGCTGAGGTATACCTGCCCCGAGGTTATGTTGTTCGAGGGGTGCATGTTCCTATCTAGGAATCTCTCGTAAGTTCCGAAGTCCTGGTCTACCTCGGCTATCCTGAACTTGTAGCCAGGGGCTGGCTCGAACTCCCATACCTCCTCGCAAACAAAGACTTCTCCGTGCTCTATTGGGTTCAGAGTTCCTGGGTCTACGTTGAGGTACGGGTCTATCTTTATCACATCGACGCTGTAGCCCCTAAATTGGAAGAGCTTAGCTATGGAGGCCGTGACCACACCCTTACCCAGACCACTAACTACTCCTCCCGTCACAAAGACGTACTTAACCACTACCCTCCCCGGGGGGTTCGCTTTAGAGAGCCCTCTCTATACCTCCCTTTAATAGTTATTTATGTATCGGTCATTACGAGTGGAAATACCCAGTCGCACGGGAGACTACTCCTCTATCCTTCCTAGAGTAAATATGATAACCCCTAGGATTCCTACTGCGGAAGCCGCGAGGAACATGACTTTAGGCGAGACTTCCCAAAGCAGACCTCCGAGGAGCGGGGCGGGTATCATTAAGCCCTCCCTTATCAGGTAGTAGAGGCCTATAGACCTGCCCTTATGGCTCTTCTCGGCCAGGTCGACTATCAGCGCTTTGCGTGCCGTCTCTCCTATCTCTCTTAGACCAGCCACTATGAAGGCTAGGGGCAGGAGTTCGGGGTTTGGGATCAGCGCTAAGACGAGTGGGAATAGCGCGAAGAACGTGAAGGTGAGCGTTATGAACGGTTTCCTGCCGTAGATGTCCGCTAGTTTAGCTGCTGGAAAGTAGGAGAGAATGGACGTCGTCATCTGCACGGATATGAGCAAGCCGTAGTCCACGGGTGACGCTCCCAGGACGTTCAAAACGTAGAGTACCACGTAGACGCCTATTATGTTACTGGCCAGCCTAGCCATAATGTCAGAGACTAACAGTCTCTTGAGGCCCCTATCCATTTCCCTCCAAACGGTTAGAAGCCTTCCTTCAACCTTCCTCGCGCCCCCTCTTATCTTCACGTAGAATTTCTCCTGGAAGGCTACCGCCAGCAAGGCCAGGAGTATGGATATCGAGAAGCCTACCTTCATGCCCCTCTCTATCCCGTAGACCTCGATTAGGTAGCCCCCGAGCGGGGGAGCGACAATTATGGGCAGTCTCTTCAGGACTGACTGAACGCTGAATCCTATCGCACGCCTAGACTTCTTCAGAGTCTCCCCGATGAGCGAGAATATCGCAGGCTGAGACATACTGTCCCAGATAAGGACTAGGAACGTGCCGAGGAGGAACACCTTCCAGCTAGGCGCGAGGAGATAGACCACATACCCCCCTATGGCTATAAACGTAAACACGATGAGAGCCTTCTTGGGGCCTAGCCTGTCCGAAACCCAGCCCCCTGGGTACTGGTATAAGGCGGTAACTACGGCCTTAATAGACCCATAGAGACCTATTACCAGCGTAGACGCCCCGAGGTATTCGAGGTACTTCGGTACATACCTGCTCCAGATCTGCCCTCCAAGAGTCAAGATGAGAACTGTAACGACCATTACAACCATGTCGTGCTCCAAGCCAAGCCAGTCCCTTACCTTCTCAAGCAAGGAAACCGCCTCTCTAATACAGGATGAGGGTAATCCTTAATTGAGGGTCTATACCTCTCCTCCGAGTTTAAGCTTTTACGTAGCTGGCCAGCCAAGCTATTTTCTCTCCTCTCTAACTCTTTTTCCTAAGGCATTTTTAACCTCATAAATATGGTAGCCTAAACCGAGAGTTTCGAACGACTCTGCAACGTCATTCTCTTCGTTTAAGATTAACAAGTGGGCCAGGCATCCCCGCTTACAGTCAGACGACCCGAACCCCTTCACCGGAGCCCTAGCCCCCCTCCTAACAAGTTCCCCTACTAAATCGCACTCCCTCACTTCCTCCGTGACTGCGTAAAGAACTTTCACTACCTTCACAGAGGGCTGGGCTAGCAGGTAGTCTATATGCCACCTCAACTTCTTATCGCTCCTCAGGTGTCTCGATACTCTCCCTCGAAGACCTCCGGGGCCCTTAGCCGAGCCTACGTAGGCGTAGAGCCCCTTTCTCAACGATATGGCACCTAGACTCCCGGCCGAGAAGGATACCTGGCTCTTCACGTCGATGATCAGTACATATACTCCTTTGTCAGACGGCAAGTTCAAGATACTCCCGAGGTTAAAGATAGACACTCCTTTAAAACGGGAATGTTAACATCGTTTAACCACTTTCGATCTATATAAGCGAGATTTTTAGTGGTTTCTTTATATGTGTCAAAGCGCTTAGAATATCGCTAATAACGTTGTTCAGCGGTGTAGGTGGTTGTGACGGTCGATTTAACATTCCTGGTGGGAGGAGGAGCAGGAGCTGGCGTCATGCTTGCCGGTAGGGTCGCATCTAAAATCCTAGTCAGAAGCGGGTACTGGGTGTACGCCACCAACGAATACCCCTCCCTGATAAGAGGAGGCCACAACTGGTTTCTGGGTAGGGTCTGCGACAGGAGAGTCTACTCTCAGAGACTCCCCATAGACGTGATAGTAGCCTTAGACGACTTAACCGTGGAGAAGCATAAAGAAAGGCTTTCTGAGAGAGGCGTAATAATAGCCGAGAAACCCGGGGACCGCGTGATAGAAGTCCCACTATCTAAAGTAGCTAGGGAGGAGGGCGCCCCACCAGTAACTAAAAACATGGTGGCGATAGGCGCCCTAATGGGTCTTCTCGGAGTAGACAGGGAGGTCTTAGAGAGCACGGTGAGGAAAGAGTTCGCCAGAAGAGGCCCTAAAATCGCCGAGCTAAACGTCAAGCTAGCCTCCGGGGGGTACGAGTACGGAGAGAAAAACCGGGGCGCTCTAGGGGTTAGCCTGCCGAAGAGGGAAAATAGTAAGCGTATGTTTCTCACGGGGAACGACGCTATAGCCCTAGGCGCTCTAGCCGCTGGGATGAAGTTCTTCGCGGCATACCCCATGACTCCCGCGTCACCTATACTACACTTCCTGGCGGCCGTGGAAGAGAAGACGGGTATAGTGGCTATTCAACCCGAGAACGAGATAGCCGCTATAAACATGGTTATAGGAGCGGCATACGCTGGGGCTAGGTCTATGACAGCTACCTCCGGCGGCGGTTTTTCCCTAATGGTGGAGGCCTTGGGCCAAGCCGGTATGACGGAGACTCCAATAGTCGTGGTCGAGGCGCAGAGACCCGGGCCAAGCACTGGCCTACCTACCCACACCGCTCAGGGGGATCTAAGGTTTGCTATGCACGCTTCTCAGGGCGAGTTCGCCCGCTTTATTATCGCCCCGGGAGACCAGGAGGAGGCTTTCTATCTGGCGGCCGAGGCCTTCAACTTGGCCGAGAAGTATCAAGTCCCTGCGATCATACTCATAGACAAATACCTGGGTGAGAGCTATAGCACAGTATCTTCCTTCAACACTTCTAAGGTATCGATAGATAGGGGTAAGGTGGTGAGAGACCCTGTGGATAATTACAAGAGGTACGCCGTTACCGATGATGGCGTCTCACCCAGGGCTTTCCCCGGCACCTTCAACGTCATTGTGAGGGCCAACTCCAGCGAGCACACGGAGGAGGGGTACGGCTCCGACGACCCGCTGATAGTCAGGAGGATGGTTCAGAAGAGGATGCGTAAGTACGAAGCTATGAGGAGGCACGTCGAGGAGAGAAGGGACAGCGTTAAGACGTACGGTGAGGGCGGAGACGCCACGTTGATGTTCTGGGGCTCGGTCAAAGGCCCGGCCTTAGAGGCTCAGAGGTTACTGGAGAAGAAGGGCTTAAAGACCCTACTCGTGCAAGTGGTCTTCTTATCACCCTTCCCAGAGTCTAGAGTTAAAGATGTACTTGAGAACGCGGCTAGGCCCCTCATCCTGGTGGAGAACAACGTGACTGGGCAGTTGAGGAGTTTATTGAGAGAGTACGCCTGCATCGAGCCAGACGAAGTCTTACTGAAGTACGACGGAAGGCCTTTCTATCCATCTGAGATAGCCAGCAAGATTCTGGAGGTGGTTGGGAGATGAGCGACCCCTACTCTACCAGCCGTAAAATCGTCTGGTGCCCGGGATGCGGGAACTACGCCATCCTATCGGCGTTCAAGAAGGCGCTGTCCGAGCTGGAGTTAAAGCCCTGGGAGGTAGTAGTTATCAGCGGGATAGGCTGCCACGGCCGAGTCACCGACTACCTGAACGTTAACGGCTTCCACACTATACATGGGAGGGTTCTACCCCTAGCTACGGGGATTAAACTCGCAAACCCCCAGCTAACAGTAGTCGGGTTCGCGGGAGACGGGGATACATACGCCATAGGGCTCGGACACCTACCACACGCCGCCCGAAGGAACATCGACGTAACTCTGATAGTGCACGATAACATGGTTTTCGGCCTAACCACAGGGCAGTTCACCCCGACCACGCCGTTAGGGACGAGGACTAGGAGCACGCCCAGGGGGACGTACGAGGAACCACTTAACCCCGTACTCCTAGCCCTGGCGTCAGGGGCTACTTTTGTGGCCAGGGGCTTCGCGGGGGACGTAAAACACCTGACGTGGCTGTTCAAGGAGGCCATAAAGCACAGGGGGTTCGCCTTCGTAGACGTCCTCCAGCCGTGTGTTACCTTCTTCAACACCTACCAGTACTTTAGAGAGAGAGTCTACAAGCTAGAAGACGAAGGCCACGACTCTTCGAACTACAAGTTGGCTTTGGAGAGGGCGCTTGAGTGGGGAGACAAAGTGCCGATAGGTATATTCTACAAGGTGGAGAAGCCCACTCTTGAAGATAGGCTGCTGAAGGGCAAAGACCTCCTTATTAACGTCGAACCTCCAGACTTATCTGAGGTCTTCGAAGAGTTCACGTGAGGTGCGTGTGTTTGTCGAGTATTGATGAGAGCGCCAGAGTAGTAGCCAGAGAGAACCCCAGCCTGAAGGAGGAACTTAAATTCCTGAGAGACTTCCTGAAGCTCCACGACGAGACTGTTAAGAGGATAATCTCCTCAATCTCGGAGTCGGATAGGGAGGTGCTAGCCAAGCGGATAAAAGCCGTAATTTCCCAGAGGAAGATAGTCGTAGACCACGTAGACCCTCCAGTCCCGGAGAAGGTGTTCAAGGAATACCTGGAGAGCCTCCTAGACCTGTTAGAAGCACACAGACAAGACCTGGCAGGCGACGCCGAGAGGTTTGAGGGATGGCTAAAAAGCTTAAACAGCGTTTCAGAGGTACTAGACCTAACCCGCGACCCCGGTAAAGCGGATAGGGTAATGAACGACTTAAAGATAAGCCAGGAGTTCCTTTATAACTTCCTGCTCTGGGCACTACAACCCATACTCTCGACTCTAGCGAGCCTAGTCGGCCAGATAGACTTTCCTTGGGGCTCGGCGACGTGCCCCATATGCGGGTTCGAGACCAAGGTGGGCTTTACAACCAGTAATAACGTGTACATGAAATGCACGGTCTGCGGCGCAGAGTGGAAGATTTCGGGTCTCAAATGTCCGTACTGCGGCAATACTGAGGGGGATACTATAGAGCAGTACTCAAAGACTAAGAAGTACGCGCTTTACATGTGTAGTAAATGCGGCAAATACTGGAAAATAGTTAACGAGGATGCCCTTAAGAAGAAGGTAGACCGCAGGTTCTACGACTTACAGACCAGCAAGCTAGACACGGTAGCCGCCAAGAGGGGGTACGTGTAAGTTAGGGGAGCCCGGATAAGACGTACGTGCTTAAGGGTTCCACAACTCCTTTTTCAGCCTTGTATAAGGCTACACGGTCAACCACTAGGGTTCCCTTTATCGAAAGAGACCTCTTTATCGCCTTTTCAACCGATGCCAGCAGGTCTAACGTAGTTTTTCTACGTGTACTGGCTATCGTAACGTGCGGCTTAAACTCCGCGTACCTATCCTTCTCCAACTCGCCTAGGAGCTGTCTTAGACTTTCCCCGAGGCTCGATAGGCCAGCCGTTTCTACAACTCTAATTGCTAGGTGTTTAGGCCTGGAGCTAGAGGGTAATGCTACTAACCCGTGAAAGGACAACTTCAAGGGTTTTTCCTCCCTTGTAACGGATCTTAGTACTTCCTTAACTCTGGCGATTTCATGCTCACTTAAGTCTCCGAAGTAGAGCAGGGTTAGGTGTCTCTGCTTGATTGGGACTAGCTCGTAGTAAGGGGGGACTAGCCCGTCGTAAGTTGTCACCGGGGCTGGCAAGCCCACGAAGAACGTCATGGTTCACTCTATGGGCGGCGGCTCGGTCCGAGGAATTATTTTCTCCTTCACTAAGGCTAAAGCGTCCTCGGGGTCTATTCTGGAAAATACCGTCACAACGCAGTTTCTCGTTACGCCTACGACTATCCCCTCTATCTCGAACACGACGTACCATATCTTCCCCAGGCGTAAGTACTCCTGGTATAGTCTCGAATCTCTTAATTGCTCGCCGTACAATGCGAGCTTCTTAACATTCGGCAGCTTAACCTCATCGAAAAATATGACCTTAGTACCCATGGGGTTCTCCTCGTGCATCGCCTTCAATGTTTTGTGCGGTATGTAGGCCTCTATGATTGCGTTTTTCTTGGCGGCTAGTACCTGGGAGAGGAAGACCGCTAACTTGTTTGCTCTAGCCTTCTTAGCCTCAAATATCAAGAGCAGCCTATCTTCGTACTCGTAGAACTCGAAAGGAGCGTCCACGGTTATCGGGGCGCGGTAAAACTCGCTCTTATACCTGAAAGAAGCCACGAAGGAGGTCTCGATAATCCCTTTTAGCGAGCCGTCCTCCAGCCTCAGGTCAGAAACCTCCATCCCAACCTCCACAACTTTCCCGTTGATATACTCTTCCTCTAGAATCCTCAAATCTTTGAGTTTAGACGCTATCACCCCCAGGTCTTTAGGCTCTATAACCTCGAAGATCTTAAACGGTATCGCCACGAACCAGCACCTCTTTCAATAGATATTTTCTGTAGTATAGGTATTTCGCTTATCTTCCTGGGGTCTAACTCTTCCCACATTATGCCTCTAGGCTTCGGGTAGCTCGTGTTAGTCTCTATGGTTCGCGTGGGGGTGAATATGTAATCTACGGGCATATCGTGCTTGGTCATTGGTATTCGCTCGATTACCTGGAGGTCGTGTACGGTGGTCACTACAGGCGTAGAGTCGTTTATGAGCCTTAGCTCCCTGAGAATGGCGTACTCTAAGTCGCTATAACCTCCCCCCTTCCCCACCCTACCTCCATCGGGTGAGACCGCGACGCTCCCTGTGACTTTAATATCGATTTTGAACGGCGGAACGTCCACGAGCTCGCCCAGCTGGAACGCCCCCCTAATAGTAGAAGCCCTCCTGTGGAACCTCGGAGGTATCTTCTTGGGGTCTAGTACGAGGAAGCCCGAGCGGAGCCTAGGGGTCGCCATCACCAATATCTTCCCCATTCTGAGGGCAGCCTCCCTTACTGGCCTCTGAGGGGAGTCAGGGCATACAAAGACTACCCTGGCGCGGGTAAAGACTCTATGTCTTAGAAGTCTCCCTGCGGCGACCTCGTGCCCTTTAAAGTTGGGTATACGTCCCCTGACGGGTTTAGGGAATATAGCTACGCCTTTCTCCTCTAGAAGGCGCCATATCCTCTCTCTAATCTCCCTCTTTACCCTCGCCGCCTCTTCAGACCTCAATACTCTTCTTCCTCCCTCCCTCGACGGCCAGGTCTAGCCTCCACCTTAAGGCGCCGCCTCTCTCGAAGACCTCGATACTCAGGGGGTAGCAACCCCTAATCTTAGACCTTAGAGTCCTCCACCCAACCCCGCCCAGCCCTAGAATCTCCTTTACGCCTTCAACAACGCCCTCCATCAGCTCATGGCATTTCTCCCTTCCAGCTCCGTACCTCCTGAGGATGTTGAGCTCCGAGAACAGGTTCACCACGGCTTTAGAAGCCCCCATACTCAGGGCCTTCATGGAGAGCTTGTTATCACTCGGCGGCGGCTCCTCCCCGTTATTAATGCACAGCCACTGAAAACAGGATTTCATCGATTTGTACATATAGTTTAAGGCTTCCCCGTAAGCCCCCCTCCAGATACACTGTGCCGCTATCCCGAGGGACACCATAGCCTTCCTGCGGACTTGTAAGAGCATGTCCCTCCACTTTATCGACCTACCTTTAAGCTCCGATATTATGCCGTCGTCGAACAGCACCAGCGAGCCTCTGAGTATGGCGTGGGCGAAGTAGTCGCCCCTATCGGCGAGCTCCATCAACTGTTTGCTCGTTAAGAATATGGGTACTACGTGCCGCCCCATACGAGCGTAGAACAGGGTCTTACTATGGGCTGAGACCTCATTCTCCGTTATCACAGCTACGTTAATGTCGCTGTGGAGCGGTGCCTCCCCTGGCTTCGCTGAATGACCGTAGAAAACCACGGCTTTGAGGTCATCTCCGAAGATATCCTTAGCTAGATCGACGATGTCCTCGTATTCATGTGGCACTTTACGCCTGGACACCGTTAAGCCACCAGTATGTATAGAGAGAAGCTATAGAAAAAGCGTTTCTCAACTTGAACGTAGGGCTTTCGATAGGAGAGGTAGCATAAATATTTGCGCTGTCATCCTTAGTAGCGGGTTTCGCTTATGAGTGAGGCATCGGAGAAGGCTAGGAAAACAGCTATGACTGTCGTGTTGGAGGGCTTAGCGGCGGCCGACCCCAGGAAGGCCGTTAAGAGGAGTCTAAGGCTTGAAAACGGAGAATTGATCGTTAAGGAGACGCGGATACCTCTTAAGGGTAAAGTCGTAGTTGTAGGTGCGGGGAAGGCTACTGGGGGTATGGCTAGCGCCGTGGAGGAGATACTGGGAGATAAGATATCGGCTGGCGCCATCTCCGTCCCAGAAGAATTAGTGGGGGAGTACGACCTCAAGAGGATCAAGGTTTTAGGGGCTACACACCCGAAAGCCAGCGAGAAGAGCGTGAAAGCCGGTAAGGAGATAGTCAGCCTGGTGAAGGAATGCGGGGAGGGCGACCTGGTAATAGCCCTGTTCTCGGGCGGGGGTTCTGCCTTAATGGAGTACCCGGTAGAGGGAGTAACAATAGAGGACATAAGAGATGTCAGCGTAGCCATGATGAACGCCGGGGCCGACATAGTTGAGTTGAACGCCGTCAGGAAGCATCTCTCAAGGGTTAAGGGTGGGTGGCTTGCTAAGCACGCCTACCCGGCCTTCGTACTCTGCCTAATGATTTCAGACGTCGTGGGCGACCGAATGGACACAATAGCGTCTGGGCCTACAGTACCCGACTTAACTACGTTCCAGCAAGCCGCTGAAGCCATGAAAAGGAGGGGTGTGTGGGATTCCGCGCCTCCCTCGGTTAGAGACTACATCACTAAAGGTTTGAAGGGCGAAGCCCCGGAGACCCCTAAGCCCGGCGACCCTGTGTTCGAGAAGGTGAAAAACGTGGTGATAGCGAGCAACATAGAGTCCCTGAGGGCTATGAAGAGGAAGGCCGAGAGCCTGGGCTATAACGCCTTAATACTCACCTCCTTCTTAGAGGGAGAGGCCAGAGAGGTCGGTAAAGTAGCGGTAGCCATAGCCAAGGAGGTCAGGAGAACAGGGAACCCCATACCGCCTCCAGCCGTAGTACTAGCGGGGGGAGAGACCACTGTGACTGTGCGCGGTAAGGGGAGGGGAGGTAGAAACCAAGAACTAGCCCTCTCAGCCGCCATCTCCCTCGAAGGTCTAGACGGCGTAGCCATAGCTGCTATCGGTAGCGACGGTAGGGACGGCCCGACGGACGCCGCTGGAGCCGTAGTAGACGGCTTCACAGTCATTAAAGCTAAAAAGGCGGGGCTAGACCCCCTCAAATTCCTGGACGACAACAACAGCTACGAGTTCTTCAAGGCCGTCGGGGGACACGTAAAGACGGGCTACACAGGGACAAACGTCAACGACTTCCTGGCGATAGTTGTAGAAAAACTAGAAAAATAGAGGTTAAGGACGGCGGGCGGGGAGAAGGCTAGAAGTTCCGGCGCCTACCGTAACTCCTACCTCTCCTACCCCATCCCGGCCTCTCAGATACGTTATTACTTTCATTTACTTTTTCTATTTCTCTTTCGGACTCCTCTATCTTCCCGTACCTACCCCTACTCAGCCTAATGGAGTTCCTGAAAACTGTCACGTAGCCGTTTCTAAGAGTTATAGTGGAGCCTTCGAGACCTCTCACGAGGTCTATGTCGTCGTCCCACAGCGTCATGTAGACTACGCCTGTTTCATCCCCAACCAACGCGTCGGCCACTCTATGCTCGGAGTTGTCGGTACGGGAGAAAACAGTTTTCTCCTCTCTAACCTCTAGTACTTTCAATGTTATGTTCACGTTTCTTATTCCGGGCCTAAGGTCTTTCACCTGTAATTCTCTTGCTACCATTTCCTACACTCTCGTTTGCTCTACCCCCTCTAAGGCCTAGTATAAAAAGTTTGGCTTGGTCAGCTGTGTTAACGCGGTCAAACCAGTGTCGATTACGAGAACCAGTGGACTGCTAGTTCTGGCTACCGTTTCTGCGTTCGCTTGATTGGTATGTAGTAAAGGGTTAATGTGCCAGCCTCCTCGTCTAGTAGCTCCCCGAAGCACTGAGCGCTGAATCTCTCGTAGAAGCTGATAGTCTCCTTCTGCTCGACTGCAAAAGCATATCCTGGCGTAGCCTGCCTCTCGCGCCTTCCTGGTCAGTTCTTCCATCAGCCGAGTACCTATGCCCTTACCTCTATGTTCCTCTCTGACAGCGATAACCTCCAACCACCCGTTCTGGCCGAACCACTGGCGGAAAACCAAGAACCTTACTACCTCTCCGCTACCAAGACGATTCCAGCCCTCCTCCTAACTAAGCTTTCCCACCGCCGCTCCACGGTCCATGAACGCTTTCTCAGCCTTTTCCCTGCTTCCGTACTCCCTCCAGAAAATCTCTATGGCTATGCTAGTCATGGCCTGAATGTCTTCGAGTAGGGCTTCCCTTATCCTTAGGCCGGGTATTTCCACGGTCTTCACATTCCTCGCCTCTCTCCCGGCTTATTTAACTGATTACGGCTAAGATCGAGAGAAGGGTTACCAGTATAAATGTGAGGTTTTTCAGGAATTAAGGACGCGGCGACTTAGAAGCGGGGAGTAGCGGAACGTCAAACGTTCCTTTAACCTCGCCCACCCAACATATGGCGCTACTGAGGGCTAAGCCGAAGAGCCAGAGGGATAAGACTTGGACGTACAGTAACGACAAGGCGAGGGATACGAAGTAGAAGAGCGTTGAGATGAAGTACATGAGGTTAGCTGGAGGCGCCTTGGGCGCTAGTTTCCCCGTGACTCTCCACCTCTCCCTGGCGCCAAGTATAGTCTTTAGGAGGGCATAGGCCGCGTATAGGGATAGCGCGTTGTAGAGGGCGCCGCTCAGGGCCGCCCCGATTATCGTTCTTTTTACCCCCAGCGAGTAGGTGGCTGGCATTACGAGTAGAAGGGTGAAGATCCCTAAGAGTATATTAGTGGGGACGAACATTAACACTACATTCCTAACTGTGAGGGTTTCTCCCGAGACGGCCGCTGCTATTGGTACGAGGCCTACGAGGACGTTCGATAACAGGCCTAGGTAAAATGATAGTAAGGGCGCGTAGATTAGAGCCCTAACCTTACCCCTTAGAGCTTCCCTAAACGCCTCCCTCAAGGCTTGGAAGGAGCCCAGTATCCACCTCTCCTGCTGTCTCCTCAAATCCCTAAGGGAAGCTGGCGGTAAGTCGTTAACCATTAGATTCGCTAGTCTACCGCTAGCCTTCTCACACGCAACACGTACACTGAGTTCTGCGTCCTCGGCTAGTAGGTCTTCGCGCCACCCTCCGAGGTTCACGAGTGCTTTGCGTCTGAAGGCGTAGCCGAAACCAGAGATCAACGGGTACCCTATGAATGATGTTCCACGCAGGAGGAACTTGTTCCGGAATAACTCGTACATGTAGTAGGCGTAGTGGGTCGGGGTTTTAGCGTTTAGGGGTAAGGAAGGCGCCTGGACGTAGTGGGCCCTCTCTCCTAGGCACTTCGAGATTACGTGGAGGAAGTCGCCCGGCACTATGGTGTCTGAGTCCACGATTACTACGACTTCGCCCCTTGACCGCTCTAAACCGCAGTTCAAAGCCCCGGGCTTAAACCCAGAGGGCTTCTCCCTCCTAATTATCCTGCAAATGTCTCCGAGGTACCTATCTACGTACTGGGCGTGCTCCTTATCGCTATCGTCGATTACTATTACTTCGACCTCTAAGCCGCGTTTATCGAGGTTTGCTATCACCTGCCTAAATGTTTTAACGACCTCCTCAGGCTCGTTCCTGATCGGTACTAGTATTGTAAAGGTAGTGGCGGCCGAGATTCCCCTTTCTCCTCGCTCTTCACAAGCCCTAGGCGGTAGAAGTCGGAGGAGAATAGCCAGTGTAACGATAAACGCGGAGAGAGACATTGATAGGGCTAGGAGGATAGCAGCGCAGCTCAAACCCCACGCCCCTAGGGAGGGGAAGGCTAACGGTAGGTGCCCCCTCTCCAGAGAGTCCTTAACTCCCTCAAAACCCTCCTTCTCACTTTCTCATCTATGTACTCGATACCTCCCTTCATCTCAAGCACGAACATGACGGCGACCACGTGTGAGCACACGTTCTTACTGCGGTAACCGGGGCACGTACACACGAGCTTGCCGTTCTCTATCTTAACTATGTGCCTGTTCCTCCTACCCATAACGTAGAACATGTAATCGCTAATCTTGACAACACGCCCAGTCTCTATAAGCCACGCGGCCTTATCCAGGATCTTCCTAACAGCCTTAGGATCTAGCTCCTCTAAAGCCACAGGGGGCACCTCCGCTTTTACTCTTAAAAAACACTATTAAAAGCCTTAGCAGTTCACTGCTCTAAACAAGCCTTAGCAATATAAGGGGCGTTTATGCCAAAAAATGAGGTGTCGGGATTGGAGCTTGTGGGTGTTCTATCCGACAGTCACGACAATATCCGGAAAATAGATGAGGCGATCGCGTTTCTAAAAGAGAAAGGTATAGACATTATAATTCACGCGGGGGACATCATAGCTCCTTTCGCCTTTAAGAAGTTTAAGGGCTTCAAAGTGTACGCGGTCTATGGGAACAACGACGGAGAGAAGCTACTCCTGAAGAGAGTGGCCGTCGATCTGGGCTTCGTACTATCCGAGCAGCCGTTAATAGCCGACATAAACGGCTACCATGTAGCCGTCATACACGGGGTAAACACTGCAGCTGCGACTAGGTCGATCGCCTATTCTCTAGCCCGTAGCGGGGACTTCGACGTAGTGGTTTACGGGCACCTACACGAGACGGAGGTGAGGAGGGTAGGGGATACACTGGTGCTTAACCCCGGAGAACTCTGCGGCTATCTCACTGGGAAGGCTACCCTGGCACTAGTAGACCTAGAGGAGAGGAAGGCGGAGATAGAGCTGATCTAAACTCCCCCCGGTGTTGACGCCTTGGACTACGAGGACTTACTACGAGTGGCTAGGAAGGCGGCCGTCTCCGGGGCAAAGACCGCGGAAGAGGTCTTATCCAGCGGCGAGGGGTCTAAACCCCTAGGTAGAGGCGCCTCGGGGGACGTTACGCTGTACGTGGATAAGGCCGTAGAAGACGCTATTTTTGACAGTATTGGGGAGGAGTTCGTCGCCTTCTCGTTCCTGGGGGAGGAGAGGGGGCTCGTCAGGGTAGGCTCCGACTACCCCCTATTCATAGTCGATCCCGTTGACGGCAGCTTCAACGCGAGCAGGCTCATACCTCCTTACGCTGTCTCCATCGCAGTCTCTACGGGCCCTAGGCTACGGGACGTAGCGGTAGGAGTAGTACACATGATAAACCCGAAGGGAGTAGTATTCCACGCAGTGGCTGAGGGTGGAGCGTACAGAGATGTCAAGAGGCTCGTTGTACCACGGGAGGAGAGGGAAGACATAGGTGTAGTCATCGCTTACAGCCGGAAAACCCACCAACAGGTCGGCGCCTTCGCCTCCTTGGCGGCTGAGAGGGGGTGGAAAATCAGAACCCTGGGCTGCGCGAGCTACGAAGTCTGTCTCATCTCTGAGGGTCGTTACGACGTCTACGCGAACCTCTGGGGGAACGCTAGGGTGATGGACTTGGCGGCCGCGTTATTAATAGCGCGGGAGTCGGGCTGTTCACTATTCCTAGAGCCCGAGAACCCGCTCCTAGACTTGAAGGAAAGGATACGCGTAGCTGTTGCCCGAACAGACGATATACTCAGGAAAACGTTGGAACTCGACAGGATGCGCTCAGTCGGGTAAGTTACAATCATATCATCTTTGCCGGGAGTTCTCATCATCACTCTCGGCAGCCAGCCTCATCCTAGGTCTATAGACCCTGTCAGCTGGCTGTCGCGGGCACGTTATCTACATCAACCTGCTAGATAAAGGTAGCCCGGGTGGTCGCCGTGAGGATAGTAGACGCTCACTGTCACCTACACGAATATACTGACGAAAAAGTCGAGTCCTACGCGTCCAAGTATGTCTTAGTTGCTGTATCGGACGATCTAGAGTCCTCCCTGCGCACAGTTAAGCTAGCCGAGAAGTACGGCGTCTACTGCTGCGTCGGAGTCCACCCCTGGGAGGTAGAGGAGGAGCCCCGCGAGAGCCTGAGGGAGATAGAGGCCTTGGTCTCTAAGGGCTTGGCCGCCTGTATAGGTGAGGTGGGGCTGGACAAGAAGTTCGTACCCCAGAGCTTCGAGAAGCAGCTGGAGTTCTTCGAGTTCTTCGTCAGACTAGCCGTCGAGTACTCTCTCCCCATGAACATACACGGGGCTGGGGCGTGGCGGAAGGTCTTCGAAGCCCTGCGTAGAGCGGACGTGGAAAAGGCTGTCTTCCACTGGTACACTGGTCCCCTAGACCTGTTGGACGAGATCATCGGGGCGGGCTACTTCATCACTGTTAACCCGTCTATACGTTTCCAGAAGAAGCATAGGGAGGTCGTAGCGAGAACCCCGCTAACGAGTATATTGACAGAGAGTGACGGCCCCTACGAGTACAGGGGTCTATCCCTGAGCCCCGACATGATAGCTAGTACCCTAAAAGTCGTGGCGTCTTTGAAGGGCGTATCCGTCAATGAGGTCGCCGAGCAAGTGTACAGTAACCTGGCTAAGTTCCTAGGCGGTCGATTCCGCGGCTAAGTTGATGGTTATCTCGGCTATATCGGAGCTGTAGTCCGCCACCCTCTTTAAACTCTCCAGGATGGTGCTTATGACGAGTACCTGTGTGGGCTCGAACCCTGTCTTCAAGAGCTTGCTTATTATCTTCTCCTCGTAGTGGTGTATGCTCTCAACCTCTTCTACTATCGCGTGGGCCTTATCCTTATCCAGCCTGAAGAGGGCGTCGCAGGCACTGTCGAAGATCTCCGAAGACTTCCTACCGAGCTCCTCTAGGTGGTTGCAAATCCTGTCGCAAATCTTTAGCTGGGGTATAACTATCGCCACCCTCTTAGCGTGGTCAGCTATCCTCTCGACAGACTTACTGATAATCCTGTAACCTAGAGCCTCCCTCAAGTCCTTCAACCCTATCTCAGAGGGCAGGTAGAGCCCTAGCGCAGCGGACTTCAACTGCCTAACTATGAACAGGTAGAACTTATCCACCGTATCCTCTCTCTCAATAACCTCCTTAAGGACGTACTCCTTAGGGTTAGAGATGCAACCGACGACGTCGTTAACCATAGAACTCGTAATCCTAGTCATCCTACGCGTGGCGTCCTTAACGGACAGCTCTGAAGGCTTAGCCAGGCACTGGACCACCATGGACTTAGCGTCCTCCTCGATTATCTCCACACCTATCAGCTTAGTGGTTAAAGCCTTCTTAATAGCAACCCTGTGCTCATAAGTTCCCTCCCCGAACTCAACTCTTATGACGTCGTAACCTATTAAGTAGCGGGCTATAAACTCCCTCACAACGACCTTAGGCTTAACGTCCCTGCTAACCTTCATAGATATCTCGTAGACCTCCCTCTCCTCCTTCTTCGGCATAAGCCTCAAGGAGTAATCGGGCTGAACGATCATGGCGAGGCGATCACCAGCGCTCACACCAACCTGTTTGCACCATTCCTTCGGCAGGGATACTATCAGCGTGGAGCCGCCGGTAAGCACCACTTTCCTCTCGAACACCCCTTTAGGCAAAGCTATCACTTCCTAGATCTATAGACTACTTTAGTCGTCTATATTACTTTCTCATAAAGATATGTACATATTTAGACAATAACCCATTATTAGTCGTTCTATAATACCGGTCTAATTTCCTTAGGCTTGGGGAACCTCTCTGTACAGCTTCTTTAAGCCGCATCGATGGGTAGGGTCAGTCGGTTCGGTACTCTTCACCGCTCGGGGAGCGAGAGGTCTTCATCCCCAGTACACACTCTTACACTCCCCATATCTATTTTGACATCATTGACAGAACGTAAAGTTCTATAGTTTCTTCGGGGGAGAGGAGATGCTTAAAAGGGTGTGTGATGTAGCGAGGTTAGGCTTGGTGGCGGGAGGGTGTAGATGCATACGTGGATAGTTGAGATTGAACCCTTCACGTTAAGACAGGGAGTCTTAGTGCAGGGTCTCCCAGGCATAGGCTTCGTAGGTAAAATAGCCGTGGACTACGTGATACAGGAGTTGAAGCTTAAGAAGGTAGCTGAGCTTTACTCCGAACATCTACTACTACCTATAGGTAACGCCGGGCTGCTGATAACTGAGGACGCGTTGATGAGGCTCCCACACTACGACTTCTACCTTTATAAAGGCGAGGAGAGAGACCTCCTATTCCTCACGGGGGACGTCCAGCCCGTGAGTTGGGGGCAGTACGAGGTGGCGATTAAAGTCCTCGACTTCTTCGCGGAGAGGGGAGGAGTAGAGGTAGTGGCGGTTTGTGGCACCACGGCCGGGGAGGAGGGAGTCAAAGAGGTGTTCTTCGTAGCTGACAAGGAGGACACTAGGAAGTGGCTCAACGAGCTCGGATTCAGGCCCAGCGAGGGTGGGACTATAACGGGTGCCTGCGGACTACTACCAGGACTAGCCAGGCTGAGAGGGATGAAGAGCTATGTCCTGATGGGCTCTACAAAGCAGCACAGGCCAGACCCTGAGGCTGGTAGGGAGGTCGTCAAGGCCCTAAATAAGATATTCGGGCTCAACGTAGACCTCGAGAACCTGGACATGGTCATAGAGGAGATAAAGAGGAGGGAGAAGGAGCTGGAGAAACTCAAAGAGATGCTTGAGAGGAGGAAGGAAGAGGAGAGAAAGCCCGGGTACTACGTGTAGCCGTTCTCCAATCTCTCGGTTGAGGCCCACCTAACGGGTAGTTTAGCCTAGACTACCGCCCGGGGAAGGCTTAAGAACCCTCATGTGTATAAGGACTGGGTACGGCCTGGGCTGATGCTCGGGGGGTTATGAGGTGACTGGTGACCGTAAAATTCCTGGTGAAGCCCAGGCCTAGTACTCCTCTCTCGGGTATCTCACCCTCACTTTGTACAGGGTTCTTATGTAGTCTTCAACCCATATGTGCTCGAAGTAGGCTTTGTACTGCCTCACTATAGTATCCTCCCGTATCACAAGCCCCCAGGAGACGAAGTCCTGGAAGGTGGGGGCGAAGAAAGCTTCTCCGTCAGCCACGCAGAGTATGAAGGGCGGCGGCGGCTCTATGTACCTGACAAAGGAGGGCGCGGCGGGGTACTTACGGAAGAATGCGAAGTCCCCCGTGGCCACGCGTACGTCGCAGTTCCGGTTCCTAGCGTTGAATATCTTGCGCTCGGAGGAGGGCCCTAAGATAGAGAACCTGGGGGCAGCTATCCAGAGGTAGATCCTAGCCCTATCTATAGCCTGGCCCAGCTGAGTTAAGAAGGCGCTACTCCCCTCGACGAGCACTACACCCTTGGGTACGCTGGCCTTGGAGGCGAGCCCCTCTATTAATTTGAGCATCCTCTCGTTGCGCCTAGCCTTCTCCTCTATCTTCTCCCTCAGAATCTCAAGGGAGGGCTCAGCGGTGTAAAACGCGGGCCTCCTCTCAGACTTAGCCACGTATCCCCTCATCCACAGGGATTTGAGGGTAGTATACACGTGGGGCCTAGCTATGTTCAAAGCCTCAGAGATCTCTCCCACCGTGGCTTTACCCCTAACCAGGAGAAGGGCGAGTATCTCGGCCTCCCGCCGGGTCAGGTTTAACTCCTCCAGCCAGCTGATTAGTTCTTTCTCCACGAGGCACCACCAGTTGTCAAATCGAGAAATATACGGACCGGTAGTATCTAAAGGTTTTCCAGTTTTAATAGTAGTTAGAGAGGAGCCAAGCGTTCCCTATACTTATGTTCGTAAGCCCCTCCTCTCTCGCGGCCTTAACCGCCGCCTCTGCGTGTTTCTTACTGGTGGGCGGTAGGTCGTACATCACGTAGTCGGGGTGGAAGGCGAGCAGGGTATAAGGTATGTCGGGGTTTAGCGACGCTAGGAAGGATGCTATCATCCTCACCTCCTCCTCGTCAACGTAGCCAGGCACTAAGAGGGTGCTAGCTGTCACGAGGGGCACCTCAGGCCTCTCGTCCATCATCTCGGCGACCAGTTTAACGTTCTCGTATAGGGGCCCGACGTCTATACCCGTCAAAGCCTTGTATATCCCGGGGCTCCAAGCCTTCAAGTCAAACTTCACTATACCGCCGCTCCTCAGGGAGAGTTCGGCGGCCTTCCTGAGTAGTGGGGCTTTCCACTGCCCGTTCGACTCCCAACAAATCCTCAGTATCCTATCCCCAGCCCTCCCTAGGGCTATTTTAGACGTGGCTATGGCGTGGGGTGCCTGCGGGGAGGGGTCGCCGCCAAAGAAACATATACAGGTAACTCTGGAGTGGGCCTTCGAGGCGAGTTCCTCGGCGCTCATAACGGGGCTTACCTTCGCGGCTAGAGACCTGTAATGCCAGTTCTGGCAGAAGAGACAGTCGAGGTTGCAGGCGCCGTAGAAGACCGCCAAGTTCTGGTACCCGTACTCACCCCCACGGGACAACGCGTACTTGGGGTAGCCTAGCCCCGTACACCCCGGGCAGAACCACTCAGCCACGCAGTTCGTCGGGAGAGGGTCGTAGTACCACTCTAACACACCCCTATCCGGAGTCCCGGCCAGCCTAACGAGCCTGCCCTCCCTGTTCTCCACCAAGCCGCAGAACCCCTTACCTCCCTCAGGTATGCGGCAGTCCAAGGCGCAGAGACCGCACAGCACTCCCTTAGGGTCTCTCGGGGGTTCAGGTGGGAGCGAGAACTTAGCCCTAGTCTCCCTGTGAGTCTCCAGGGCTATCTCGGCATTCCGGGGGTCATCCCTCAGGCACTCAGCGCACACGCCCACGCTCTCGGATATCACGCGGGACTTCCTCCCACAAACCCTACACTCCTTCTCCCTAACCCAAGCCCTGCGGCTGTAAAACATCAACCTCCACATTTCCCTCAATGGAAGCTACACTACGGTACTACTTATTTCTCTCCATACGGTTAGCGCCATGCTACTACCTAAGGGTACTACAGAGGTTAGGAGCCGTTATATACCTCGATTATAGGTTGGCGCCCGGTGAGAAGGTGAAAGTCACTGTAAGCCTAATCAAAGCGGATATTGGTGGATGGGTTGGACACAGCACCGTACACCCCAAACAGCTGGAGTACGCCAAGAAGAAGTTGCAGGAGGCTAAGGAGACCGGGCTCTTAATAGACTTCTACGTGTTCCACGTGGGAGACGACGTACAGCTACTCATGACTCACACTAAGGGCGAGAACAATCCCGAAATACACAAGCTGGCCTGGGACACCTTTGTCGAGATAACCGAGAAGGTCAGCAAACCCCTGAAGCTCTACGGAGCCGGGCAAGACCTCCTAAGCGACACATTCTCCGGGAACGTTAGGGGTATGGGGCCCGGCGTAGCCGAGATGGAGATAGAGGAGAGGAAGAGCGAGCCAATACTAGTGTTCGCGGCCGACAAAACCGAGCCCGGAGCCTGGAACTTCAAACTATACAAGATATTCGCCGACCCCTTCAACACCGCCGGCCTAGTAATCGACCCCAGCATGCACGACGGCTTCGTATTCGAAATAATGGACGTAATAGAGCACAAAGTAGTCAAAATGAGCGCCCCCGAGGAACTATACGACATCCTAGCCCTAATAGGCACGCCCAGCAGGTACGTCATAAGGAAAGTCTACAGGAAGAAAGACATGTTACCAGCCGCAGCCGCCAGCGTAACCAGGCTAAGCCTAATAGCCGGCAGGTACGTCGGTAAAGATGACCCAGTACTCATAATCAGGGCACAGCACGGACTACCAGCGGTAGGAGAAATCCTGGAGGCATTCGCATTCCCACACGCAGTGGCCGGGTGGATGAGAGGCTCGCACCACGGGCCCCTAATGCCCGTACCCCTAAAATACGCCAAGTGTACCAGGTTCGACGGGCCGCCGAGAGTAATAGGTCTAGGATTCCAGCTGCACGACGGCATACTAGAAGGCCCTAACGACCTATTCGACGACCCAGCCTTCGACTACAGCAGACGCATAGCCATGGAGATAACCGACTACCTACGCAGACACGGCCCATTCATGCCGCATAGGCTCGGACCAGAGGAAATGGAGTATACTACTCTTCCTGGCGTCTTAGAAAAGTTAAAGGATAGATTTGAGAAGATAGAGGATTAAGGCCTTATCAATTTTATAAAACTTTTTTTCTTTATTTTCTATGTATAATTGATAGATCGTTACAGAGGCTTTCATCGCTAGAAGGTTAGAGGTATATTTTTATATCCTAGTATATCTTTGGTATATTGAGATGAAGAAGGGCTTTTTCATAAAGAACTTAGACGTTGAGGCTTACAGGGCGATTAAAGCCATAGCGGCTAAGAGGGGTGTGCCAGTTTACAGGGTAATAAACGAGGCCTTGTCTCTCTACGCGAACCTACAGGACAGCTTGGCCGTGGAGACCGAGGAGGAGGCGAACAACAGGGTGTACGAGTCCCTACTGGGAGATCCCCGGTACAAGGGTAAGTGGGTTGCTATTTCCCGCGGCCATCTGATCGCGGTGACGGATACCTGGGAGAAAGCCGTGGAGCGTATGAGGGAGTTCGTCAGGCGGGAGAAGGTTGCACACGGGATAGTGGCTAGGGTTGGGGAGGAGGCAGAAAGGGTTGAAATCCTCGGCAGCTCGCTGGAAATGCTATAGGTACAGCGATTATTACCGGGTTCTAGCCCAAGTATATTCTCCTCTGAATAACACATGGCACAAGGCGGAGTTCCTCGTGGACACAGGTTTCCGCGGCGACATTTTCCTCGAAAAGCGCTTCTACGAAGACCTGGGTCTGCAGATAGTCGAGCTACCCTTACGCGCTGTACCCGTAGCTAGGACTCTGGCGGGGTCTGTCCAGCTTAGGGCTGCTATCACCAAGGTGAGGATAGCTGGTTTTACGCTCAAGGTTAAAGCGTACACACCGCTTTACGGGTACGGGAAGAACCTGGTTGGGCGCGAGGTTCTGAATAGGCTCACTATGTTGCTCGTTAAGCGGGAGAAGACGTGTATCAGGCTCCCAGAGTCTTGATCAGCAACCTACCCTTTCATCAAGGGTCAGTATCGGGTGTGGCTCATCACCGACTTAATGATGGGTTAGCCCGCGCTTAAATCTGTCTCTCTGGGTATCCTCCCGGTGAACGCTCTAACTCTCCCCCGCAGTCTCTTCGCTATCTTCCTAATCTCCGTGCGGGTAGAGCGCCTATAGACTATCTTCCCGTCCTTCTTCACGGCTACCTTTACGTACACCTCTCCCTTCCTCTCCGCGAAGAGGGTGCAGTAGTGGACTAGGCAGGCTATCGGCTTCCTATCCTCTACCGCGCAGGTGTTCTTCTTCTCATCGTAGAAAGCGCACATACCCGCAGTTTTAACGTCGAGCCAGTAGACGAGTACGTCGCCTACCCGCGGCAAACTCAGGACCTCGAACGGTAATGATTCTCTCTCCTCAGTGGTCAACTCGTGGGGGAAGGCATAGGCGCCGCTGTTCCTGGCGCAGCAAGCCCCGCATTCCACACAGATCATTTTGTATGCTCTGCTTACCTCGGATTTCCTGATCTCTACGAATGCCCACCTGTGCCTGCCTGGCAAGTCCTTTATCGAGAAGACGGGCGCGTAGAGCCCTGTAGAGGGGAAGTAGTACACCCCCATGAGTTCGTCCTTGTAGTGGCTGGCCACGTAGAGGGCCGCGTAGTTCCACCTCCAGTTACGTCTGGGTCTGAGGGCGTAGAGCGGCATTTGATTTCACAAGGCTCTCTCCCCCGGTGCACTCTTAAACGTTCCCGTAGCTTTTTAAGGGATGAGACTTCTAAGCATTGAGGTGTCCTCTTGAGGCATACGCTCGCCTACCTGAGCTACATGGTCAAGCGTGACTGGAGAAAGATAGTTATCTGCAACATCCTATATTTCGGGGCCTTCGCAGCGTCATCGGTATTCGTAGGTCTCTACGCGATGGAGCTACACGAGGAACTGATGAAAATACTCGGCGCGGCTCTGGAGAGAGACCCCCTGCTCTCCACGGCTGCACGGGCCTACTTCTCTAGGAGACCCTTGGAGGCTTTCCTCGTAACTTTAGCTGTCAACACCCTCCTAGGGGCTCTAGTCACGGTGACACTCTCGGGCGCTTTCTTCATGACTGTCCCCTCAGCTCTGTACAGAGCTATTCTCTGGGGAGTTATGCTGCCCGTAACTGTCGAGAAGTACTACATAGCTCTGCCAACGCTACTACTGGA
Organism: uncultured Thermofilaceae archaeon; assembly: GCA_964522715.1. Classification (GTDB taxonomy): domain Archaea; phylum Thermoproteota; class Thermoprotei; order Thermofilales; family JAPDKD01; genus CAZFWY01. The sequence continues at coordinate 10,267 of CAZFWY010000001.1, read as the reverse complement.
GGGAGAAGGCTACGTCCTGGCCATGGTACCGGGCCTCAACCTCTCCCTAGCCGTATTGAGACCTGAGAGATATGACGCGGAGACCAGGTTGAGGGCTCTCAGGAACGCCTTGAGAGAAGCCTTAACGTATTACGTTCTGATAACTACAGTCTTAGCCGTAGCGGCTATCGTAGAGGTCATAACAGTTTTCTCGTTAATGGGCTATCAGTCTCCCCAATTAACCACTTAAGCAATGTTGTACGCCTTTCAACGCCTCTACGCGTTAAGTCCAAAGACTGCCGTTAACGTTACATTCATAACTGTGAAAAAGCGAAAGCTATAAGGAAGACTTTAACACTAAATTGAGAGCGGGTCGTAATGACTATCGAGAGGATTAAGACGGGTATACCGGGTCTCGACGAAATTCTCAGTGGCGGAATACCTAAAGACTCCCTGTTTCTAATCGCTGGCCCCGCTGGCGTCGGTAAAACCGTCATGTGCGTCCAGATAGTTTACAACAATATTCTCCAAGGTAGGAAGGCAGTTTTCGTGTCTTTTGACGAGGGTAAGAAGCTCATAAGGTATATGAAGAGCTTTGGCTGGGACTTAGAGGCCCTCATTAACGAGGGGAAGCTCGCCCTCCTCGACTTCATAGCGATAAAGGAAAGGGGGGTATCTGACTACGTGAACATTATGCTCCAGAAGATACGTGAGATGAACGCCGAGATAGCGGTCATAGACTCTATAACGACCCTGGTTTTAAGCATGCCTGAGCCAGCAGAAGCCAGGATAATAATAGACCTCCTCCGCAGGATGAAGCCCCCAGGTACCACCATTATAGCTACGGCCAATATGTCTATGGGTTCTAAGAAGATAGGGGTAGGCGTGGAGGAGATAATAGCCGACGGCGTCATACTTCTTAAGAGGTACTTCTACAAGGGGGAGCAGAGAATCAAGCTCATAGTTATGAAGCTCAGGGGATCCGATCACAGCAGGAAGTTCCACGAAGTGTTAATAACAAATAAGGGCGTAGAAGTCATGATGATAGCCTAGCCATGGTGGCCGGAGAGTACATCATACACCTAATCACAACGTGGGTCTCGGCAATATTCGTCGCCCTAGCTATAACAGCTGTCATGAGATATAGGATCGCCACTGTTCTGAAGGAACTATGGTTATTTCTGGCAGTCGTAATAGCTACTTACGCTGTCGCGTACACCTTCATAGCCGTCTACTATACCTGTATCCTGGCGATATACGGTAGGGTGGCTGTCGTCCAAGGGGGTAAAAGTGTTCCTGGTCTCTCTACTATTCTCTTCGCTGCTCTGATAACCACTACTCTTACCTACATCGTGGGCTACATAGCCACCGGAGGCGAGGGTAAGAGAGTCCTCAAGTACGTGTTCCTGGACGACCCCCTCCTGGCGATTATAAACGTCTTGGGCTGGCTCTCCTTTGCATACGTCTTCTTCTCCCCCTCCGACGCCATATACTTCGTTACTGACGAGGAGACGACCGTGGTGTACTCCGAGTCAGCACTTATACTCGGCGGCATGTTCCTCATGGCTTGGCTCCACATACCCTACCTACTCTTTAAGGAGACGGAGAGTAAGGTCGCGTTTAGAAGCGTCGCATACCCCCTCAAAGTACTCGCCCTGATAACTTACTCAGAGCTACTCGCTGGCTATCTCTCCATACTGATTGCATCGATATTCTACATAGATACTTACCCGGCAATGAGCCTGTTCTTCCTCTTCACCTCAATAGCCGCTGTTACCTTATTTTACAGGGAGCTGACCAGCCCCTTCGTCCAGTACTCGACAGTCATAGCGTCACAGGTGAGGCCTAGAATCTTGCCGCGAGGGATTAGGGAGAGGAAGCCTGTCGGCGAGGAGGTGGAGCTTAAAGGTAGGGTTGCCGTGCGTTTCGAGCCGGAGGAAGACTACGCCTCAGTTCTCGGGGATATAATTAGTAAGGCCTCGGAGGAAAAGAAGGTTATAATTCTCGCCCCTCTCAACGGCCCCTTGCTGAGGTACGCGTATAAAAAGGAGGAAAACATACTTAGGCTTCCCTTCGTCGTAACGGGGGTTACAACCCCTATATCGAACGTCTTGCCAGCTAATAACTTGCCTTTAATAGCGAACACTATTTTTAACGTCGCCAGGGAGCTTGGCGAAGACGCGTACATAGTAATAGACGGCTTATCCGACCTGATAATGGTTAACGACTTGAAGAGGGTCTACGTCACCTTGAAGCAGCTTTCAGAGCTACTACCCCAGGCCACACTGGTGGTAACTATTAATTGGCGGGCGTTGTCAGAGAGAGACTACTCGGCGATAGCTTCCCTCTTCGACCAGATATACTCTGTTGAGGGGGGGAGGTTAAAACAGGTTAAAGGTGCATTAGTGACCTAGCCAATTCTGCGGATTATAAATTCGCAGTACGGGTACCCCCTCGCCTTACACTTGTGCTCAACTACGTTTACCGGGAGTTCTGTGGCTTCTTCGAAGACGCCCGCTATGAGCCCCTTGGTAAAATGGCAGGCCCCCACTTTCGAATCCTCTGCCTCGAAGTTGTCCCTAACTATCACCCTCCCCCTTCCGGCTTTCAAGTCTAAGTCGTATACCTCGTATATCCCCAGCCCCATAACCCTCAGTATCTCGAAGAACACGTTTAGGCATTTATCTTTGGGGAGGTTCCTCCCCATACAGTAATTCCTGTAAATATGGCGGCCCAGCTCGTGCCCTAAGTTGTAAGTTATAGCCTCGCCGCCGGTACCGAAGGTCAAGTTGAGAAATGAGAAGAACTCCCTCAGCGAGTCTGCTGGTATTATTAACAGCCTACCCCCATAATGACTACAGGTAACGGGGAAGCCGAAGCCCTCTATAATCGTATTCTCGACCGCCCTTGAGTGTATCTTGGCGTCAATGGTGAAAGGCTGGCGTTTTATGTCTTCTAATACTTCAACTGCGCTTCTATACGAGTTTGTGAAGTCTACGAAGAGGAGCAGGTTTTCGCTTTCCTTGGTCTGTGTATATGCCATGGAGATTATGTCAGCGTTTGCCTGGGATATTATGGATGCTACGGCTTCCACAGTACAGGACTTCCCAAAGGACTTAGCTTTAACGTATATTTCAATTAGCTTTCTTCCCCTCGTAGAGTAACTCATTGGTACCTCTTTCGGTACGTAGTGTTCTTTCCGCCTCAAGAGTTTACCCATAAATTAATGGGGCACGTATTATTAATAACACGCTTCCCCCCTCTCGGAGTTTAAACCTCATGATATGATAATACTTAAAGGGTGCCTTATTTTAACAGGGAGATATAAAGGTGTCACGGTTATGACTGACGAGCAGAGGACGGAAGAGAGACCTCCCGAAATAACGGGCATACTCAGCGAGGGGTTAAAGGTTGTTGTACCTAGCTCTGAAGAGGTTGAATATCTGAAGTCAAGGGAGTACGGCATCGTCGTAGGCGAAGAGGTCATGCTAGAGCCAGTAGAGGCCTTATACTTGGTTAAGAGAGGCATTCTAAAGGTTAAGGATCAAGAGGGCAAAACCCTAGGCTTTGAGGAATATCTCTTGAAAATAGCTGAGAAAGATGGCGATATATGGATTAAACTTGAGGTCTACAGTGACCTTAGGAAGAGGGGCTTACAGGTTAAGCCAGGCTACGCGGAGGGTCTAGTCTTCCTGCTGGACAGGAAGAAGAAGGGCAAGGTTAAGGGGTATATGGTCTACGTGTTCAGGGAGGGGGTGAAGATAGGCTTCCCCGAATTAGAGAAGGCTTTCACTCGCGCCATAGAGAGCGGCAGGGAGCCCGTGGTCGCGATAGTGGACAAAGAAGGTAACGTCTCCTACTACGTCATGTCTAAAATGATGTGAGCGGCTATGTCCTTCTACGCCCGTTACGTCTTAAGCAAGAAGGAGAAGAGGAAGTTCGTACAGCTGCTCAGGGAGAAGCTAGGCCCTAAAGCTGCGGAGTTCGTAGGTAAAGCTAGCAGAGTGGAAATCGCCAAGTCCAGGCTCAACTACGTCATATATTATGCCGACGGTTACCCCGTCTTCTTCGAGAAGGGAGAGGAAGTCCTTCCCACAATTATCGGCGCGGCTCTGGGGATCGTCGATTTACCCTGTGTGAACGTCGACGAAGGGGCAGTGCCCCACATAGTCGATGGAGCTGACGTCATGGCTCCTGGGATAACTAGGATTTCGAAGCCCTTCGGAAAGGGTGAGCTAGTCTACGTGGCGGATCCGAAGGGTGTTGTCATAGGGATAGGAGTAGCCCTTATGAAGTCCGAGGAGATACTTGCGAGGAGGCGTGGGAGAGCCATTAAAAACGTACACTGCTTGAAGGATAAGTTGTGGAAGCTGTACTTCGAGCCCAGATTTATAAAGGTATTAAGGGCCACGTCATGTAAGCCCTAAACTACCCTTATGGCTTCTAGGTTCTGCGGAGTTAAAACCTCCGCACCGCTAATCCTCTCCGCCTGCCTCTTAAAGCTCTTAATCTTACTCCTCTCCCCGTGGACTAGTATTATGCGTTTAGGCTTAGGCGTTATTTTCCTTAGGTAAAACTCTAACTGCCTTCTATCGCTATGCCCTGAAAACCCCTCCACTCTATGCACTTCCATTTTAAGCTCTCTCATCTCAACCTTACCCCTGGCATCCACAAACGCCAACCTCCTCAGGCCCTGCAGTATTTTACGTCCGAGCGTGCCTTCTATCTGGTAACTTACGAAGACCAGCGAACTCTTCTCGTCCTCGGCTAGGAGTTTCAAGTAGTCCATGACGGGGCCTCCGGTCAACATGCCAGAGGTAGACATTATTATCGACGGCCTTATCCTGACGATCTCCCCTCTCTCCTCCCCAGCCTGCCTCAATATGTTTATGTTAGGGGACGTGAAGGGGTTCTCACCCCTATAAATCCTCTCTCTGAGGGAGGGAGTTAGGTACTCTGGGAATGCTGTGTGTATTGCCGTCACCTCGTCTATCATCCCCTCTATGTATATCGGTGCTGAGGGTAGGAGGCCTCTCTCCATGGCTTCGTTCAGTACGAGTAGAACGTCCTGGGCCCTGCCGACCGCGAGTACAGGTATTAGGACTATCCCTCCTCTCTCAAAGGTCTTCCTCACAATCTCTATGAGTATTCTCTCAGCCTCCCCCCTGCCTGGGAGGTAGTCCTGGTGGCCCCCGTAGGTAGTCTCCATTATGAGTACCTCTACGCGGGGGAACTGGTAGTTGGCTGGGTCTAGTATCCCCGTTCTTGCGAACTTGAAGTCGCTAGTGTAGACTATATTGACTAATCCCTGACCTATGTGTATATGCGCTAGGGCGGCGCCCAGTATATGCCCAGACCTGTAGAGGGTGAGCCTTATGTCTGGGGCTATATCGGTGACCTCCCCGTACTTTAAAGTGTAGGAGTGTAGCACGGCCTCAGCCACATCCCTGTGCGAGTAGGGTAGCTGCCTCCCATCTCTCTCGGCTATCTTCAGGTAGTCCTCCTGAAGGAGTTTCATCAGGTAAAGAGTTGGCTCTGTCATGTATACTGGCACCTTGAACCCGTACTTGAAGAGGTAAGGCAGAGAGCCGCAGTGGTCTAGGTGGGCGTGAGTTATCACTATCGCGTCGAGGGTGTCTGGGTCGAGTTCCGGCAGGTCAAAGTACGGGTACTCCTCCCTGCCCAGGGATGGTTTTACTCCGGCGTCGAGTAGTACACGGCTCTCAGGTGTCTCTATCAGGATGGCACTCCTACCGACTTCCTGGAAGCCCCCGAGGGCAATTATCCTCACGTACTCGTTAGCTATCAGCTGGCGCCTGTATATCCTGTGCCCTACTACTCTGAGGAACCTAAGCCTCTCATCACTCCTGCTTCTGAATAGCTCTCTAACCTCGTATATAGTCCTAGAGGCTATGGGCGGCTTTCTCAGGACTTTCGGGTACCACAGAGTCTCGGCCAATATTCGTCTAAGGGTAACCCCATCCCTACCTATGACGTAGCCCGGCTTCTCAGCCTCTATCTCAACTTCTCCCGTGGTTTCGTTGAAGTATATGAGGGTGATGTTGGCTTCTTCTGGCACTATGTCTCTTATCTTCTCCTCAGCCTCCCTTTCCTTCAGCCTGGCCTCTGGGTCTCCCCTGACCACGACCCTTTTCTTGATTGTTTTAACGAGTTTTTTGATCAGCTCCTCCCTGTTAGCTAGGAAGACATGTGGTCTCCTTGAATACACCGCTATCTTAGGGCCTTCAAAGTCTATCCTGGTTACCTCGGCCTCGGGGGGTACTAGGCTTAGAATGGCGTTCTTAACATCCTGAATAGCGTTAGAAACCTTACGCATAACTTATCTCTCCCTAACCGAGCGCCAGATCCTCCCCACGTATAGTCCTATAGCCCTCCTTGGTCACTACCACGACGTCTACGCCCTCTCCGCTGCCGGGGTCTCTACGGAGGGCTGAGCGCACGGCCTTAACAGCTAGTTTTACGGCCTCTTTCTCGGTCATGCCGCTTCGGTATTCGCTTTCGAGCATACTGATAGCGAACGGGCTGCCCGAACCAGTGGCCGTGTAGGATTCCTTGGTTATCGTCCCCAACCAATCAACGCTGTAGAGGCCGCCCCCCTCCCTATCCACTCCTCCGAGAAGTACGTGCGCTATCATTAAGGGTCGGTTAGCGTACAGGGTCATTGACGCTACGTTGGCGGCGGCTTTAACGGGTATAGGCTCGTTGTTCGTGACTTTGTACATCGCCGCGTACATTTTCAGCCTATCCACTAGCCACTGGGCGTCGCCTACGTACCCAGATATAGTCGCAGCTAGGTGGTCGTCTATCATGAGTATCTTCTTAGCTTTCTTGTGGGAGATGAAGAAGCCGCTAGTAGCCCTCCTATCGGCTGCCAATACTACGAAGTCCTTGAACGCCATTCCAACAGTAGTAGTTCCCTTCCATGCTTTCAATAGCTTTTCTCGTAGGTCTTTAGGTAGGAAATCCTCGGGTACTTGCACGAATAAACACCCCTAATACTCATGGTAGAGTCAAATTAAAGAGTGGTCATGTTGCTTTCTTAATAGTGCTATATAAGCACTGCGATGACTTAAAATCGGTGGCGCCATGAGGGTAGTAACGCTGGTGACCGAAGCGCTAGCCGAGAAGGGTACGAAGTTCCGGGTCAGGGTTAACGCTAAGTGCCTCACCTGTAGTCTACGGAAGGTGTGTATAGGAAGGGTTAGACAGGGCTTCGAGTACAGAGTGGTTGAGGTTCGAAGTAAGAGGCATAAATGCCCGCTAACCGGTAGCGACATGGTAGTAGTAGTTGTCGAGCCCGAGCCTCTAAAAGTACTTTTGAATACACCGTCTATATCTGAAGGGCTTATAACATCGTTTAACCCGCCCCGCTGTGCGGAGACGCGGTGTCCCTATAGGGAGTTCTGCATAGACTCTCCGTTAAAAGACGGCGAAAAAATTAGAGTAATGAGGGTGGTGCGCAGGGTTACGTGCCCTCAGGGGCTACGGCTTTTTCTTGTTGAGGCTCTTCCTCTTTCTTTTCTTCGGCCCTCTCGAACGTGAATCTAAAGGTTACGGAGAATTCCTTTACGTCCGGCAGGTGTTTCTCTATGTCCCGAGCCAATCCTCTGACGAATATGCCTAACCTCTCGACTACGAGCAAGTCCTCCGGTAACGTAACCGTAACTCTGCCGTCGTCTATCTTCACCTCGCATCCCTCTATGTCGCCGAACCACCTGTGCAGTAGCGCGTCTATCTTGCCGTTTAAGTCTCTGATTATCTTAACCACTTTGACTTTGTATACTACGTTTTTGCCCGCGAGAGGGTGGTTGGTATCTACTATTACTCTGCCGCCTCCCACGTGTATTATCCTCCCCATGTACCTCTTCCGCTTATACTCGAAGGTTATGCTTTCACCAGGTCTGGGGACTATCCCCTGCCTTGAAAGCTCCCTCGCACTGACCGTGATAATCTTCGACTTATCTCTCTTGCCGAACGCCTTCTCGGGGGGCAGCTCTATAGTCTTCCACTCCCCCTCCTCAACTCCTATCAAAGCCTCCTCAACGCTGCTCAATAACCTACCCTCCCCTATGACTACTAGTATCGGCCCGAAGCTCTCCAATGATAGCTCAGCCTTCTTGGCTTCCTCCTCTATCGTCGTATCGAAGACCTTCTCCTCGCCGTCTTCCTTAGTCAACGCTATGTAGTCGACTATGACGAAGTCGCCCTTCTCAACTGGCATACCCCGCTCACCTAAACCCACCACCTAACTGCTATGAGTTATTTATGACTTCACTCTCTCATCGAACTGTTCTCCTCCCAGAAACACACGTCGAGGGGCGAGGGAGTTTTGCATAGCCGAAGAATAAGTTTGGTGGGCCCGCCGGGAATTGAACCCGGGATTCGGCCGGGCGCTAAGCCCGTCCTCCGCCGTGTAAGGGCGGCGTCCTATCCACTAGACCACGGGCCCACCATATGGTTGTACGCAGGGTTCTTAAGAGTTTCCCTTCAGTTTGCTTACTTCCGCTTTCTCGAAGTCCAGGTTTTCGAGTACTTCTATCGCTCTTTTTAACCTCTCTACAGGCTCGCTATTCTCCAAAGCTTCGAGTACCGCGTCGCACTTGATACATTTAAAGAACAAGTCCGCTGCCTCGTCGAAAGTGTAGTACGTGCCGCATATTGGGCAGTAGAAGCTCTTCCCCTCCTCTACGGCTAAGACCTTCCTTAGTATGGCTAAGGTTTTCCTTTTCCTGGCCTCTAATATGGCGATGGGCTCCTCATCAGTTATCCTCCAGTAGTACTTGTAGGCTGCTTTGCCGTCCTTACCTTTCATCCTCCTGTACTTTACCAGCGAGTTCTCATAGAGCGCGTTTAGGATTTTCCTGACCTCGCTCTCTTCCATCCCCAGTTTCTCCACTATTTCATCAGCGGTTACCTCGCCTCTTTTCGCTAGATACGCCATTATTTTCTCCGCGTTTTCACCTAACATTTTCCCTGCTAACACAGGCAATACTTCATCCGTGTTCAAGCCTCAACCCTCACTACTCTCTTTCCACGCTCACATGGTATAATACTAATTTTTGCACCTATAAACTGTCTCATAAGTTCTCTCCCCTCGAAAAGCCTGTCTAAAAACACGGCTAGGGCGGCCACCTCGCTATGCGGCTGGTTACCTATAGCTACGTTAAAATCAGCCAGTTCGTAGACGTCTCCGGGAACCTTCTTAGCGCCAACTATCACTAAAATGTCCCTGCCCGTACCCTTTATACGCTCCAGTACGTCGCTCCCCTCGATATTAACTCCGTACATGGTTAGGTGGACTACTACGCCCCCCTTCTCCTTCCAATCCTTAATCACCTTCCTGTACGACTCGGCCTTCTCCACGAAGAAAGGCCCTCCCCAGTTATCAACTACCTTCCTAACGCTCTCCAAGACGCCTTCCTCCACTTCCCCCACGTAGATTATACCGTCGGCGCCGAACGCCCTAGCGACAAGCCCGACGTGTGTGGATATTCTCTTGTCCCTCCCCTCCCTATGGCCTAGTCTTAGGACGACTACCCTCATGCTCATCTCCTCTGAATCCTATACCTTCCCCCTTCTGCCTCGGCGCGGCTCCCTATTCTCTTAACGAGGGAGATCTTCCCCTCTCCTACTACGTGCACGAACCCGTCTAGGAACTCTACCTTCTCGACGAAGCCGAGTGACTTTAATTCATCTACCAGGTATAAAGCGTTGGGTGGCAGTTCAAGGTGTACTCTCACGTAGTCAGGGAGGTGCTTTAGGAGGCTAGCCTTGAGGTCTTCTAACCCTTCACCCCTCAAGGCTGAAATGGGCACTACCTCCGCCCCTAACCCCTCGAGTATAGATAAGCGCTCGGCGAGGGGTACCTGTACGGCGTCTATCTTGTTGGCCGCTATAACTATCTGACCCATATCTACACCCAGCTCTTCGAGTACGTCTAAGCTGGCTAAGGCTTTCCTCTCTATCTCCTCCAGCTTGTCGCTCACATCTACTACTAGTAGCACAAGGTCTGAGTGGAGAACCTCCCCTAAGGTGGTGTAGAACGAATCTAAGAGTAAGGGGGGTAGGGAGTCTATGAAGCCTATGGTGTCTGACACTAATGCAGGCCTTCCTAAGAGGCTGGTTCTGCCAGTCTTCGTGGAGAGAGTGGCGAAGGGCTTTCCGTCCACGTACCCGCTCTTACCCGTTAAAGCTTTGAATAGGGTTGTCTTACCAGCCCCCGTGTACCCAGTTATTGAGATAAAGGGTATGCCTCTCTCCCTACGCT